>JAEEXS010000047.1 GCA_016287855.1 Clostridia bacterium
TTTGAACTACAAAGTAGGTTTGAGCAAGTGCAATTACCTTTTTTCTGCTATCTCCATTTTGCGCTATAACATAGCAAGCATAACGTGTTAATTTATAATCTAAAATTGTCTTTTCCGCACCTTTAGGCATTTTTATCGTTTTACTGACGTCAGTAAAATGTTCAAATTCACTTATATTGCTATTTTTGCAAGAAATTATAGCTTTATCAATTGTTTTCTGAAAGTTTTGCCAGTTAGAATACTCCAAAATGCTCATTAACTCCCTTGCATACCAGTACTCACCTCCATTCTCATCAATATGTTTTATTTCCTCAAACGTCCTATTACTGCTTTCTTTATTCAATAATACCGCCTCCTTTTGGAATAATTATAGAACGGATGTTCTGCAAAGTCAACTATTTTTTCAAAAAAATAGAGAGACTTTTTAGTCTCTCCACCTTTTATTTTCCACACATTTTACAATTTGGGCAATCAGCACACTCATTTCCTTTCGTCTTTATCATATGCCTTACTGCCAAGAATACCGCCAGCAGTATTACACATATTATTATAATGTTTATCGGATTAACCCCTGTAAGCCTACTTCCTACTTGATATACAATAGTAGCGAGTACCCATGCCATTCCTGTTTGGAATAGAACTGCTTTTAGGAGTTTTCCTGTACTTCCTAATTCTCTTCTCATTGCACCTATTGCACCAAAGCATGGAGCTGAGAATAAGTTAAATACCATAAACGCATAGGCTGATGCTGCACTAAAGAATGCAAATATTCCACCAAGTGAAAATATCTCGCTACCCTCTTCAACATCTTCTGCCAAACCATTTATAACCGCCATAGAGGAAACTACTTGCTCCTTTGCAACTAAACCTTGAATTGCCGAAACAGTTGCGCCCCAACTTCTCGTTCCAAGCATAGGATAAAATACCCAAGATATTTTATTACCTATTATAGCCAACATACTATCTTCTATTTCTACTCCATATTCCATTCTAAACGAGAAAGATAATAAGAACCAAATTACAATAGAACATAAAAGAATTATTGTACCTGCTCTTTTTATAAATGCTAATACTTTGTCTGTTACATCTTTTGCAACATATTTTACACTCGGCATTTTATACTCTGGTAATTCAAATATAAACGTACTTGATGTGTGTTTAAATATGAACTTTTTCATAAGCATTGCGCTTAAAATAATTACTATTATTGCAAAGAAATATAACGATGCCGAAACCAAACCTGCATTGTCTGGGAAGAAATACCCAGCAAATAATGCTATTATAGGGAGCTTTGCACTACATGGTATAAACGGAGTTAATATTGTTGTCATTTTTCTTTCATCTTCGTTTTCTATAATTCTAGATCCCATTATTCCAGGTACGGAGCAACCCGAGCCAACTATGAATGGAATTATACTCTTTCCGTTTAAGCCAATTTTTCTAAATACCTTATCTAGTAATAAGGATACTCTAGACATATAACCAGTTGTTTCAAGTAACGAAATACAAATAAATAAGATAATTAGTTGAGGAATAAATCCTAAAACTGCACCAACTCCAGCGATTATTCCATCTACTACTAGGCTATTTAACCATTCTGCCGTCCCAAGTTCAGCCAATTTTTCTCCAGTCCACTCACCAAATGCACCAACATTGTCCCCTATAAAGTCTACCGTTGCACTTCCTATCACGCCAACAGATAAATAGTAAATCAAGAACATTATTGCAATAAATATTGGGAAAGCAAGCCACTTATTTAAGAATACTTTATCTAACTTATCTGAAACACTTTCTTTTGTTTTCTTTTTTGTAATACTATCTACTTCGATTTTCTCTATAAAGTTATATCTCTCAGTTGCAATTGTTTCTTCTATATCTGTATCATAATGTGCTTTTAATTCTTTTATTATTCCCTTTACACCATCAGTTAAATAACTATTAAATCTCTTATCTTCTTCTAATAGCTTAACCGCTACAAACCTTTTATGAGGCATTTTAGGAGGCAATATACTTTCTACACTTTTCTCTGCATTTTCTATATTTTCATCAAATATTTTAGGCTTAACTTGAATCCCAAGATTATCTATTGCAGATACTAGTTCTTTTATTCCAGTTTCTTTCAATGCAGATATTTTTAATACCTTTAACCCGATTTTTTCTTCTAATTTTTTTGCATCAATATTATACCCTTTTTCCTCTAAAATATCTGACATATTTAAGGCTACTATTACCTTACAATCTAATTCTGAAAGTTGAGTGGTAAGGTATAGGCTTCTCTCGATTGCTGTTGCATCTATTATATTTATTATTACATCTGGATTTTCGTCAAACACAAAATTTCTAGAAATTTCTTCTTCTATACTATATGGACTTAATGAATATATACCAGGTAAGTCTGTTATTTCATGTTTAGTTCCTTTTATTACACCAGTCTTTTTTTCAATAGTAACTCCCGGCCAGTTACCGATTTTTGCATTCATTCCAGTCAAACAATTAAACAACGTTGTTTTTCCACTATTTTGATTTCCGATTAATGCTATTTTCATTAGTCTTCTACCTCCACTTCTATTCCTTTCATCTCTTGTTTTCTTAAAGCTAATTCATAACCCCTTATCTCTATATCTACAGGCTCACCCATAGGCGCTATTTTCTTTATTCTTACTTCCACCCCGCGGGTAACCCCCATATCAAATAAATGTCTTCTTATTTCTTTATTTGTAACGTTAATTTTTAAAACTTTGGCTTTTTGACCAATTTTCAAATCAGATAATTCACAAATCATTTTTTATCCTCCTTTGTAAAAGTTGAAATTTCTTTCACATTTTCATTCTAGCATTTTATATTTCATTAGTCAATAAAAAGTTGAAAATTTTTTCACTTTTTTTCGTCCAAGCTTTTCTATGTTTTTAATTCTTATTTACTTAAGTGAAAAAATATGTTATTATTCATACGTGTAGAGGTGAAAATTATGGGTGAAAACGAGATAAAAGAGCCTATTCAAAAGCGTTCGATAGAAAAAAAAGACAAGATCATTCGCTATGGATTTGATCTTATTTGTGAAAAAGGTTACTACAATACCAACACCGCTGAAATTGCAAAAGCTGCCGGTGTTTCTACTGGTATTGTTTATAGATATTTTAAAGATAAGCACGATATTTTACTTGAAGGAATAAGACTATATGCCGATTCTATTTTCTTCCCTACTTTGAATAATATAGATGATGAATTTCAAAAAACTAATTTGAAAGAGTTTTTCCGTAGTATGATTAATGAGTTCATAGAAAACCACAAGTTGTCTTTGGTTGCTCATGAAGAGATAATGGCTATGGTTCATTCAGATAAAGAAATTGCTGATTTTTACCATCAATATGAATTAAATTCAACTAAAAATATTGTTGAATTTTTGCAAAATAAAGGTATTAATAAAAAAAATCTGACAGAGGTTGTCCATATTTCTATGGGACTTGTAGATAACCTCTGCCATGAAGTTGTTTATCATAAGCATAATAATATTGATTATAATAATATGATTGAGTTAGTTTTAGATACGATTGTTCATTTGATACAATAAAGACTTCTTTCTAAAATTCCATTCATGTAAGCAATAGCGGTGCCGTAGTTTGTAAACGGCACTTTTTCTTTTACTGCCAATTCCATTCTATACTTTATTTCATTTTCATTTAGCATACATCCGCCACAATGAATTATTAAATCATATTGCTTTAAGTCCTCCGGAAAACCCATACCGTTTGTCCACTCTAACTTTAGTTCTTTTCCAGTAAATTTCTTTAATAATTTAGGAATTTTTACAGTTCCTATGTCTTCACATTGCCTATGGTGCGTACAGCCTTCTGCTATTAATACTTTATCTCTGTCTTTTAATTTATCAATTGCTTTTGCTCCATTTACCGCTACATCTAAAAATCCTTTATATCTCGCCATCAATATTGAAAAAGATGTTAATGGTATTTCTTCCGGTACAATTTCATTTACAAGTTTAAATACTTGCGAATCAGTTATTACTAAAGCTGGCTTTTCTTTTAATGAGTTTAGTGTTTGCTCTAATTCTGTTTCTTTAGTTACAATTGCTACTGCACCACTATCTAATATATCTCTTATTGCCATTTGCTGAGGAAGTATTAATCTCCCCTTTGGGGCAGATTCATCTATTGGAGTTACTAATACCACTATGTCCTTTGACTTAATTAAATCGCCAACTAGTCTTATTTGTTTCTCTTCTTTTATTGACTTGCCAATAAGTTCTTTTAGCTCCTCCACCCCCGTCTTATCGACGGCACTAGTGAACACAACATTTCCGCTATTTTCGTATTTTTCGATAACATCCGCCTTGTTTTTTGCTATTATATAAGGAATTTCTCTTTCCTCAAAAATACTAATAAGCTCATCTTCTGCTTTGTTTAATTCCCTATTAGCCTCTGTTACTAAAACTGCAATATCGCAATTTCTTAAAATCTTTTTAGTTGCTTCTACTCTTTTTTCTCCTAGTTCGCCTTCATCATCATATCCAGGAGTATCTATTATTAAGACTTTTCCTATAGGTAAAATTTCCATAGTCTTTTTTACTGCGTCTGTAGTTGTTCCTTTTACATCACTTACAACCGACATATCTTGATTAGTTACTACATTTACCAAGCTACTTTTACCAACATTCCTACAACCAAAAAAGCCTATATTTACTCTTTCATTCATTATTATCACATTCCTTTAGAAATACAAATCTCTTGTACCATTTTCTATTTTTATTAATTCTTCTCTAACTTTAGGTTTTATCTCTTCTTTTCCAATATTCTCTATTTCTCTTTCAATTAACTCTTCCCCTATTTTTCTAGTTTCAGGGCTTGCATAGTCCATCAAATATTCTTTTAATGTCATAAGTGCGTTTGGATGGCAACAATTTTGAATTTGTCCTGATTTACAAAGCGACATAAACCTATCTCCGGTTCTTCCCTCTCTATAACAAGCTGTACAGAAAGAAGGAATATATCCTGCTCTCATTAACCAATTTACAACTTCATCTAAAGTCCTATTATCTGAAACATCAAATTGTTCTGTGTCATGTGGTCTTTCTTCTTCTGCATAACCACCTACAGAAGTACGGGATCCACCGCTTATTTGGCTTACTCCAAGTTTTATTATTTTTTCACGAATTTCTGGGGTTTCTCTTGTTGAAATAATCATTCCTGTATATGGAACTGCAAGTCTAATTAAAGCTGCAAGCTTACAAAACATCTCGTCACTTAGTGAATTATCAAATTCGGTAGGATCTATATCGTCTGCCTTCTTTACACGAGGTACACTTATTGTATGAGGGCCTACACCATGTACTGCCTCTAAGTGTTCTGCATGCATAAGTAATCCTGCAAATTCGTATCTATATTTATCTAGTCCAAATAAAACTCCAATTCCTACGTCGTCAATTCCACCTTCCATCGCTCTATCCATTGCTTCCGTATGATATGCGTAGTCATGTTTTGGACCAGTCGGGTGCAAATATTCATAAGCTTCTTTGTCGTAAGTTTCTTGGAATAAAATATATGTACCAATTCCAGCTTCTTTCAATTTTCTATAATTTTCGACAGTTGTTGCGGCAATATTAACATTAACACGTCTTATTGCTCCATTTTTATGTTTTATTGAATAAATTGTATGTATACATTCTAGTATGTACTCAATAGGGTTGTTTACAGGGTCCTCTCCTGCCTCTATTGCAAGTCTTTTATGTCCCATATCTTGAAGTGCAATTACTTCTTTTTCTACTTCTTCTTGAGTTAATTTCTTGCGTGGAATATGTTTGTTTTTAGCATGATATGGGCAATATAAGCATCCATTTACACAGTAGTTTGAAAGATATAGAGGTGCAAACATTACTATTCTATTTCCATAAAAATCTTTCTTTATTTGACCTGCTAAATCATACATCTCTGTTACTTTTTCTTTATCCTCACAAGCAAGTAATACGCTCGCTTCTCTATGAGATAAGCCCTTGCGAAGCTTTGCTTTTTCCAATATTTCATCTACTAATTTTAAATTGTCCTTATTTTCGTCTGCGTATTTTAGCGTCGCCTTTATTTCCTCATCATTAATAAATTCTTCTGCTTTCATTGATTTTACATTATACATTTTATGCCATCCCTTTCTTATGTACTTTAATTTTTGTAATCTCCTCTGGTTATTTCAATTTCACAACCAGTTGTTTTTATTCTATTTTTTAAGCATTCTAAACATTCTGCTGCTTCGTCTCCTGTACAAATTTTATTGTCATACAACATATATTTTTTTCTAACGCTACCAGGAGATAGATTAGGCATAAGTACATTAGCTCCTGCCTTTATTCCTTTTTCTCGACCTAGTGGATCTATCGTTCCGAGTGCAGTTGTTGCTGGAAGTAAAACGTTTGGTAAAGTAAGTCTAATTAAACCTAGCATAAATAACGTAAGCTCTGCGGTCCCTGATTCTTCATTCTTAAATGGTGTGTCTTTATGTGAAATAAACGGTCCTATTCCACACATATGTGGATTTAGTTTTTTTAAGAAAATTAACTCACTCGCTAAATTTTCTTCAGTTTGGTATGGACTTCCAACCATAAAACCAGCGCCTATTTGGTAACCTAACCTCTTTAATTCTTCTAAACATTTTATTCTATTATCAAAGTCCATTTCTTTTGGATGTAGTTTTTCATAATGGGATTTGTCCGCTGTTTCATGCCTTAATAAATATCTATCCGCTCCCGCTTCTTTTAGTTTTTTATAGCTCTCAAAACTTCTTTCGCCGATAGATAGCGTAACAGCTACATCTGGATGATTATTTTTTATTTCTTTTATTATTTCACAAAGCATTTCATCAGTATAATATAAGTCTTCTCCACCTTGTAATACAAAGGTCCTAAAGCCTAAGTTATACCCTGCGTTAGCACATTCTAATATTTCTTCTTTTGTTAATCTATATCTTTCTATATTTTTATTATCCCGTCTAATTCCACAGTATAGGCAATTGTTTTTACAGTAATTTGTAAACTCAATTAATCCTCTAATATATACTTTTTTACCGTATATATTATCTCTTACTTCTGATGCGTTTTTATAAAGATAATCTTTACATATATCTCTATTTTTTATTAGATATAAATATTCATCATACGAAAGTTCTGTATTTTTTCGCAATTTATCTATTAATTCGATACATTTCTCCATTTAACAATACCTTCCTATTATATAAAACTATATCTATAATAGTATTTTAAATTTTGTTTTTCAAGACATAAAAATAAAGTGCAAATTTTGCACTTTATTTTATCTATAATAAATTTATCCAATTTCTTCTTCCATACATTACTCTAACAATTTGTATATTATTATCTTTCATTCTATAAAATACAATATAATTATCTACTATCAATTTTCTTATTTCTAATCTTTTTATTATATCGTCATCTATAATTGCATATTTTTCAGGAGCATTTTTCAAAGCATTTATTTCTTCTCTTATTTTGAAGATTAACTTTTGTGCTATTTCTGGCTCTTGCAAATTATTTTTAATATATTGCTTTATCCTTACTAAGTCTTGTTTAGACTCTTTTGAATATTCTATGTTATATTTCTTCACAAGTAAGAACCTTCTTTCTATATTTTGTCTAATTCTTCATATAGTTCTTCTTCAGAAATTATCTCTCCTCTATCTAATGAGTCTATTCCTTTTTGCAATTCTTTATATAGCATAAGCCTATCTGTTAGCATTTCATATAGCTCAATACTCATAACGGCTAAATCTCCAGCACCATTTTTTGTAATATATACTGGACTTTTAGTTTGATGACAAATCGTAGAAATTTCATTATAATTATTTCTTAAATCAGAACTTGGTCTAATAACTGGCATATTACACACCCCCGTCAATATTATATGCATATTCTATCAAAATATTGATATGTAGTCAATATTTTTAAAGTGCAAATTTTGCACTTTAAATGCAAAAAGTTGCACTTTATTTTTACCCAATATTCATTTTTACACCTTTTAATCTCAAAGTATTTAATATAACTGTTATACTGCTTAATACCATTGCGACACTTGCTATCATTGGATTTATCGTAATTCCTACTGGTTTTAATATTCCTGTTGCAACAGGTATCATTAGGCAATTATAGAAAAATGCCCAAAACAGATTTTGCTTAATAATTCTTACGGTTTTTTTACTTATATTTATTAGATTTGTTATACAATTTAAATCGTTATTAGTTAAAACAACATCAGCCGAATCCATTGCAATATCTGTTCCATCGTTAACGCTTATGCCTATATCAGAGTAAGCTAGGGCAATACTATCGTTAATTCCGTCTCCACACATCATAATAAACTTGTTTTCATTTTTTAATTTATTTATCGTGTCTGCCTTATCTTTCGGTAAGACTTCCGATATTACTCTATTTATTCCAATTTTTTCAGCGATCTTCTCTGCTGTTTCTTTGTTGTCACCAGTAAGCATTATTGTTTCAATATTTAATTTTTTCAAGTTTTTTATAAGCTCTACAGTTTCATTTCTTATAACGTCGTTTACGCCAATTAATCCTAAAATCTTATTTTCATTTGCAATATAAACGATACTATTCCCATTCTTAGCCAGTTTCTCTTCATCACTATGACAGTCATTTTTTATATTATATTTATCTATAATTTTACTATTTCCAATAATGATTTTGCCGTTATCAATATTAGCTACTATGCCCATTCCAGCAATATTTTCAAAATTATTTATATCTAATAATTGTATATTGTTTTCTTTAGAGTAGTCTATAAATGCTTTTGCAATAGGGTGTGTTGATTTGTTTTCTATACTTCCAGCTAATTGCAATAATTTACTATCATTCATATTGCTGTAATTAAGAATCTCAGATATTTTGAGTTTACCATATGTTAAGGTCCCTGTTTTATCAAAAATAATAGTATCAACTTTTCTTGCGTTTTCAAGTATTTCACTTTTCTTTACTAGTATTCCATTTGTAACGCATAATCCTTCACTTACAACAATCGCAAGAGGAGTTGCTAAACCCAAACTACAAGGGCAAGCTACAACTAATACAGTAACAAATGTTGTTATAGCACTCGGAAAGCTTTCTCCTACTATTAGATATATAGCAAATGTTAATACTGCTATTCCAATTACTATTGGTACAAAATATCCAGATACTTTATCTGCAATTTTAGCAATTGGAGCTTTTGTAGAACTAGCTTCAAGAACAAGTTTTACAATTTCCGAGATAGTAGATTCTTTTCCAATTCTTTCAGCCCTATATTCTATATAGCCGTCATAATTTATACTTCCTGCTATTACATTACTACCTTTTTCTTTTAGTTTTGGTTTACTTTCGCCTGTAATAAATGCTTCGTCTAGATGGGCTTTTCCCTCAAGTATAATTCCATCTACTGCTATTTTTTCTCCTGGCTTACAAACAACTATATCTCCTTTTTTAATTTCATCTAGTGTTACAACTTTTAATTCTCCATCTATTTTTATTGTAGCTTTATTAGGCGTAATTGTAACTAACTTACTAATTGCTTCTTTAGTTTTATCTTTGCTTATACCATCTATGTATCTGCCTAATTTTATAAAATATATTACAATGGCTGATGATTCAAAATATAAAAACATAAGCTTTTCGCTATTGCCGTTTAGTACTAAAATCATATTATATAAGCTATATAAAAAACTTGTTAATACTCCTATTCCAACTAATGTATCCATATTAGGTGTTCTATGAATTAGATTTTTGTAACCGTTTTTTAGGATATCAAAGCCATATATTAAAAATGCGATTGAAATTATAAGCAATGCAAACATATAGTTTGTAGTATTTTGATGCATATCTAATAAGGGTATAGCAGGTAAATTTAGCATATGCCCCATAGAAATATACATTAATAATATAGCTAAAACCGTATAACTAATAAAGAGAATTTTTTTATCTTTATTCTTCTTATTTAAGTCTATTTGCTTAAATTCTCCTAAACTCTTAAAACCTGCCTTTTTAACAAATTCTTCTATTTGAACTAGATTTAATTTCCTTTCATCATAGTTTATTGTGGCATTTGCCATAACTAAGTTTACAACTGCGTTCTCTATGCCTTCTTGTTTATTTAGATATTTTTCTAAGCCACTTGAACAGGCACTACAAGTCATACCGTCAATAGATAAAATTATTTTTTTCATAATTAATCGTTCCTTATTACTTCGTAGCCTATATCTTCAATAGTTTCTTCAAGCGTTTTGACATCAACAGCATCACAAACCACATTTACGTTTCCAGTTGTGTGGTCAGCAGTCACGTTTTTTACTCCTTCAATATTTTCTAATGCATTTTTTACTCTATTTTCACATCCTCCACACATCATACCATTTACTTTTATATTGATTTCATTCATAATTAACATCTCCCATCCTGTAGGCTTATTATATATTAAGTTATAAACTTAATCAATATTACCCTATTATTTTTCCTCCACCAACTACTATATCATCAATATAAAATACTGCCGACTGTCCTGGAGCTATTGATTTTTGTGGTTCATCATATATTACCTTAACATTATTTTCGTATGGAATTATCCTAGCCTTATATGCTTTTGAAGAATATCTTGTTTTTACATAGACTATTAATTCTTTTTCTAATTTATCAAACAAAAGCCAATTAACCTCTGAGACATTAAATTCTTTTTTATATAATTCTTTTTCTTCCCCAACAATTAATTCATTCTTTTCTTTATTAAATCCCACAGCATATAAAGGATTGGTGCTAGATATTCCTAATCCTTTTCTTTGCCCTATTGTATATTTATATAAGCCGTCATGCTCTCCAAGTATTTTACCTTCTGAATTTACAATATTCCCTTTTATGCCCTTTATATTTGAATTACTCTCTAAAAATGTCTTGTAGTTACCTTCTGGCACAAAGCAAATATCTTCACTATCCGGCTTACTCGCAACAGGTAAATTATTATCTCTTGCTATTTTTCTTATTTCTTCTTTGCTATTAAACATTCCTAACGGCAATTTTATTTTATTTAGTAATTCTCTTGGCATATTATATAACACATAGCTTTGATCTTTTTCTATTGCATTAGCTATTTTCAATACATTTTGATTATATTTTTCTGAATATTCTATTTTAGCATAATGACCAGTTGCAATATATTCACATTCTAGTTCTTGTGCTTTGTTATACATACTTCCAAACTTTAAGTATTTATTACATTCGATACAAGGATTTGGTGTTTTACAATTTGCATAGCAATTTATAAAGTCATCTATTACATACTTTTTAAAGTCATCTTTGAAGTTTAAAGTATAGTGAGGAATTTCTAAATAGTCACAAACCCTTTTAGCATCCATTGTAGAAGAAACATTACAACAACTTCCTTCTACTTCTCCTTCAAATAATTTCATCGTTACACCTATTACATCATAACCTTGTTCTTTCAAAAGTATAGCGGAAACGCTACTATCTACGCCTCCGCTCATTCCTAACAAAACTCTTTTTTTCATACTACATACCACAACTTTCACAATGATGTTCTTTCAAATTGCATTTTGTTTTAATTTCTTCTTCTGTCATTTTCCCTTCTTTTCTGTAATAATCTGCAATTGCTTCATGTATTGCTTCCTCTGCTAAAAGTGAGCAATGAATTTTTACTGGTGGTAAGCCATCTAGTGCTTCTACTACATCGCTATTTTTTAGTAATAGTGCCTCTTCTATTGTTTTTCCTTTTATCATTTCTGTTGAAATACTACTAGTAGCTATTGCCGCCCCACATCCAAAAGTTTTAAATTTAACATCTACTATAACATTGTTTTCAACTTTTATAAACATTTTCATAATATCTCCACAAACTGGATTTCCTACTTCTCCAATTCCTGAAGCATCTTCTATTTTTCCAACATTTCTTGGATTTGTATAATGATCTACAACTTTATCTGAATAATCCATTAATTATTTCCCTCCTCAATAAATTTTTCCCATAATGGTGACATATCTCTTAATCTATTTACTATTTCTACTAAG
>JAEEXS010000048.1 GCA_016287855.1 Clostridia bacterium
GAAATTCCATTTGTAGAAATTGAACATATAAATTGGATTAAGAAAGGGTTTGGTTTTTTAATAGCTAAATTTACAGGTAAGAAATATGGAAAAAGTTGTTAATAATGAACCGTTAGTATCTGTAATTGTTCCAATTTATAAATCTGAAAAATATTTAGATAAATGTGTTGAATCAATTGTAGATCAAACATATAAAAACTTAGAAATAATATTAGTAGATGATGGCTCCCCAGATAATTGTCCTATGATATGTGATGAATGGGCAAGTAAAGACGAAAGAATAAAAGTTATCCATAAAAAGAATGGTGGAGTATCTAGTGCTAGAAATGCAGGATTAGATGCTGCACAGGGTGAATATATATCTTTCGTAGATAGTGATGATTATGTAGTAAGAAATTATGTTGATTTTTTATACTATAATCTACATGCATATGGTGCAGATATATCAATGGGCAAACAAAAGGTTACATATCCAAATACATCATTTAGTACTGCATCTGGAGAATTAAGAAAATATACGCCACATGATTGCTTTGATATGTTAATGTATCATGAAGACTTTGATGTATCAGCATGGGGTAAATTATTTAAAAAAGAATTATTCGATGGTATAAGATTCCCAGAAGGAAGATTATATGAAGATACTGCAACTACTTATAAGGTAATGGATAGAGCTAAATTAATAGTACTAAATTCGTTAATAATTTATCACTATGTTATTAGAGAAAACTCTATAACAACTAGTGACTTTGATGAATCAAGGATGGACTTAATAACTTCTACTAATGAAATGTGTGATTATATTGAAAAGAAATATCCCGATTTAAAACAAGGATGTGCTAGAAGAAGAATGCACGGATATCTAAGTACATTATCAGTATTAGCAAGATCTAAAAATGATAATAAAAAATGTAGAAAAGAAATATTAACATATATAAGGGATCATGCAGGAGAAGTCTTAAAAGACAAAAGACTTCCTAAAAGAGATAGAGCATCATTAGAATTATTATCAGTAAGCTATGAAGCATTTAAAACAGCATGGACTGCATATGATAGAAAAAGAAAGAAAGCGAAGGTTAAATAATATGAAAAAAGAACCATTAATAAGTGTTATAGTTCCAATATACAATGTAGATAAATATCTAGATAAGTGTGTTGAATCAATAGTTAACCAAACATACAAAAATTTAGAAATAATCTTAGTAGATGATGGATCACCAGATAAGTCACCAAAGATGTGTGATGACTGGGCAAAGAAGGACAATAGAATAAAAGTTATTCATAAAAAGAATGGTGGAGTTTGTACTGCACGTAATGAAGGTTTAGACAAAGCAAAAGGTGAATGGATATCATTTGTAGATGCAGATGATTATATTGAACCTACATATGCTGAAGATATGCTTAATAAAGCAGTAGAAACCAGTTCAAAATATGTTTGCTGTGGGTACAACAAAATCTATCAAAATAATGTTGAATCTATCAATGCGGATGGAACAGAAAAGACACTTGATAGAAAAGAATATTTAATCTCACTTTTAAATGTTCAAACTAGTTATGGTTTTGTTCACATGAAATTGATTCAAAAAGATGTTTTAAGAGGTATTAGATTTAATGAATCTCTAGTAGTAGGAGAGGATGCTTTATTTAATATTGAATTAACAAAGAATTTAGATAAAGCAGTTATCTATAATAAACCTTTATATAACTATAGAATTAATCTTGATTCTGTAGTAAGAAGATATGATGATAATTATGTTAATAAATATACTGTTTCAATGGAAACAATGACTAAGTATATTAATAGCAATTATAAAAATGATGAAACAGTAAAATTAAATTTATCTAATTATATAGTTTATCATTTAATGCTTATATGCGTTAATTATTGCTATAATCCAAAGAACAATAATAAATATGCTTCTTTAAAAGAAGTATGCAAAATGGGCATATATAAAAATGCTATTAAGAATAGCAATTATGATAACTTATCTTTATCAAGAAAAGTTACTCTATTTACTATTAAAAGCAAATTATATTTCTTAACAGCATTAATATGTAAAATAAGACAATCACAAATAAGAAAGTAGGAATAATATGAAAAAGGTGCTAGTATTTGGTATTACTGATAATCCTGGTGGAGTAGAATCTGTAATAATGAATTATTACAGAAATATCGATAGAAAAAAGATTCAATTTGATTTTTTATGCAATACTGAAGTAGTAGCATATGAAGATGAAATTGAAAAACTAGGAGGAACAATATATAGAGTTACTGCTAGAAGTAAAGATAGAAAGAAATTTTATCAAGACCTAGATGAATTTTTTAGTAAACATGCAAAAGAATATACTACTATATGGATGAATGTTTGCAGTTTAGCTAATATTGATTATCTAAAATATGCCAAAAAATATGGTATAAAACGTAGAATAATTCACTCACATAATTCACAAAACATGGATTCGTTTGTAAGAGGGATACTACATAGATTAAACAAATTAGTTCTAATAAAGTATGCGACTGATTTTTGGTCTTGCTCAGAAAAGTCTAGTGAATGGTTTTATTTTAAGAAAATAATAAATAGTGATGAGTATTTACTTGTTAATAATGCAATTGATTGTGACAAGTTTAAATATAGTGAAAACACAAGAAAAAAATATAGAGATGAATTTTGTCTACAAGACAAATTTATAATTGGAAATGTTGGTAGATTGCATTTTCAAAAGAATCAAGATTTTGCTATTGATGTGTTTAATGAATATTTGAAACAAGATCCAAATTCAATTCTAATGTTAGTTGGTGATGGAGAAGATAAAGAAAAATTAGAAAAGAAAGTAAGTGAATTAAATATTATAGACAAAGTAATGTTTATGGGAGTTAGAGATGATGTAAATAATTTATATCAAGCAATGGATTTGTTTTTATTTCCATCATTATTTGAAGGGCTAAGTCTGTCTTTATTGGAATCACAAGCTTCAGGCATAGATTGCTTAGTTTCTGATACTGTTTCATCCGAATCTTTCTTTTCAGATAATTTGACATCATTATCATTAAGTGATTCAGTCGATAGTTGGATTAAAAAAATAGGGGAATTTAAGGCTAATAGGAGCAATAGAAAAAATTGCTCAAGTATGACATGCAAAAAAATAAGTGATGCAGGTTATTCAATTGAATTTGAAGCAAAGAAAATACAAGAAAATTTCTTAAAGGAGGTATAATTACATGAAATTAAAAGATGATATATTGTTTTATGTTGGTTATCTTCTTTTAGTTATGACTGATATGCTTAATACTATTGATTTTATTAAAAATAATGATAATAAAATTAATGCAATAGGTTATGCTTTCTTGGCCGTTTTTTGTTTGATAAAAATAATAAAAAATCGCCATACAATAACTAAAAAGGAGATTTTATTAACAAGTGCAATTTTTGTTATGATTTCTATATCTTACTTTTTTTCGAGAAGTTTTTTGATTTTTAGAATATTTTTGTTAGCAGTATCTTTTAGATACATTAGATTTAGCGAATATTTAAAAAGAGATTTAATTATAAAAGGGATTATCACAGGTGGCTTAATTGTTTTACCATTAATTGGCATCATTCCAAACAACATTTTGCTACGTGAGGATCATAGTGCACGATATAGTTTTGGATTCTATCATCCAAATGCATTGTCCTGCTACTTATTCTTCTTGATTGCCGCTGGATACTATGTTGCTAAAGAAACCAAGAATAAGCTGCTTGAAAATTTGATCACAATGATTTTGATACCAATAACGCTTTTAACAATACAATTTTTAACTGATTCAAGATCAGTACTTATTTTAACTATAGTGTATACTATATATATTTTTAACTCTGAAATTATTAATAAATTCATAAAAAGCAAACATATTTCGTTTATAGTCAAAAATCAATTTTTAATATTTACAATTATTTCAATATTGCTAATTGTATTATATGCTTTTAATATTCCATTTAAGGACACCTTAGATAGTTTGTTTAGCGGTCGAATTAGTAACTATGTTTATTATTTTGAAGAATATGGCATTAACTTTGTTGGGAATAAAATTCCATACAAAATAATTCATGGTCATACTATGTATCTAGATAGCATGTTTATTAAAATGCTTTTGAATTATGGAGTGATAGTTTACGTTATTCTTGGGTATTTTTATACTAGAGCATTAAAAAGAATGTTTGAAGAGAAAAAATATTACTTGATTTTTGTATTCACACTTCTTTCAATCGCAGGATTAACAGATACTAATATGATTTTGCCTACACTTAATGTATTTTTACTATATTATTTTTTTAAAAAAGAGAAGGGAGAAAAGAAACAATGAAAAAGATAGGTATCATGACTATGCAGCGAATATATAATTATGGTTCATTTCTCCAAACTTATGGATTAAATAAAAATATCGAAGAACTTGGTTATGATGTTCAATTTGATCATACTAATGCATCAAATAATATTTCTAAATTGGATTATGATATACACATTGAACAAAAAAGTTGAAAAATTGTTTTAAAGAAGAGGGTGAGTTAATGAAAAATTTATATTGTTGTAATACATATTATCATATTTTAATTTCAATGATTAAGTGCATTAATAGTAATGATGATAATACTTTATTAATTTTTTCTGATAAAAGTAACAATGCTTTAGTTAATAATTTTGCACTGATTAAAAAAATAAAAAAAAGTAATATATTTAATGATATTTTAATATTTGATTATTCTGAAAAAGAAATCGATATAGAAAAAAGATTGCTTTCATCTATTTATAGATTCTTTCTAACAAAAAAAGTTGTGAAAGAAACTGAAGGTAGATTTGATATATATGATAATATTTATCTATATTTTGATTGTTCATTGCTTGGGCATGTTATTAGCCAACAAAAAAAATATTATACATTGTTAGAAGATGGCACAGATACTTTCAAAGTAAATCTTTCAAGACTAAAACCTAAAAAAAATATAAAATATTATATTAAGTCACTTTTGAATTTCCCTGATTATGCACAATCTAAATATATAAAAGAAATTGAAGTAAACAACTCGGAGGATTTAAACATATATGGCAAAAAGATTCTACAATGCCCTAAAAAAGAAATGATAGATTCTTTGTCTACCAGTGAAAAAGAAAAGATATTGAATGTATTCGTCTCTAATTTTAACATTGACAATTTTGATAATTCCGATTTGTTGATTACTCAACCTTTATCAGAAGACAATATTATAGATAATGAACAGCAGAAAATTGATTATTATAAAAAAGTATTAAATGATTATTCAGATAATACAAAGATTATTATTAAACCTCATCCTAGGGAAAATACGGATTATGAAAAATATTTTGATAATTGTTTTGTTTTTCGTGATACATTTCCAGTTGAATTAATTAATTTTTATCCAATTAATTTTAATAAGGTAATTACAATAGCTTCTACATCAATAAATTTAATCTATAACTGTAATGAAAAAATATATTTAGGATGGGAATGGTTAGAAAAAAACAAAGAAAGGAAATAAGGAATGAAGCAAGGTAAAAAAAGTGCATTAAAAGCAGGTATATGGTATACAATTTCTAATTTTTTAATTAAAGCATTAACATTTATTACAATGCCTATTTTTACAAGAATAATGACTAAAGGAGATATTGGTTTATTTTCTAATATTACATCTTGGTTTAATATTTTTGCAATTGTAGTAACTTTTGAATTGTATTCATCTGTTAATCTTGCAAGATTTGATTACAAGGAAGAACTAGATAAATATATTTCTTCAAATCTTGTTTTAGGGAATATAGTTACTCTATTTTTTTATATAATAATTCTAATATTTAAAGATTTCTTCTTAGACCTTTTTGTTATGAATGAAGAAACATTACATATTATTTTCCTGTATTTATTCTTTTATCCCGCATTTCAAATGTTTCAAATTAAAAGCCAGATAGACTACGATTATAAGAAGATAGTTTTTGTTTCGGTAATAAATGCTTTATTATCTACAATTATTTCTATATTATTAGTTCTTTCTTTGAAGAATGCACTTATGGGTAGAGTATATGGTTATTTTATTCCACTGATTTTTTCCTCAATAGTTATATATTTTTATTTACTTAAGAAAGGAAAAACAATTTCAAGTAAATATTGGAAATATTCATTGGCTATTTCTTTTCCATTAATTTGGCATTTATTAGCAGGTTATTTATTAAACTCTGCAGATAAAATTATGATTACTAAAATGATATCTGAAAATGCTAATGCTCTTTATAGTGTTCCTTATACGATTGCATCAATTGTATCTTTGCTATGGTTGTCATTAAACAATGCTTGGTCTCCATGGGCATATGACCAAATGGATAAAAAACAATATGGCAATTTAAAGAAGTATTCTAAACCATATACTATTTTTTATGTAGTAGTTGTATTTTTAGTAATGCTAATAACTCCTGAAGTTTTATATATTATGGCAGGTAAATCTTATACTGAAGCAATGTATATATTTCCACCAGTTATGGTTGGTTATGTTTTTCAATTTATTTATTCACTGTATGTTAACATTGAATTCTATCATAAAAAACAAAAAAATATTGCTGTTGGAACTGTTATTGCAACAATTATAAATATTGCACTTAATTATTTATTCATTCCAAAATATGGCTATATATCAGCAGCATATACGACTTTAATTGGTTATGCTTGTTTATTTATTATACATTTTATTTTTGTTAAGAGATTAAAATGTACTAGTTGGTATGATACATTATTTTTCTTAATAATTATTAGTATTTCTCTATTATTTATGTTTTTATGTAATTATTTATATTTATATAATATTGCAAGATATATTTTAATTATTATAATATCTATTGGAATGTTTAGTGTTATAATAATTAATAGAAAAAAAATATTTTCTGCATTAAAAAATAGATCATTGGAAGAATTTATGAAAATATTCAGTAGAAGAGGTGATGAATAATATGAGAATTTTAGCCGTTATTCCTGCTAGAGCAGGATCAAAAGGTATTCCAAATAAAAATATAAGAATTATTGGGGAGCACCCCTTAATATACTATTCAATTAATAATGCTTTAAATTCAAGATATATTACTGATATAGTTGTTACTACTGATTCAGAAGAAGTTAAATTAATTGCAAAAAAAATGAGAGTTAATTATAAAGATAGGAGCAAAGAATTATGCGCAGATAATATTACTTTAGACTCTGTTATATTTGATGCAATTCCTAAAGATCAAAAATGGGATTATATTGTTACTATGCAACCAACTTCACCTACATTAACAGTTGAGACTCTTGATTCTGCAATTAAATATGCTATTGATAATGAATTAGATACACTAATTTCTGCCATTAATAAACCACATTTATCATGGAGTGAAGTAGGGGGAAAAAAAGTGCCAAATTATAAAGAAAGATTAAATAGACAATATTTGCCTGCATATTATATTGAAACAGGAGCTTTTGTTATATCAAAATATGCTGCTGTATCTCCATCTTCAAGAATTGGGAACAAAGTGGATATATATGAAATTCCAGAAGAAGAATCACAAGATATTGATGATTTCTCAGATCTATTAAGCGCAGAACTATCATTAAAAAAACAGAAAGTAGCATTTTATGTTAATGGTAATAATGAAATAGGTTTAGGACATATATATAGAGTTCTTGAATTAGCTGATGAATTTTATTCAAAACCTGATATATATTATAATTATGATAAAACAGATCCGGTAGTATTTGGGGATACTACATATAATTTATTTCCAGTACGAAATGAATTAGAATTATATGAAAAATGTAAGGAAAATAATTATACTATTTTTATAAATGATATTCTGTCAACAACTACATATTACATGAGTGGTTTAAAAAGTAGTTTAGGGAAAAATGCTAAAATTATAAATTTTGAAGACGATGGAGAAGGGTCTTTATTAGCTGATTTAGTATTTAATGCTTTATATTCAAACAGCACTCAGTCTAACACATATTGTGGTGAATTATATTATGTTTGTCCTAAGACTTTCTTGTTCTTTAATCCAATAGATATCAAAGATAATGTTGAGAATGTTCTTATCACTTTTGGTGGAGCAGATCCGCAAAATTATACCGATAGATTATTGAAAATAGTATCAAAAGATGAATATAAAAAATATAATTTTACAATAGTTTTAGGTAAGGCAAAAAGAAATGTTGAAGAACTAATGGAATACAATAAGTATAAAAACATTCAAGTATTGTATAATATTAAAAATATGCCAGAATTGATTTCTGAAAATGACATAGCTGTAACTTCTAGGGGAAGAACAGGTTATGAACTAGCTCTCATGGGTATTCCTACTATTGCAATGTCTCAAAACGAGAGAGAAGAAAGACATTCTTTTGTATGTAATGAAAATGGATTTTTTTATATAGGATTAAATCCTGATGATGAATTAATTGAAAACACGTTAAAAGAGTATTTAAGTCTCTCAATGAATAATAGGAAAGAACTTCAAAATAAAATGTTGCAACATGATTTAAAAAAAGGAAGGAATAGAATAGTTAGCCTAATTGATAGTTTATAAGGTTATTTATGAAAAGAAACATAGTTATCGATTATTTAAATGTTTTTATTAGTATAATTATTTATTTGGTTTTTGGGACAACATTTCATTTTATCGATAATTCAATTGTAAATTTATAATAAGAAAAGGAGAAAATTATGAGAAAAAGTAAACCATATATGATTGCTGAGATTGGTGTTAATTTTTATGATACAGCAAGAGTAATGAATATTACACCACTTGAAGCAGCAAAATTATATGTAAAAGAAGTAGCTGAGGCTGGCATTGATTGTGCAAAATTCCAATCTTATAAAGCTTCAACTATAGTATCAAAAAATTCCCCAGCTTACTGGGATACAAGCAAGGAAGCAACCAAAACACAATATGAATTGTTTAAAAAATTTGATCATTTTGGTAAGGAAGAATATAAGGAATTAAGCGATTACGCTCATAGTTTAGGAATTGATTTTACATCAACACCATTTGACTATGATTCTGCAGATTACTTATATGATTTAGTTGATTTTTATAAGATATCATCTTCTGATTTTTCTAACATACCATTCATGAAACATATTGCCAAAAAGGGAAAACCAATTGTTGTTTCAGTTGGTGCTTCATATTTATCGGAAGTTGATGAAGGAATACGAGCATTAAGAGAAGCAGGATGCAAAGATATTACTATTCTTCATTGTGTTTTATCATATCCCACAGATCCTAATAATGCTAATTTACGCATTATTGAGACTTTAAAGAAAGATTTTCCTGATGTAAAAGTCGGGTTTAGCGATCATGTTGCTCCTGATGAAACAATGATGACTTTAGCTACAGCTTATTTATTGGGTGCTGAAGTGATTGAAAAACATTTTACATTAGATAAAACTTTGCCTGGAAATGATCATTATCACGCTGGTGATCCAATTGATTTTAAAAAGGCTATTAATAATTTTAAATTTATAGACAAAATTTTAGGATCGGGTGAGAAGACAGTTTTAGAATGTGAAGAGATTCCTCGTAGAGAAGCTAGACGCTCTCTAGTTTTAACTCGCAATATGAAAAAAGGTGAGATAATAACTGAAAAAGATATAATGCCTAAAAGACCAGGAACTGGTATTTCTCCTAAATATACAGATATTGTTATTGGTAGAAAAGTTTTATGTGATTTAGAAGAAGATACAATTTTAACTTGGGATATGATTTAATTACTAGATTTATTGTTCTTAGTTTTTTTATAAGGAGTAAATATGAAATATGATTATCTAATAGTAGGATCAGGATTATTTGGTGCTACTTGTGCAAATTTATTAAATAAAAAGGGTAAAAAAGTACTAGTTATCGATAGAAGAAATCATATTGGAGGAAACATTTATACTGAGAATATCGAAGGTATAAATGTTCATAAATATGGTGCTCATATATTCCATACAGATTATAAAGATGTATGGGATTATGTGAATTCTTTTGTTGTATTTAACAGATATACTAATTCACCAATTGCTAGAATAGGTAATGAAGTATATAATTTGCCTTTTAATATGAATACTTTTTCTAAAATATGGGAAGATGTATTTACTCCAGAAGATGCTTTAAGACATATTGAAGAAGAAAAGAAAGAAATAACTGGAGAACCAAAGAATTTAGAAGAACAAGCTATTAGTTTAGTTGGTAGAACTATTTATGAAAAATTAATTAAAGGTTATACTGAAAAACAATGGAATAGAGATTGTAAAGATTTACCTGCATTTATCATTAAAAGATTACCTGTAAGATTAACTTATGATAATAATTATTTTAATGATAAATATCAAGGTGTTCCAATAGGTGGTTATACTAAATTAATTGAAAAGATGCTTGAAGGCATTGAAGTTAGATTAAATACTAATTTCTTTGATGATAGGGAAGAATTATCTTCATTGGCTAATAAAATTATCTATACTGGCCCAATAGATGAATACTTTAATTATTCACTGGGTGAACTTGAATGGAGAAGTTTAAAGTTTGATACTAAAGTATTTGATAAAGTAAATTATCAAGGAAATGCGGTAGTTAATTATACTGGCAAAGAAGTTGATTATACAAGAGTTATTGAACATAAACATTTTGAATTTGATACTACTAGTCCAAAGACAGTAGTAACATTTGAATATCCATCTGATTATAAAGATGGAATGGAAAAGTATTATACAGTTAATGATGTTAAAAATAATGAACTCGCAAATAAATACAAAGAATTAGCATCTAAAGAAGAAAATGTTATATTTGGTGGTAGACTTGCTGAATATAAATATTATGACATGGATGATGTCATTAAATCTGCATTCAATACAATCGAAGGTTTAGAATAAAAAAGCAAATTAAAATTTGCTCTTTTTTATTTATAAAATATACAAATAATGCTTTAAAAATTGACAAAATTTTTGTATAATTAAATATGTAAGGAAAAGAGGATATATATGAACAGCATAATAGTTTTAATTTGCATAGCAGCTAGTTATTTACTTTCTAGTTTTACTATGTTTATGTTATTTAAAAAGGGAGAGGTAAAAAGATTTCTAGCGTGGATACCAATAGTAAATTTTATTTACTTATTAAAGATGGTAGATCTTAAATGGTATCACATTTTTGAGTATATATTTAGTATAGGAGTATGTTTATTAATTTATTTATTAAAATTAAAGAGTATGAATACTATTATAATATTTGCATTTAGTGCATTATTATTTATACTTTATTATATTAGATTAAATGTAAGACTTGCTAAAAAATTTGATAAGGGTATTTTATGGTATATATTACTTAATGTATTACCAATAATATCTCATATAATACTTGCTATTAAAGGTAAATATAATAGTAATGTTGAATTTAATAGTGCTAAGGTTAAATTTAGTTATTTATTTGTTTCAGTTTTGGGAATTGTAGCAAGTGCTACCGTACTAATTCCTAATGTTTTTGATAACATCACTAAAGGATTAGATTTAGCTGGAGGATTTGAAATTTTATATCAAATTAGTCCTTCTGAAAAAGGGCAAAAGTTAACTAGTGCAGATGTTAATGATACATATAGAACAATGCTTAGAAGAATAGATAAGTTAGGTGTTACTGAACCAGAACTTACTATTGAAGGTAAAGATAAAATAAGAGTTAAGCTTGCAGGTGTTAAAGATGCTGAAGCTGCAAGAGATTATATTACTATTGCTGGAGAATTAACATTTAGAGATAGTAAAGATAATAAACTAATGGACAAGAGTGTATTATCTGCTGGTACTGCTGCTAAGGTTAGTACAGATGATAAGGGAAGACCTGCTGTATTATTAAATATTAAAGATAAAGATTTATTCTATAATGTTACATCACAAATTAGTCAATCAGATGATAAGTTAATTGTTATTTGGCTTGATTATGTAGATGGAAAAGATAGTTATAGTACTGCTAAGTGTGGATCAT
>JAEEXS010000151.1 GCA_016287855.1 Clostridia bacterium
GAACAAGAAACTCTAACTAAAGAAGAAATAGATGAAATAGTAGAAAAATACAATAAAAAAGGTTCTAAAAAAGAAAAGAAAGAAGAAACTAAATAGTTTCTTTTTTTATGATATAATTTATTTAGGTGATTTTATGGAAAAATTAAAATTCTTAGGAATTGGAGGAGCACTTAATATAGATTTAGGAGGAAATTCTGCATTCTTAAAGAAAAAGGATAAACTATTAGTAATAGATGCTTGCGAAGGTGCAACAGAAAAACTATTAAAAAATAATATATTCGATGGTATAAAAGAAGCATATATAGTTATTACACATACACATTATGATCATGTCGCAGGGTTAGGTACTCTTATATGGTATTTAAATTACAAATTAAAAGTTAAGACCTATGTTATATATAATAGTAAAAGATATCTAAATCATTTAAAAAGATTATTTAAAACTACTGGTGTAGATTTAAAATTAATTAATTTTATTAAAGATATAGATTTTTCATTAGGAGATTTAACATTAAAACTTAAATTAACTGCTCATGAACCAACTCTTATATGTAATGGAATAATGTTTAGTGATAAAGAAGGTAAATATTATTATACTGGAGATACAAATGATATAGAGTATATTAGAAAAATGGCTAAGGATGATAGTGTTAAAATAATTTATTCTGAAGTATTTTCTAAAGATTCTGATTCTCATATATCATACAGTGATTTATTGAAGATAAAAAGTGATAAATTTATATTAATGCATATTAATTCAATGGAATTATATGAACAAATAAAAAAAGATGGTTTAAATATAGCAGATCTAATATAATCTGGAAGACAAGTGATTGTATAACACTTGTCTTTTTCATTGACAGCATAAAATTACATGTTTTATATTTATATTAGGAGGAATTATATGGCTTGGATAAATTTTTTCTATGAAAATTCAAAAGGAGATTTAAAAGAAGGAACAAAATATAATTTTAATATAAAAGGATTGTTACTTGGAGTATATGAAATTGATGGTAAACAATATATGCTTACTCGTATCAATGAATCTGATGGTGTAAATTGCATGCAAGGAACTGTAGATGCAAGAGAAGTTGTTAGAACTGGTGAATTATCATTCCTTTCTAACAATGATGTATCAGATGAAGCAATGGAATTATCAAGAAAACTAAGTTCTGTAACAGCGAACTTCGATTTAGATAGAAGTGAAAGCGTTGAAGAAATAAGAGTTTTTCCTAGAGAATTAGAAGAAAAAGCAGTATTTGGGGATCTACTTAAGAGTAATGAAAGAGTTAAAGTTGTTGGAGTGCCACCAGAAAAATTTGAAATGGCTAAGGAGACTGAGAAAAAGGCCCCAACTATATAATAAAAAGAAACTATTAGTTTCTTTTTTTATTGAAAAAATAAAGGCGAATTGTTATAATAATTAGCAATCATGGTGATTATATGAAGAAAATAGTATATAATGACAATTCAATATCCATATCTGTTCAAAAAAGAGATTTAGCATGTTTAACGGATTATGATGGACCTATACCTGCATCCATTTTTATGAAAATATGTATGCCAGGAGCAATATTTATTGATTGTACCAATGCAGATGAATTTGTGAATTTTAGTGATATTTCTGAAATAGAATTCTTTATGGATGCTGATTGGATACTTGATTATGACGTTTATAATGCTAAAAGTGCAGATGAATTGCATGCTTTTGCTGAGAAAATGATTAAAGAGATTAATGATCTTACACTTGAATATAATAAAATGTCTGCAGTAGAACAAAGTAATAATGGTAGAATGATAGAACAAATGAATCTATTAATTCATGAAATTCAATCTATTGTTTCTCTTATTATGGCTAAAACAGGTAAAACAGTTAAGTTAACTCCATTAATTCCTATAAAGTATAAAGCTAATAAAATAAGGCAAAAACAAATAGATGAAGAAAGAGGAAGATTAATTCTTGCAGAGATAGCATCAACCTTCAAAAGTTTAATTCCAAGACCAATAAGAAAAAAACTAGAAAAAGACAAAAAATCATTGACATTATAAGGCTAAAATGTTATATTATTTATGCTGATTAAAAAAAGGTTTTGCGTATATGCAAGACTTTAATTTATATCATAAAATGAAACACCAGGAAGTGTGTTATGAAAGGAGTAAGAATATGCCTACAATTAATCA
>JAEEXS010000049.1 GCA_016287855.1 Clostridia bacterium
TGTACTGACTTATTATATAAAGTACATAGGCAATAGCACCTATTAACGCAGCATAGCCACTGTTATTCTCTTTAGAAGATCTTCTTTCAGAAGCTCTAAACATCGCTCTATATACATAATATAATACTAAAGGCACAATTTGAGCTACTGTCATAAATAACATATCATAATGATTAGCATGCCCTAACTCATGTGCTACAACTGCTTTTACTTCTTCTTCATCTAATAAATTCAAAATACCTTGTGTAATTACTACTCTAGCATCATTTTTTGTTCTGCCATATGTAAATGCATTCGGACTTCCATCATAAATTATACCAATTTTAGGGAATTTCATATTATGTTTTTCACAAGATTCACGAATAAATTCGTTTAAATACTCTGGAAGCTGTGCGCCCCATTGTACCCCATAAAAATGTCTAAATATAAAATCATTAATTGCAGGTGATATTAAAAATTGAACAATAATTATAATAATACTTAAAATAATACCAAACTCAATAGGTATATCTGTAAACATACATATCAAGATAATTACAGCTGCTAAAATACCATACAAGCAACTAAGTGTTATTAATGAAACTCCAAGCAAATTTTTTTTCATATTTTTAACTCTCCCCCTGTATTATAGTATTTTTTATGCTATATATAGCAATTACTTTATAATAGATTGTCAAGATTTCTTTTATTATAATATATCCTTCTTATTTCCATAATATGGTTTTTCACCACATAAAATATGATATAATTTTTTACATTTATTTTATAATACTTTGTATTTTTAATTACTTTAAATACCTCATAAGATTCTGGGTTTTCGCTTCTTTTTTCAATTAACTCTATTACTTCATTATATAAATTATCTGCTGCTATTTTATTTTCAAGATTGTGGACAATATAATATAAAATACCACTAAATTGCAAAATAAATGTTTCAAGATATTTTATTTCATATTTTTTACTTGTCATCAATTATCCTCCTTGCTATTTGTTTCATTTCTTCATGAGAATAATATTTAACATTAACTTGATTTGCTTCATCTTCTGCTTCTTCTAAAGCTTTATCTATATCTCTTACGCCAAAACTATCTTCTAACATGTTGTCTTCATTTAATTTTTTTAATATATTTGCATACTTTTTTAAACTTAATACTACCATAGAGCCATATCCATTTTTAGTTAGATAAACTGCTTCATCTTCTTTTAATACCAAATCTTCTATTTCAGGATATTTGTTCCTCAAATCTGAAACCGGTCTAATATTAATCATAATTTTTCATCCTCCTCACATATCACTATATTATCAATATTTTATCCCAAATTCAATGTTTCCTACTAATTTAGTTTTAAAAAAACTCCCGCCTGGCAAAAAAGCCAGGCGGGAAAAACAGTTTATTCTTGCTCACCCATGTACTCCATGAGCCGGAACATCTGAGCCGTGTAGCTCATCTCGTTGTCGTACCAACAGGAAACGCTCACGCAATTCGGATTGGTGACTTCCGCAAGAGCCGCATCAAAAACGCAAGAATGGGTATTCCCAATGATGTCGCTCGACACCAGATCTTCGGTGCTGTATTCAATGGTCTTGCACCACTCAGGGGTAAGAGTTTCCCTCTTAACGTGGTTGAGAAGCTCCGCCTTGGTAACCGGCCTCTTGAGATTTAACGTAAGCGTCGCGATTGAGCCATCAACAACGGGGACCCTCAAAGCCAATCCGGTAAGTTTCCCCTGAACTTCAGGGATTACCTTGCCGACAGCTTTAGTTGCCCCAGTAGTCGTAGGAATGATGTTGAGCATCGCAGCTCTTCCGATACGACGATCCTTCTTGTCGAAGCTATCGACCGAAGGCTGCTTGCTTGTAACCGCATGAGTCGTCAGCATATAGCCTGACTCAATCTCGAACGCATCGTTCAAGACCTTTACGATAGGAGCCACGCAATTGGTAGTGCAAGATGCAGCCGAAACTACCTGCATTTCTTCAGGAGCATAGTCTTTGTGGTTCACACCATAGACGAAATTCGGAGCATCATCAGAAGGAGCGGAAATAATCACACGCTGGGCACCGCCCACGAGATGTTTCCCGGCCTCCTTCAAAGTCTTAAATTTCCCCGTACACTCGACCACGTACTCGACACCGTACTTCTTCCACTCGATGAGTTCCGGATTTCTCTGGTCAATAGTCAGAATCTTCTGCCCATTTATGACAACATATCCTTCCTCATCGTTGTAGGAAACTTCGCCGTTGAATTTGCCATGGATAGAATCAGATTTGAAAATCCGAGCAATCTCAGAAGGCTTACGGGAAGCATTGATAACCGCGATTTCCCATCCTTCCTGGATTGCAGTCCTAGCCGCACAGAATCCGATTCTACCGAATCCACTGATTCCAATTACCGGTTTCATGTCCTGCCTCCCTATGTAAAATTTTTGTTTTTATGTTGGAGATTCGAACGCTAATTCAATCTTTGCACCCCTTCTACTGTTTTTTATGTAATTTTAAGAACATTGTTAGTTTACCATATATAAAAAATATGTCAACAAAATAGATGTTTTTTTAACTACTTAAAAAAGTGTCAGATAGGGATAACCCTATCTGACATATTCTCTTATCTTTTTCTTAAATACATCTAACACTTGCTTAGGTCTATCTATACAATATATTCTAGCCTCATTACCATTAGTATCATAATCAATATAACTCCACCAAATAGCAACTTTAATTTTAGGATAATTTTTTATAGTATCAAACATATCAGAAACCCACTTTGCCTTATCTCCACCATATGTGCTACAAGCAAACTCGGTTATCATAAAAGGTTTTTCAAATATTCTAGAATATTCATTATAAAGATTATTATATAAATCATAAAATGAAGTCCAATATTCTCCTTTATAATAATTCCCCGTATTATATGCAGTAAGACCTATTATATCTACATACTCATCTCCTGGATAATATACTAAATCTTTATTCCAGCTAAAATTAGGGAAAGATTTACTATTAGGATTCCAAACCCATAGTAAATTATCTGCTCCACGTTCTTTAAAAACATTATAAATATATTGCCAATATTTAACATATAATTCGGCATCTTTAGAATAGTGGTAATCACAATAACAGCACCAATCCCCATTCATCTCATTAGTAGTTCTAAATAAAATCGGTATATCAAGCTACTTTATATCCTTAGCGTATCTTATTAAATACTCATCATAAACTCCATCTAAGACATCATATATTTCATCTGTACTATCATTTTGCAACGAAAGTTCTATAAATCTACCATTTTCATAATTTTCTTTTATGGTATCCATAGGAACACGTGTGCCAAATTTTTGATATTTTAATATAAATTTAAAATTGTACCCTATTTTTTCTTCAACTTGGTCTAAAATATCAAATTGATCAAAAATACCCCAAGAAAGACTAGCCTCGTCACCAAAAAATTGATTATATGCAATTTCCGTATTTTCATCTACATTTAACTCGCACTTTTTAAAATAATTATCTGGAATATTAAGTTTCTTACATTCACCAACAATCTTAAATGATTTTATCAATTCTTTTATTTCGTCTAAATTAGATTGATTCGTTTTACCTAAAATTGTATATACTCTATTTTTATCTAATTTTATTTCCGCAGAATAATAATAATTTTTATCGTCCTCTATTCTACTAAGTTTTCTCCTCATCCAAGACAATATATGGGCTCTTTTATTATTTATACGCGTAATATAATTTTCTATAATTATATTTGAGTTATCTTTCAAGAAATTATCTGAGTACTCTATATATTCATTATAGCTTGCAATATCATTTGAAAAATCATCATAAAAAATGTTAAGTGTTGTTTCTTGATTCTCTATTCTAACAAGCAAACCTTCTAAAGAAGCATCTATTGTCATATTCTCTAGTACACTCATCTCAAATCCCATATACTCATTTCTATACGTAACAACAGATGCAGGATCTAAAACTACATCTGTTTTAAATAAAGCTTCTTTTATAGGCTTATTAAAAAGCACGCAACAGAATATACCTATCACTAATATAATCTTAAAAATTGGCTTATCCACATTTTTACTCCTTCAATAAAAATTACATATTTCTTATAATTTTATTAATACCTCCAACTACTTAACCATTTAGAAATAATCATATATCTTGCATCAACACCTACGCCACCATATATAGGATAAAAGAATAAAAAAGCGCCTAAAAATATTACTATAAATAATATCATAATAAATTGTGTCTTTGGTTTTTTCTCCCCCAATCTTGCCATCACAAACACAATTGTCAACATCATTAATATTGATGTCAAGAAATAATGATATAAAAACATTTCTCTAGATATAAATGCATATGGTACCCATGTACTAAGTATTAAAATCAAAATACCTATTCCCACTTTATCCCTTTTTATAATTGAATAAATCAGCATTATAATTGCAGTAACAATTGAAAGCCACCAAATAATTGGATTTCCCATAGAAACAATTCCACTTATTAACCCATTAGGCAACATACAAATATTAAAACTCATAGGCTTATACATAATTGGCCAAGTGTACCACTTACTAGAATAAGGATGTACCCTATAATTTTCAGCCGTCCCAACATCCTTATGGTACTGATACATAGCATATTGATATGTAAAAAATTCTTTTATTGTATGAGGATATGCTGAAGCTGATATTTTATTTCCCTCTGCATCCAAAACATAATAAGGAGCATAATTATTACTGTTGCAAAAAACTGGTATATAAGATGCTACATATATTAATATTGGAAGTACCACAAAAGAAATTATTCCCATTAGAATTGGCTTATAATTAAACTTCTTATCAACTACTATTTTTTCATTGCATATATAATTAATAAAAAACAATATTCCAAGACCTAATCCTAAATAACATGCGCTCCATTTAGTAGCAACTGCGCACCCCCATGTTATCCCAGATACCACGAAATAAATGTACTTTTTTCGCTCATTTTCATTTTTGCACTTCAAATATTTTATAAAAAATAATATTGATATCATGCTAAATAGTACTAAAAATACATCAACTGTAGCAACTCGGCTCTGAACAAAATGCATACCATCCAGGGCTATAATAAACGCAGCAAATAATGCATATTTTTCTTTTTTAAATAATTCCCTTGCAATTTCATACATAATAAAAATCATTAATATGCCAGAAAGATTCCCCATTAATCGCATCGAAAACGGTGAAATCCCTAGAATAGCCATTGGAATCCACATTATAATTTTGCCTAGAGGTGGATGCACAAACTCAAAAATATATTTGTTATTAAATATTTCATAAGCAGCACGAGGGAAATAAATTTCATCAAAATAAGCACTGTTTAAATGATTTTTTCGCTGTTGAATTGTCTCTTGTTCATCATTTAGTAATTCCGCTCCATCAGGGCCTTCAATCAACTTAGCTTTAATAATCTTATCTGTTTCATCAAAAAAAGCTATTTCGCCAAATACAGTGCCATCATTATTCGAGGTAATCATGACATATTCATAATCTTTTCTCTGAAAATTAATATTTTTATTATCCCAACAATATATTGCGTTATAATATACTTTTACATTTGCATCTAACTCAAAAGAACTATGAGAAGAATCATATTCATTTGAAAAAGATATATCAAAATTTTCTCCAAAACTTTTGTCAGGACTTCCATAGAAAAAAACAATTGCTACAGGTACGCTACCCTTCTCAAGTTGATAAACAACACTCTCTTTCTCCTTTAAATTCATAAAAGTTTTTGGGCTCTTAATATTCCCAAGTCTAATAAAAGATACAATAGTATATGCTATTAAAAGTATACATAGTAATACTTTATATATATTAATTCCTTTTAAGAATCTACTTTTTCCTTCTTCTTTTGTCTCCATTTAATTTTTTCCCTCTTTCAAAATATGTATCTATAACTCAATCCAATACCTTTGAATTGTACCGGAATTGCCTAATCCCAATTCATCTACTACTTCATTCTCCAATATACCTCCATTAGCAACAATTGTTTTCATAGAAGCAATATTTTCCTTATCACAAGTCAGTAGTACTTTACTTTTCCCTTCTTTTCTATACTTGTCTAATACCAATCTAAGCATTTCCTTTGCATAACCCTTTCTACGCTCATCTACCAACACGCTATACCCTATATTTCCACCATACTTTAACAAAAAATCAGATAAATCATGTCTACAATCTATCATTCCAACTACCTTATTATCCTCTTCTCTTATTCCTAAATAAACTGTTGAAGGCACATATGAATCGCCATATTTTTGAGACAACCTATTATCAAAATCAAGCCAATCACTATAATCCTTAACATCCTCTAAACCCGCGCAACCATCAAAGCTTTGAAAATTTTCCTCAAAAATTTTTTTGTAATTCATAACTTGTGCTTCATCCTCTAAAGTTGGCTGCCTTAACACTATTTTACTCATAATATCCGCCTCCTAACATAAATATAATTTTATTATTTCATCAGTATTTCGCCTTGAATACCATCATTTAATAAATTTATAAATTTTTCTGCATCTTGTTTTGTCCCAACAATACTACCATAGTGGATTGGAACTGCAATTTTAGGTTTAATATTATTTATTAACTCTGCTGCCTCAGTATAATTCATTGTATATGTACCACCTACTGGAACGAAAGCAACATCACATCTCACTTGTTTATTTTCATTAGTCAAATCTGTATCTCCTGCTATATAATAATTAATCCCATCTATATTAATTATATATCCTACCCAGTTATTTCCTTTTGGATGAAATGGTTTACCTAAGTTATACGCCGATACAGTTTCAAACTTTATTCCTCTAGCCTCATATGCTTGCCCAGGTTCAACAAGTACAATATTGTTTTGCTCTATGCCTTTTTTCAACAATTTTTTTAACAAGTTTTCAGGAGCAATAATAATACTATCTTTATTCTTTACCTTATCTACATCTTCCTCTGAATAATGATCATAATGATCATGCGTTATAAAAATTAAATCGGCATCATTCCTATTTTCATTAATTTTAAATGGATCTATATATATCGTTTTATTGCCTTTTAATCTTATACTACTATGATACAATACCTCAACATTCTCAAGCATATTACTCACTCCTTTATCTAATCTGTTGCAGACGCCATAACCACAACAAAGCGGTCAAGAGCCTTATCATAAATAGTCAAGCACAAAGTCCCCCACCATTCATGTCCATCATCAAAATAATCTGACCAATCAGTCGTCCATTTATATACTTCAAGATTATCTATTCCATTCGGAAATAAAACTGAATTTATTTTATTAAAATCCATAGTATTATAATTGTTACTATGTGGCGGATAAAGAAATGCCTTACGATAACTTAATTCACCCTTTTTATCTTCCGAAGTGAATAATTCAGATGGACTAATTTCCTTTGCAATCGCCTTACCAAGGTCATACTTCCATGAGTCTTCTTCAGTATCTGCTTCAAAAAGCTCTTGGCAAGTACAAGTTAGAGCATTCAAATGAGCATTTTTACCTCTATCTAACTCCTCACACTTTACAATACAATAATCAATAACACAAGCCGGATACTTAGCAATAAGCTCCTCAAAATCAGTATCTTTTATTACCCTACTCCTAGCCTCTTGATTACTATAACCATCTTCTACCTTAGGCGGTTTTTGATCCTCTTCAATACTTTTATAATTCTCAATTGTATCTTTTACAATTTTATCAATTAATTTAGCTCTACTCCCAGCTTCTTCAGGAATTGCCACTATTGTATACCATTGTCCTGGGTAATCCCATATCTGTTGAAAATATGCTTCTACAGGATATTGGTCTATGACAGAATCAATATCCGGATAAGTAGCTCTTACTTTCGCCAACGCTTCTTTATGTATTTCATCTCTAAATTCCGCTGCATATCTTAAATCTTGTTCACTATATTCTGCCATAGTCCACCTCCCCTTTACTATATTGCAAGATATTTTTAACCAAAATACTTGACTAAATAATACTTATTTAATTTAGGATTTTCCTTATTTTTTCTTACAAAATCTACTTCGAATCCACATTTTTTATAAAATTCAGGTGCTTGAAAAGCATATGTTGTTAAATTTATATTTTCAAAGCCTTTATCCTTATGATAATCTTCAACTGCTTTTACTAACATACTTCCCACATGTTTATTACGATACTCTTCTAATACAATTAAATTTGCTATGTAAACCTCTTTGTAATAAGAATGTCCTGTTATTAATCCAACAAACTTACCATCTTCTTTCGCAATAAATGAAAATGGTATATAGTTACATGTAACTCCATTTTTTGCAGCGAATTTATCAAATTCTTCATTTAACATCTTGTAAAACTCTTCATTTAATTCTTCTTTAAATTCTATATTTATCATTTCAATCAATCCTTCTAGTAACATATTTATTCAATTATATACTTCCAGCCTGGTTGCCATGCTTTTTGTCTACGCCAATCTTTTTCAATCACTTCTTCCCACGATATTTTTTTAGTAATTACTTCTAAGGCTAACTGTGGTGCTCTATGAGCAACAATGCCAATTTTCTTGTTATTATACGTTTCTTTTAAATAGTCTATAAATTCATTCATTCTTTTCTCTACATCTTTGAGAGATTCGCCATTTGGAAACGGCTTGTCTATATGCTCTTCATACACTACTAGACTTTTGTCTTTCCCATCATAATCTCCATAATTACATTCTCTTAACCTTTTATCTTGAATACTAGTAATATCTGGCCAAGCAAGATTTGCAGAATTAATAGCCCTAATTAAATCAGATGTATATAATACATCAAACTTGTAATCTGTATTTCTTCCTAAATTTATTGCCTGCTCTCTTCCTAGCTCATTTAAATCTACTTGTTTCCAACCACTACATTTTGAATCTGCATTATCATATGTAGTACCATGAACAAAGTACATTATTTCAATTGACATTATATTGACCTCCAGATTTTAGACTTTTTATTGACGTTCCTCAGTCTAAATTTCCATAAGTTCATTATTAATTGCATCCTCATCTACTCTCATTGCCTCTAAAGTTTTTTCTAAAAGAGTATCTAATTCCCAGCCTAATTCCTCTGCCCCTTTTATTATTACATCCCTTGAACAACCCGCAGCAAATTTTTTATCTTTAAACTTTTTCTTTAAGCTTGATAATTCCATATCTTTTGTACTCTTTGAAGGACGCATTTTTGCCGCAGCCCAAATCAAGCCAGTTAATTCATCAGTTGCAAACAATATCTTTTCCATTGTTTTTTCAGGTTTAACGTCAGAGCAAATGCCATATCCATGACTACAAATAGAATTAATCACTTCCTCTTCAACATTGTTATCCTTTAATAACTCTATACATTTCTTACAATGCTCATCCGGATATAATTCAAAATCAATATCGTGTAACAATCCTACATTACCCCAATACAATTCATCTTCATTTTGCATTTTGGCAAAAAATTTCATTACTCCCTCAACAGTAAGAGCATGTCTTATATGAAACTCTTCCTTGTTATATTTTTTTAATATTTCTAGTGCCTCATTTCTAGATAAACTCATATTAATTCCACCTTTCTAAACTCAGTCACGTCTTCAAAAATCTAACAATATTTCTTTACCAAAACATATTCATTATCTTCATTTTGAATTGATTTGCCATCTAAATAATCAAAACCAAATTTGCGATAAAAATCGCAAGCATAAACAGAAGCAAACACTACTAATTCTTTACAACCAATATTCAATGCAACTTCATCTATACTTTGAATTAATTTTTTCCCTATTCCTTGCCCATGATTTTCTATCTTCACAAATACAGTTAACAAAATATACTTTTTTCCTGTTGTATCGCCCCTATATCGGTCAATACTTGCTGTACCAACGACTTTATCATCCTTTAATGCTACTAAACATTTAGCTCTATTAGGGAAATTTTTCTTTATTTCATCTTCTGTGAAATACTCTGACAATTTGTCTATTACATCTTTTCCATGGTCCTTAATATTAATTTTATACATGTTATCTAATATTATTTCAGACACCTCTTTTGCATAATCATTGTTATACTCTACAATTTCAATCATTTTTTCTCCCCCTTATTTATGATTTTTCGCATTTTAAGTTTTATGTATCAGCACATGATAATGATATGAATTTAGTAACTTCCCATTCTTTTCATAATAATCTACAACTTGCTGTACATTAATAATATCAAAATTTTTAAATAACTCATTTACCAAATCATAGTCCACATAAAAATGTGGCACTTTGTATTCTGGTCCCTCTTCCATTCTTATTCTTGTATTTGGATCAACTAACGGCCAATTCTCTTGTTTAAATCCCCAAGTATCCTTTGAGCATAAAGTTAGATAACATTCTCCATCTTTTTTTAGTACTCTATATAACTCTTTAACTATCTGTTTCATACCCTCAGTATCTGTATGAGAAATTACATTTTTGCAATAAATGCACTCAAATTGTTCCTCACAATACGGTAATCTAAGCATATCCCCGACTTTATAATCAAATTCTAAATTCTCACTTTCTGCCCATTCTCTAGTTCTTTTTACAGCCTCTTCACTTTTATCAAAGCAGCTTACGTTAAATCCGTTTTTTCCAAATAAAATAGAGTGTCTTCCCAAACCACAACCTAAATCTAAGAAAGCTTTTTTCTCTTGAGAAAGCCATCTATTTACAAGGTAATACGATTCAATGCTTGGATTTTTCCATATTTCTTCAAAACTATCCTTAACAATCTTCCAATTCCATTCTCTTGACTCTACCATACTTCCCTCCTGATATTTTTTATATACTTCTACCCACATTATTCATCCCAAATTTTACAGTTTTAAAAACACGTTTCCAAAACTCCTCACGATGAATAATATCTTCGCGTTTTGTTCGCATATCAAATATCTCAAGTATAGAATAGGTAAAATTATCTATTATGTAACTTGCACCACTATTTTTTAGCTCCTCAAAAGTTTTATTTCCTCCGGTTAAATTTGAAACATTCGCATATGCTGACCAGCGCTGCCATATTCCTTCTCTATCGCCAGATGCCGAACCTATATATAATTTACCAGTAGATGTATCTGTTATACAATAAATGCCTTTTACATTTGATAATGCTGTTTTCCATTCAGGTGCTTCCATGTTGATAATAGTTTGAAGATCCTTATGTGACAGCAATACATTATTATAACCTGGAAATGCTCCAAGCTTGGTTGAAGGCGCAAGTTCATATACTTCCGGATCAAAATCTCTCTGCACAGTTTCAAATGGCTTGTTATATATGTCTCTACCTATTGGTTTTGACAGTTTAATGATTAATCTTTTTCTATAATCTGCAAAATCATCCATTAACGTAAGGTTATACCCCGGCTGATTAAACACTTCAGGCATATTCTTCTCAATTTTGTACATTCCTCCAAATATATAAAAATTTGGGCCATATGGATAATATTGAGCAAATGCTAAAAGATAATCATAATTATTAAGATTATGATTTGCATGTTTTGTTTTATGTGCATTCATCCCAATCCATTTAGGATCTTCTTCTCCGTTAATAAGATAATCCCACTCTGGAAGATTTGTATTTCCAGCATTCATATTAAACTTAACTTTCGTTTTTCTTGGACTATCTATTTTAAAAAAATCCTCAAATCTTATCATTGTCTTCCCTCCTCAAACTCCGGTAATTATATACCCATACCTAGACTTCCTCAAGTCTAGTAACTGTCTCAACATGATACGTCCATGGGAACATATCTACTGGTTGCACATTTTTAACTTCATACCCCTCTAGCATCTCGACATCTCTAGCTAAAGTACCCGGATTACAACTAACATAAACTATCTTTTTCGGTTTCATAGCTAAAATAGTATCAATTAAGACCTTATCACAACCACTTCTAGGTGGATCTACTACTACAACG
>JAEEXS010000050.1 GCA_016287855.1 Clostridia bacterium
CATTCTTGCAATAATGACATTTAGTATTTTTTATAATACTTCTGTAATTGGTAATAAATTTGTCTTTTTCTTTTTTTGAGAGAAATACTGTCCCAGCATAAATAGTTACTTTTTCACTATTTACTAATTTGCCGGAATCATCTATATTTATACATATTAATTGTTCCTCGTTCATGGTTTAAACTCCTATAATACATGAAAATAATATCTTTCTTGTTGTATATGTTATCATTGAATGTAAAAATAATCAATTATATTTAATAAAAAAATAAGATTTTTAGCGAACTTGAGAGTTGCTTTTTAATATTTTTATTTTTTTCTCACTTTTTTGGTATAATAATACCGAGGTGATTTTATGATAAAAGTAGCATTTTTTGATACAAAGCAATACGACATTCCTGGCTTTGAAAAATATAAAGGAGATATGGAATTTAAGTTTTTTGAGACAAAGCTTACTGAAGACATAGTAAATCTTACAAATGGCTTTGATGCTATATGTGCATTCGTAAATGATGAATTAAATGATAGAGTTATAGAAAAATTATGCAAAAACAATGTAAAACTTATAGCTCTAAGGTGCGCAGGGTTTAATAACGTTGACTTAAAATATGCAGAAGGGAGAATACCGGTTGTAAGAGTCCCGGCTTATTCTCCATATGCTGTTGCTGAGCATACTATGGCTTTATTATTAACTTCATTAAGACGAATCCATAAAGCATATAATCGTACGAGGGAATTTAATTTTAGCTTAAATGGTTTTACAGGCTTTGATTTGCATGGAAAGACTGTAGGAGTTGTTGGAACAGGAAAGATAGGAAAAATATTTATTAATATATGTAAAGGATTTGGGATGAATGTAATTGCGTATGATGTGTATCCTGATACAACAAGCGATATAAACTACGTTTCACTTGATGAATTGTTTGAAAAAAGCGACATTATATCTCTACATTGCCCACTTACGGAAGATAATGAGTATCTAATAAATAAAGATTCTATTAATAAAATGAAAAAGGGTGTATTTATATTAAATACATCTAGAGGTAAGCTCATTAACGCAGAGGATTTACTTGCAGGAATAAAGGAGAGAAAAATAGGAGCAGCTTGTTTAGATGTTTATGAAGATGAAAATGATATTTTCTTTAAAGATTATTCCGGTCATATTTTACAAGACGATATCCTTGCAAGACTTATTTCTATGCCAAATGTAATAATAACATCTCATCAAGCATTTTTAACAGAAGAAGCGTTAGATAATATTGCAAATACAACAGTTACTAATATAAGGAGCTTTTTTGAAGAAGGTAAATTGATAAATCAAGTAACAAATTAATTATTATAAAAATATTGAAAAATTTAACAAAATATGATATTTTGAGTTGTCGAAAGGAGGCAACACTATGAGATGTGTAGGTACGGTAGTAAGAGGTATTAGAACTCCTATAATTAAAGCAAATGATAATTTAGCTAATATTGTAGTAGAGTCGTTGTTAAAAGCAAAAGAAAACGAAGGATTTGAGTTCCATGATAAAGACGTAGTGGCTATAACAGAGGCAGTTGTTGCAATATCTGAAAACAATTATGCAACAGTTGATGATGTGGCTGCAGATATAAAAAAGAAGTTCCCAAGTGGAGATATAGGATTAATAAATCCAATTGTAAGTAGAAATAGATTTTCTTTATTCTTAAAAGGAATTGCAAGAGGTTGTAAGCATATAACAATTCAATTGAGTTTCCCAAGTGATGAAGTAGGAAACGATGTATTAGATGAAGAGCTTTTATCTGCTAATAATATAACTTTAGGAGATGTTATAACAGAAGAAACTTATGATAAATTATTTAAAAATTTCTTACACCCATTTACAGGAATTAACTACGTTAATTTCTATAGAGACCTCGTAAAATCCGAAAACTGTGAAGTTGATTTTGTACTTAGTAATGATCCAAAGACAATATTAAATTACAGTAAAGATGTTTTAGTTTGTAGCATACATAAAAGAGAAAAAGACAAAAAAGCATTGAAAAATGCTGGTGGAAATATAATTTTAGGGTTAGATGATATATTAAATGAGCCTGTTAACGGAAGTGGGTTTAACCCTAAATATGGACTTTTAGGTGGCAATAAAGCGACAGAAGAAAAGATAAAATTATTCCCTAAAGAAGGTCAAAAAGTTGTAGATACAGTATATACAATGTTAAAAGAGAAAACAGGGAAGAATATAGAGGTAATGGTTTACGGAGATGGTGGATTTAAGGATCCAGTAGGAGGTATTTGGGAACTTGCTGATCCAGTTGTTTCTCCTGCACATACCAAAGGCTTAGAAGGTACCCCAAATGAATTAAAACTAAAATATTTATCTGATAATAAGTTTGATAAATTACATGGCGATGAATTAAAACAAGCTATTATTGATGAAATAAAGAATAAACCTCAAGACTTAAAAGGTACAATGCAAACGCAAGGTACAACACCTAGACGTTTAACGGATTTAATAGGTTCTTTATGTGATTTAACTTCGGGTAGTGGAGATAAAGGCACACCTGTTGTATTTATTCAAGGATATTTTGATAATTTGGCAAATGATTAAAAAATGAGGACTTCGGTCCTCATTTTTGTTAAAATACTTGAAATTATCCAAGGATAACTATATAATAGCTATTAGAGATGCAGATGTAGTTTAGTGGTAGAACTTGAGCTTCCCAAGCTTACAGTGGGGGTCCGATTCCCCTCATCTGCTCCAATAAAAAAGCAACTATTTATTAGTTGCTTTTTTGTATGGGGTAAAATCAAAATCAAAATAAGTATAATTCCCGCCTTTAGGCATATTTAGATATTTGGTTATAGCATTATTGGATTCTTGAGAAACTTTATTTATTCTAGAAATGCCATTTTCAGTTAAAACTAGCGGATTAACGTATCTTGTTTTACTTTTTACATTTATACAGTATTTGTCTTCAACAGGTTTGTCACTTTTATAAACTTTTGAAGCAGACTGAAATTTTTTAAAACTTTCTGAAAGATAAGTATCATCGCAATTTAAGAATTTATTAATAATTTCTTTTTCAGATAGAGTATATAAATCATTAATTGTTAAATATCCAGCGTTACTCATAGATTTACACATATCTGCGAGAAACTGCATAACTGTTCTATCTTTATCACTAACCCATTCAGGCCATAATTTAGAAATAATATCTATATATTTTTCACAAACATTTATATCTTTAAAGGCCAATTCATCAGTCCCATCTTCGTTTTTAGCAACAACTACATTATTATAGATTTCTTTAATTTTATCTAATTCCCAAACCCTAAAGAACGTTAAACCACTAGAGAAGGTATATTCGAATCTATCAGCAGAGAGCCTTGGAGTATCGTTATCCGCAATAGGGTAGAGTTTATAGTCGTTTACTTCTTCTAGTTTTATACTATCTCTTTCTAGTAAATCCATTATTTTTTTTGAGTTTTTTATAACATCAGTTGTCATCTCTTCGGTAGATTCTTGCTTTTCAGAATCACCATTCATAAAGTCAATACAGTGTTTAAATACAGGCGTAGAGATATCATGAAATAAGCCTGCTAAAGTTTGCTTTTTATCATGGGTAAAATGCCATATAATAAGTGCAACACCAACGCTATGGTCTAAGTTAGAGTACCAATATCTAACGTTAAAGCATTTAGAATAATCAGTTCCGCAACTCATACTTATTCCACCAATTCTTTGCATTTCTGGCGTATCGATGTATTCTAGTAACCATTCAGGGAACTCTGGTGACAAAATTTTAAAATATTCTTTTACTTCATCATTTAAATTATCAAGGTATTTATTCAATTACTTTTGCTCCCCTCTGATACTAATTTATATAAAGATTATAATACATCTTTGGAGAGCTAGCAACATATTTTTAGTGTGCAATTAAAAAACATTTATTTTTGCTTGATATATTTTTTTTCAAAATATATAATAGCATTGAAAAAAGTAAATAAGGAGGAATTATTATGCCATTAGTAACAACTACTGAAATGTTCAAAAAAGCATACGGACACTATGCTGTTGGAGCATTTAATGTAAATAATATGGAGATTATTCAAGGAATTACAGAAGCTGCTATGGAGGAAAATGCACCTGTTATTCTTCAAGTTTCTGCTGGAGCTAGAAAATATGCAAAGCATGTTTACCTAATGAAATTAATTGAAGCAGCAGTAGAAGATACAGGAGTACCTATCGCTGTTCATCTTGATCATGGTGCAGATTTTGAAATATGTAAAGCTTGTATAGATGGTGGCTTTACTTCAGTTATGATTGATGGTTCAAAGTATCCATTTGAAGAGAATGTTGAATTAACTAAAAAAGTTGTAGATTATGCTCATGCTCATGGAGTTGTTGTTGAGGCTGAACTTGGAAAACTTGCTGGGATTGAAGATGCTGTTAATGTATCTGAAGCAGATGCTGCGTTTACTGATCCAGAACAAGCAGCTGAGTTCGTTCAAAAGACAGGTTGTGATTCTTTAGCTATAGCTATTGGAACAAGCCACGGCGCATATAAATTTAAAGGCGAACCAAAACTTAGATTTGACATTTTAGAAGCAGTAACAAAATTGATACCTGAAACTCCTATTGTTTTACACGGTGCATCTACTGTTATGCCTGAGTTTGTAAAACAATGCAATGAATATGGCGGAAATCTACCTGGAGCTCAAGGTGTTCCTGAAGATATGCTCCATAAAGCTGGAACTATGGGAGTTTGCAAAATTAATATTGATACAGATTTACGTCTTGCTATGACAGCATCAATTAGAAAATACTTTATAGAACATCCTGAAGAATTTGACCCTAGAAAATACTTATCTCCTGCAAGAGATGCTATTAAAGATATGGTAAAACATAAGATGAGAGACGTATTAGGTTGCTCTGGTAAGGCTTAATTGACAAATAATAGAAAAAATGATAAAATTTATCCGTTCGGAGGTGCGAATGGATAAATTTTTTTTGGATAAGTTTCTTGATTTAATATTTCCGCCTAAATGCGGATATTGCGGGGAAATTACAACATCCAAAAACTTCATTTGCGAAAAATGTAATAATTTGTTGATAAAAAACTATATAAATAGGTGTAAATTTTGTGGTAAAATATCTTTGACAGAGAAATGTCCAGAGTGTGGGAGGAAGACATTATACTACGAAAAACTTATATTTTGTAGTGAATATAATAGGGAATTTAAGAAAAAAATACACCTATATAAATTCTCCGATAAAAAATATCTATATAATTTTTTTACTGAACTACTATATAACTACGTAAAAAACGAGGAATTTGAAGTTGTTATACCAGTTCCAATTAGTAAAGAGAGATATAGAGAAAGAGGGTACAATCAATCAGGACTTATTGCTAAAAAATTGGCAAAACTGTTAAATAAAGAATATTTAGACAATGTTTTAGTAAAAGAAAAAGCCAGCAAACGTCAAAGTACAAGAAGTTTTAAAGAAAGACTAGAGAATGTTAAAGATGTATTTGGTATAAAAAATGGCCTAGAAATAGCTGACAAAAAAATACTTTTAGTTGATGATATTTTTACAACTGGCTCTACTGCTAATGAATGTGCTAAAACACTGAGATTAGCGGGTTCGGGTGACATAAAATTAGGGGTAATTTGTATAAGTCATATGTTGAGATAATTTGACCATATTGCCAAAAATTTAATCTTAAAAATAAAAAAACTTTTAAAAATATGTTAAGTTTTTAAAGTTTCTGCCGATATATTAAGTACAAAGGCAAAGAAGATAACTTGATTGAAAGAGGTGTAAATTATGAGAATTACAGGAAGTGTAAGTGGTGTTACAGGAGTTTATACAAATGATAAAAAAGTATCTCGTGTAGATAGTTCAAATAAGGTAAGTTTAGGTAGAGACGACGTTAAAATTTCTAATGTAGGTAAAGATTTTACAACAGTAATGAACGCATTGAAAAATGTACCTGATGTTAGAATGGATAAAGTTAACGAGTTATCTGCTAAAATTGAAAAAGGCGAATATAACGTATCTGGATACGATATAGCTGCTAAAATGTTAGGTGAATAGTATTAAATATTTGAGGCGATTGTTAAATCGCCTTTATTTTTTTGCTTTTAGATATAATTTAGACATTGACATAAATGGCTTGTTTTGGTATATTAGTAACAGACGGAGGTAATTTTGATGGAGAAAATATTGATAAGTATAGATGGCACACAAAACTTTGGAAAAGGCGATACAAATAATGTTGAGCTTACTACTACTGGAGAGTTAAATGTTTTGCCAGATTCATATACCTTAAAATACGAAGAAAGCGAACTTACTGGGATGGAAGGAACTACTACTGAAATAACAGTTTCAAATACTGGAGTTGTATCTTTAAGCCGTAAGGGAACTGTTAATTCAAATTTGGTTTTTGAAGAAGGACAACGTCATCTTTCTTATTATGACACCAAAGATGGAGCTTTCTCAATAGGCGTCTTTGCAAGTTACGTAGATACTGTTTTAGAACAAAATTATGGTGAAATAAATATAACATATGCTATGGATGTTGACGATAAGCCGATAGGCGAGAATGAAATACGAGTTAGATTTAATAGATAAGATTTTAAGCCACCTAAATTGTTAGGTGGTTTTTTACTTGATAAAACTTGCTAAAAATGGTAAAATACTTAATGAAAATGCGTTTAAGGAGAATTTTTATGCAACAAGATAAAATTAGAAATTTTAGTATTATAGCTCATATAGATCATGGAAAGTCTACTTTAGCAGATAGAATGCTTGAAATTACGGGAGTACTATCTAAAAGGGAAATGGAAGATCAAGTGCTAGATAATATGGATATAGAGCGTGAAAGAGGAATTACTATAAAAGCTCAAGCGGTTAGAATGCTTTATAAAGCAAAAGATGGAGAAACATACGAACTTAATTTAATAGATACACCAGGACATGTTGACTTTAATTATGAAGTGTCCAGGAGTTTAGCTGCCTGTGAAGGAGCTATTTTAGTAGTAGATGCATCTCAAGGAGTTGAGACTCAAACTTTGGCTAATACTTATTTAGCTTTAGAAAATGATTTAGAGATATTACCTGTTATTAATAAAGTTGATTTGCCAAATGCTAGACCAGAGGAAGTTGCAAAAGAGATAGAAGATGTTATTGGGCTAGAGGCAATGGATGCGCCTCGTATTTCTGCTAAGTCTGGGCTTAATGTTGAAGCGGTTTTAGAGGAAATTGTTAATAAAGTTCCAGCACCAACAGGCGATGTAAATAAACCATTAAAGGCTTTAATTTTTGATTCTTTTTATGATAATTATAAAGGTGCTATATCTTACGTAAGGCTTATGGAAGGCAAAGTTTCGGTTGGGGATAATATAGTTATGATGTCTAGTGGTAAGGTATTTACAGTTACTGAGGTAGGCTTCTTTAGACCTGGAAACTATATTCCTTCAAATATCCTTGAGGCAGGTCAAGTAGGCTATATTGCTGCAAGCATAAAAAATGTTTCAGATACACGAGTAGGAGACACAATTACTAATGCAGATAATAGGACAGAAAAACCTTTAGAAGGATACAAAAAAGCAGTATCTATGGTATTCTGTGGTGTTTATCCAGTAGATGGTGCTGACTATGAGAATTTAAAAATGGCTTTGGAAAAGTTACAGCTAAATGATGCGGCACTATTATTTGAACCGGAAACGTCTGCTGCGTTAGGATTTGGCTTTAGATGTGGCTTTTTAGGACTACTTCATTTAGAGATAGTACAAGAAAGACTAGAAAGAGAGTATAACTTAAACCTTATAACTACTGCTCCGAGCGTTATTTACAAAGTAACAAAAACAGATGGAGAAGTAATAATGGTTTCAAATCCTACAAATTTACCTGCACCTCAAGAAATTAATTTCATGGAAGAACCGATAGTTAGAGCGTCTATAATGCTTCCTAAGGAGTTCGTAGGTAATATTATGGATTTATGTCAAGATAGACGTGGCACATATATTAATATGCAATATTTAGACGAATCGAGAGTTACGTTAATATATGAATTGCCATTAAATGAAATTATATACGATTTCTTTGATGCGTTAAAATCTAGGACAAAGGGTTATGCTTCTTTTGATTATGAGTTGATAGGGTATAAACAATCTAAACTTGTAAAACTAGATATTTTATTAAATAATGAGGTCGTAGATGCATTATCTTTTATTGTTCATGAAGATAAAGCATATACGAGAGGAAGAAAAATCGCTGAAAAGTTAAAAGAAGTAATACCAAGGCAACTTTTTGAAGTGCCAATACAAGCTGCAATTGGTGGAAAGATTATAGCCCGTGAGACGATTAGTGCCATGCGTAAAGATGTTTTGGCAAAGTGTTATGGAGGAGATATTACAAGAAAGAGAAAACTTCTTGAAAAACAAAAAGAAGGTAAAAAGAGAATGAGACAAGTTGGCTCAGTTGAAATACCGCAAGAAGCGTTTATGTCGATTTTGAAGTTAGATGAAGATTAAAATATTTTTTAAAAAATACGATAAATATCTGTGGAGGTAGTATGGAAGATTTAATTTTTGGAAGAAATTCTGTTATTGAAGTTTTAGAGTCAGATAGACCTATAAACAAATTATTTATATTAAAGGGAGAAAGACACGGCTCTATCTCAAAAATACTTGAATTAGCAAGAGATAAAAAAGTTGTTATTAGTGAAGTGCAAAAAGCTAAACTTGACGAAATGACAAATAATCAAAATCATCAAGGTGTAGTTATAGCAGTTAGCCCTTATGAATATTGCGAAGTTGAAGATATATTAGAGGTTGCAAGAGAAAGAGGTGAACCTCCATTTATACTTATTGCTGATGGTATAGAGGATCCGCATAATCTAGGCGCAATGATTCGTACAGCTGAATGTATGGGTGTACATGGTGTTATAATTCCAAAACGTAGAGCAGTAGGAGTTACTAATACCGTTGCAAAGGTAGCTGCTGGAGCTTTAGAGTATATGAAAATTGCACGAGTTAATAATATTAATGATAGTATAGAGGAGCTAAAAGAAAATGGCGTTTGGGTAGTGGGAACTGATGCAGATGGCAGAGATCTTTTAACTGATGTAGATATGAAAGGCTCAATTGCTATTGTTATTGGTAGTGAAGGCGAAGGAATGTCTAGCCTTACTAAAAAGAAATGCGATTTTCTAGCTAAGATTCCTATGAAAGGGAAAATTACTTCACTTAATGCTTCTGTTACATGCGGTATGGTAGTTTATGAGGCGGCAAGACAGAGAGGTAATAAATAAGAAAGGGAGTATAATAATGGGACGAAAGATAAAGAATAAAAAACCAGATAATACACTTCAAAAAGAGCTTACCGGGGTGGTAATTGTCTTTTTATCCATTTTTTTAATATATGGAGTATTCCGTAGAGGAGTTCTAGGTACATGGGGAAATGGTATTATTGATTTCTTTTTTGGAATATTAGGTTGTGTAGCTTATGTTTTCCCATTTTTCTTACTTATTTTTGGAATACAATTTATAACTAAAGGTGCGAAAAAACGCAAAAAGTTCTTTAGATTTTCTATTGTATTAATGTTTTGTATATCCTTTTTAAGCTTTTTAATACATGAAAAAGAATTATATTTATCCGACCTTAGTTTCTTTGAACTTTTAAAACATTTATACAGAATGGGAGCTATGGAAGTTGGACCTACTGGTGGAGGCGCTATAAGTATTTTAGTAGCACCATTTATAAATTTCTTTGGATTAGTTGGTACATATATTATATTTATTTGTGTTGCAATAGTTTCGTTCTTAATACTTACAGAGATTCATCCAGCAGATATTTTGTTATGGATTAAAACTAGAATAGAAGATATGAAAATAGAGGATGATGATGAGCCGGAAAAACCTAAAAAAGAGAAAAGAAAACTGTTTGGAAGGAAAGAAAAAGAAGAATTACCTAATGAAATTCCTATAGAAAAGTTTGATTTAGATAATCAAATGCAAATTGAAGATATAAAAGAAGAAAAAGAGCCAGATAATGCGATAGATAACGAAAATAAAATTGATAGTAAACCTATTGAAAATAAAGTGGAAGCCAATAAACAAGAGGCAGACAATGGTGCTATACCTACTCTAAATATAGATGCAAATGAACCTGAAACTTCAAATTATATTTTGCCACCTTTAGACATTTTGCAAAAACCAAAAGGTAGTGGTGGAGATAAGTATAAAAAAGAGTATACTGCAAATGCTAAAAAATTAGAGGAAACTTTAGAAAGTTTTGGTGTTTCAGCTAAAGTTATTAATGTAAGCCGTGGGCCAGCGGTAACAAGATATGAAATAGCTCCTAATACGGGCGTTAAGGTAAGTAAAATCGTTGGACTTACAGACGATATAGCACTTAATTTAGCAGCTCCATCAATACGTATGGAAGCACCTATTCCAGGTAAAGCTGCGGTTGGAATAGAAATACCAAATACTTCAGTTGATGCTGTATTTTTAAGAGAAGTTTTAGATACACCTGATTTTAAAGATCATGCTTCAAAGATAGCTTTTGGACTTGGAAAAGATACAGCTGGTAAAACAATGATAGCAGATATTGCTAAAATGCCACACGTTTTAATCGCTGGTGCTACAGGTTCTGGTAAGAGTGTTTGTATAAATACAATTATAACGAGTTTATTATATAGAGCTAAACCTAGTGAAGTAAAGCTTATCATGATTGACCCTAAAGTTGTTGAATTGGGTGTATATAACGGAATACCGCATCTATTAATACCAGTTGTTACAGATCCTAAAAAAGCGGCTGGTGCATTAAATTGGGCAGTACAAGAGATGGTAAACAGATACAATTTATTTGCTCAAAAAGGTGTTAGAGATATGAAAGGCTATAATGAGGCAGTAAAAGCAGCTGGTGAAGAGGGCACAATGCCTCATATCGTAATCATCGTAGATGAGTTGGCAGATTTGATGATGGTAGCACCGAACGATGTTGAAGATGCAATTTGTCGTTTGGCTCAAATGGCAAGAGCAGCTGGAATGCATTTAGTTATTGCGACTCAAAGACCTTCCGTTGACGTTATTACAGGTTTAATTAAAGCAAATGTTCCTTCAAGAATTGCATTTGCAGTTTCTTCTCAAGTAGACTCACGTACAATTTTAGATATGGCTGGAGCAGAGAAATTACTTGGAAAAGGAGATATGTTATTCTTCCCTATGGGTGCTTCAAAACCTACCAGGGTTCAAGGTGCTTTTGTTACAGATAAAGAAGTTGAGCAAATTGTAGAATTTATAAAATCTAATAATGAAGTTAAGTATGATGAAGACGTTTTAGAAAAAATACAAAATGCAGGACCGAACGTAAAAGAAGATTCTGACCCAGGAGATAATGATCCACTTCTTAATGAGGTTATAACTGCAGTTGTAGAAATAGGTCAAGCATCAACCTCACTTATCCAAAGAAGATTTAAAGTTGGATATGCAAGAGCTGCTAGAATTATAGACCAAATGGAAGAAAGAGGTATAATTAGTGGCTTTGATGGCACAAAGCCTAGACAAGTCTTAATTACCAAAGAAAATTGGGAGGAAATGCAGGCAACTGGCAATAAATAAACTCTTGAAAAATTAGCAAAATCTGGTATAATATATTTATATGTAATATTATTACTAGATTCTGCTATTTTTTTAGGAGGGGGAAATTAAAAGTGACGCTTGAGTGCAGGTATCGAACGAATAAAGATGGGTCATTATGCAACCCAAACAAATACCCTCAAGTGGTGGAGGAACTGTACGAAACAAGAAAGCTGGTTATGAGAATGCCGGGAACCGCAAAACGTGAGGCTTTACTGGATTGGATATCTGTTA
>JAEEXS010000051.1 GCA_016287855.1 Clostridia bacterium
ATTTATTTATATTCCTCGTTAGCTCAGTCGGTAGAGCACTCGGCTGTTAACCGAGTTGTCGTAAGTTCGAGTCTTACACGGGGAGCCAAGAAAAATAGACACACGAAAGTGTGTCTATTTTTTATTTGAGTAATATGTGTTGTAGTAAAATAAAAAAGTAGTATTGAATTGAAATAAAAAACAAATAATGATATAATCCAAATATAATATAGAAAGGAGATTTTCATATGTATAATGATAATAAAATTCTAATAGGCAAAAGCGTAAATAAAGAATTGTATATTGTGCCCAATATGGCAAATAGGCATGGATTAATAACAGGAGCTTCAGGAAGTGGTAAAACTATAACATTAAAAGTAATGGCAGAAAGTTTTTCATCTATGGGAGTACCTGTATTTTTAGCAGATATAAAAGGAGATTTAGCTGCAACTTGTATGCCAGGAGAAGCAAGTGAAAAACTAGAAGAAAGATTAAAAAAATTAAACATTGAAAATTTCCAATATAAAGGATTCCCAGTAGTATTTTGGGATGTTTTTGAGAAAAACGGACATCCATTAAGAACACCAATTCAAAATATTGATATTGTAATATTATCAAAAATGCTTGGACTAAATGAAGTTCAATCTGGAGTATTATCGATAGTATTTAGAATTGCAAGAGAGAACAATTATGAAATAATTGATATCAAAGATTTAAGATTAGTTCTTCAATTTGTTGCAGATAATGCTAAAGACTATACTACACAATATGGCAATGTTGCAAGCCAAAGTATAGGTACAATACAAAGAGCATTACTTAAATTAGAAGACCAAGGTGGAGATTATTTATTTGGAGAGCCAGGAATTAATATAAATGATTTTATGAAATTAAATAATAATGGAATGGGAAATATTAATATTTTGGATTCAACAGAGCTGTACCAAAAACCAGATTTATATGCTAGTTTCTTATTATGGTTATTATCAACATTAAATACTACTTTACCCGAAGTTGGGGATATGGATAAACCTAAAATTGTATTCTTCTTTGATGAAGCACACCTTTTATTTAATGAAATACAACCAGATATGTTACAAAAGGTAATTCAAATTGTTAAATTAATTCGTTCTAAAGGAGTTGGACTATACTTTATATCTCAATCACCATCTGATATTCCAAATGAGATATTAGCTCAACTTGGTAATAAGATACAACATACATTAAGAGCATATACCCCACAAGAACAAAAAGTTGTAAAAGCCGTAGCAGATTCATTTAGAACGAATCCAGAATTTGATACACAAGAAGCTATTATGGGGCTAGGAACAGGTGAAGCACTTATTTCATTCTTAAATGAAAAGGGCGAGCCAAACATCGTTGAAAAAGCTACAATTCTTCCACCACAAAGTATGATGGGAGCACTTGATGATTCAATGAGACTTATGATTATTAACAGAAGTGAATTTAAAGGTAAATATGATACTGAAATAGATAGAGAATCTGCATTTGAAATTATAACAAAGGATATACAGGAGGAAGAAGCAAGAAAAGAGCAAGAAAGGCAAGAAAAAGAAAAGGCGAAATTGGAAGAACAACAAAGAAAAGAAGAAGAGAAAAAACAAAAAGAAGAAGAAAAAGAATTAAAAGCAAAAGAAAAAGCCAAAAAGGAAGCTGAAAAAGAGGCAGAGAAAAAAAGGAAAAAATCTATATCGTACAAAATAGAAAAACAAGCGGGCAGGACTGCAAATTCAATGCTTAATTCTATTGGTAGAAAGGTGGCAAATGAAATATTTAAAAGTATTTTTAAATAATTTATTTGCAGCATAAAAATAATTATCCGCCGGTTATACCAGCGGATAATTATAAGGTACATTTATGGATTGTGTATAGGGGAGGCCCCAAAAGATAGACACACGAAAGTGTGTCTTTTTTATAGTTGTAACTTCATTGAAAAAATTATATAATTAAGCACATGGAGGAGATATAATTATGGCAACATCAAAAGAATACAAAGACTTTATATTAGACCAATTAAACTTATTAGATAATATAACTTGCAAGGCAATGATGGGCGAGTTTTTGCTATATTACAACGGTACTTTATTTGGTGGAATATATGATGATAGACTACTCGTAAAAATAGTAGAAACAAACAAAAAATACAACATGCAAGAACAACTTCCTTATGAAAGTGCAAAGCCAATGTACTTTGTAGAGGATGTAGATAATAAAGATGTATTAAAGGAGATTGTAATTGAAACCTATAAAGGATTAAAATAATAACTGAAAGAAATGTTAGGAGGCAATAATGGATTTATTTGAGATAATTTTGGTGGGAATAGGATTAGCTATGGATACTTTTGCGGTATCTGTATGCAAAGGTCTTTCAATGAAAAAAATGAATTGGAAAAGTGCAATAATAATTGCACTTTATTTTGGTATATTTCAAGCAGGGATGCCTATAATAGGATATTTTTTAGGAACAACATTCAGTGGTTTTGTTGAAAGTATTGACCATTGGATAGCATTTATTCTTTTGGCGATTATTGGTGGAAATATGATAAAAGAGTCAAGAGAAGATGAGGTTGAAAAAAGGAATGATAAAGTAGATATAAAGACGATGCTTTTGCTTGCATTAGCTACAAGTATTGATGCTTTAGCGGTTGGAATTACTTTTTCTTTCCTTAAAACTAACATTGGTTTAGCAGTTACAATTATAGGGTGTATTACATTTTCACTATCATTAATTGGAGTAAAAGTTGGAAATAAGTTTGGAGATAAATTTCAAAATAAAGCAGAGCTTACAGGGGGAATTATTTTAATAATAATAGGACTAAAAATATTGTTAGAGCATTTGGGAATAATAGTATTTTAGAAATACATTGCTAGAAAATTGGGTTTAAAAGATGTAATAAAATAAGCTGAGGAGAAGAATCATATGATAAAACTAGAAGATATAATAATTAAACAATGGAATGAAGAATCTTATAAGAGTTTTGTAGAATACTTAATAAGCATACAAGATGTGAAATATAAAGAATTCCATAGTTCGCTTGTCTTAAATTCACAATACGAAATAATAGGAATAAGACTTCCTATTATGCGGGATATTGCAAAGAAAATTGCAAAAGGCAATATAGAAGAATTTTTAACATATGCTAAAGAAAAGTATTATGAAGAAGTAATGATACAAGGTCTAGTTATTTCACACATAAAAAACGAAGAGCTATTTTATAAGTACTTTAAGAAACATATAGTTAAAATAGATAATTGGGCTTTGTGTGATAGTTTTTGTAGTGCAATTAAAATCGTAAGAAAATATGAGGAAAAATATTTTAATGAAGCTATTAAAATGTCTTTAAATAAATCTGAATTTATATCAAGAGTTGGGCTTGTTATGCTTTTAAATCATTTTATAAATCAAAATAACTTAGAAACTATATTTGATACTTTAAACAAAATACAAAGTGACAAGTTCTATATAAATATGGCTGAAGCTTGGCTAGTATGTGAAATATATATTAAGTTCCCAAAAGAAGCAAAGGACTTTATAAAAAAGAATAATTTAAATAAATTTGCCCAAAACAAAGCAATAAGCAAAATACATGATTCATATAGAGTTACTAAAGAAGAAAAAGAGTTACTAAATAAATTTAAAAAATAAAAGTTTTTTTCAAATTAAAGAATAAAAACTCCTTAGAAATATTATCATAATATTGACCAATGTAATACAATGTATTATAATTTATTTAAAGGAGTTGAAGGATATGACTATTTCAGTAAGATTAAATGATGCAGATACAAAACTAATAAAGACTTATGCAGAAATGAATAATATCTCTTTATCTGACTTAATAAGAATTGCAGTTTTAGAAAAAATTGAAGATGAATATGATTTAAAATGCTATGAAAAATCTTTAGAAGAATATAATGCAAACCCTGAAACCTTTACACTAGACGAGGTGAAAAAGGAGTTGGGGTTATAATGAGATATAAGGTACTATTTACAGATAAGGCTAAAAGACAACTTTTAAAATTAGATAAGCAAGTTTCAGCTTTGATAGTAGGGTGGATAGAAAAAAATATTGAAGGATGCGAAAATCCTAGATTACATGGAAAAGGTTTATTAGGAAATAAAAGTGGACAATGGAGATATAGAATAGGCGATTATAGAATAGTATGTGAAATAAGAGATAATGAAGTAGTGGTACTAGTTTTGGAAGTAGGACATAGAAAAAATATATATGATTAATGTAATAAAGATGAGTTAATAAAAAGCAAGAATAAATTTTAATGGAAATAGTTGACTTTTTAAAAATTTTATAATATGATATTAGAAAGGTGAGGATTATGAATAAACAAGTCAATGTTAGGAAATCGCATCATCACATTAATTACACTTATATCGCATAAGAAAATTATGCAGGTATAGGTGTCGTTTTCGTATACCTGCATTGGCTTTTAATAAATTACTAGGAAATGAGCTGTGTAGGTATTTTATACTTATGCAGCTTTTTGTTTTAGCTAAATTTGTGAAAGGGAGGAATGAGTCATGGCTATACAAATATTGAGAATTAATTTACATCATCATAAATTTTGCACTGGTACTTAGAACCTAAATTTGGTTGTGGGTACGAGTGCTAGTTTTCGTACCTACAGGCAATTTTTAAAGAGCTATGTAGGTAAAACTTACATAGCTCTTTTTGTTTTATTAGAGAGGAGGAAAAATTATGTTAAAAATAGCGGTTTCAAAGGGAAGAATTGAGAAAGAATTTTGTGGGATACTTGAAAAATCAGGTTATGATGTACAACCAATTAAAAATAAACAAAGAAAACTTTTTATTCAAACAAAAGATAATATGCAAATATTTTTTGTTAAAGCAGATGATATCATGACCTATTTGAGACTAGGAATGATTGATATTGGAATTGTAGGAAAGGATATTTTGCTAGAGAGTGAATTTTCAAATTATCAGGAGTTATTAGATTTGAAAATAGGAAAATGTAAGTTTTGTTTAGCTTCTTATGCGAACTATAAAAATAAAACATTGAATAGGCAGCAGGTGATTGCAACTAAATATCCTAATATAACAAAACAGTTTTTTAACAACAAAAAAGAAAATATTCAAATTGTGAAATTAAATGGGTCAGTAGAATTAGGACCAATTGTAAAAATATCAGACGCAATTGTGGATATTGTTGAAACAGGGGATACCTTAAAAGAAAATGGATTAGAGGTAATAGAAGAAATATGTGATATTAGTACAAGATTAGTGGCAAATAATAAAAGCTTAAATTCAAAAAACAAAGAAATATCTGATTTTGTAAACAAGATAGAGGGGGGAATAAAATGCTAAACAAAATCTATTATGAAGGTAATACCAAGGAGATTATAAATAAGTTGAATAGTAGAAAAGAAGAAATTAGTAAAGATGTAACTAGTGCTGTAGAAGAAATATTAAAAGATGTAAAAGAAAATGGAGATAGTGCTATTATAAAATATGCTGAAAAATTTGATGGGTTTAAGATAAGAGATGCAAAAGATATGATTGTCTCAAAGGAGGAAATAGAGCAGGGCGCAAAAAATGTTGGAGAAGATTTTATTAGAATTTTGAATAGAGCAAAATCTCAAATTACAGAGTTTCACAAAAATCAAATCGAAAGATCTTGGAACATTTTTAAAGAAAATGGTGTAATAATGGGGCAAATCGTAAGACCATTAGAAAGAATTGCAGTATATGTGCCTGGAGGAACAGCCTGTTATCCATCTACAGTTATAATGAATATAGTGCCAGCAATTCTAGCAGGAGTAAAGGAAATTATTATGATAACCCCAGTTAAAGCTGATGGAAAAGTAGCAGATGCTATTTTAGCAGCGGCGTCTGTTTGTGGGATTGAGACAATTTATAAAATTGGTGGGGCACAAGCAATTGGAGCAGTAGCTTTTGGAACAGAAACAATTCCAAAAGTAGATAAAATTGTAGGACCAGGAAATATTTTTGTTGCAACTGCAAAGAAATGTTGTTATGGGATTGTTGCAATTGATATGATTGCAGGGCCATCAGAAGTATTAGTTATAGCAGATGAGACAGCAAATCCTAAATATATAGCTGCGGATTTAATGAGTCAAGCAGAACACGATAAATTGTCAAGTAGTATTTTAATTACGCCAGATGAAGATATGGCTTATAGAGTAAACTGTGAGATTGAAACACAAATAAAAAACTTAAGTAGGAAAGATATCATTGAATATTCTATGAAAAATTTTGGTGCAACAATTATTGTAAAAAATTTAGATGAAGCATTTGATGTAGCAAATGAAATAGCGCCAGAACACTTAGAAATTCTAACGAAAGATCCAATAGTAAGTTTGCCTAAAATAAAAAATGCAGGTTCCATATTTTTAGGTGAAAATGCACCAGAGCCGTTGGGTGATTATATGAGTGGTACAAATCACGTGCTTCCTACTTCTGGCACAGCCAAATTTTATTCTGGACTTGGCGTATATGATTTTGTTAAATATTCATCGTATACTTATTATCCAAGAGAAGTTTTAGAAACATTTAAAGATGACGTGATTAAATTTGCTAATTTTGAAGGCTTAGATGCTCACGCGAATTCTATTAAAGTGAGATTTGAGGAGGGATAATAATGGGATTTTATAGTGAAAAAGTAAAAGAGTTAACGCCTTATGTACCAGGAGAGCAACCAAAAGACGGAGAGTATATTAAATTAAATACAAATGAAAATCCGTATAGTCCATCTCCAAAGGTAGAAAAGGCAATTCAAAATTTTAGTTTTGAAAAATTAAAATTGTATCCAGATTTTGAATGTATGAGTTTAAGAAAAACATTTGCAGAAAGTGTTGGTGTAAGCCCAGAAAATGTTTTTGTGGGCAATGGTTCAGACGAAGTATTAGCAATTGCTTTTCAAGCATTTTTTATGAATAAAGAAAATGTCTTAATGCCAGATATTTCTTATAGTTTTTATCCAGTATATTGTAAAATGTACAATGTTAAAGCCAATGAGATGCCATTGAAAGAAGATTATCGCATTAATATAGCGGATTATTTAATAGATAATAATGGAATAGTAATTGCTAATCCAAATGCACCAACTAGCTTAGCACTGTCTAGGAATGAAATTGAAGAAATTTTAAAAAATAATCTAGATAGAGTTGTTTTAATAGATGAAGCGTATGTAGATTTTGGTGCAGAAAGTTGTGTGCCATTGCTATCAAAATATGACAATTTATTTATTGTGCGAACATTGTCAAAATCGTATTCTTTAGCAGGAATGAGAATTGGGTTTGGAATCGGAAGCAAAAAATTAATTGAAGCTATGAATCGTATTAAAGATTCGTTTAATTCATATCCTATTGATTCTCTTGCACAGGTAGCAGCAAAGGCTGCAATAGAAGACAAGATATATTTTAACGAAACAATAAATAAAATTATAAACACACGAAGTAGGGTAATAGAGCGGTTAAAAGAATTGGGATTTGAAGTGCTAGAGTCAAAAACGAATTTCCTATTTATATCAAACCCTAAGAAGTCAGCAGAAGAACTATTTCAAAGCTTAAAAGAAAATAAAATACTAGTTCGTTATTTTAAGAAGCCAAGATTAGATAATTTCCTTAGAATAACAATTGGTACAGATGAGCAAATGGATGAACTTATAAAAGTTATAAAGGAGGAAGTAAAATGAAACCAGATTTTGAGAAAATGGAATTAATTCCAGCTATTGTCCAAGATTATAAAACAAATCAAGTATTAATGCTTGCCTATGTAAATGAAGAAAGTTACAATCTTATGTTAGAGAATAAAGAAACTTATTTTTATTCAAGAAGTCGTAAGAATTTATGGCACAAAGGTGAGAGCTCAGGAAATTTTCAAAAAATTAAGAAAATGTATTTAGACTGTGATCGAGATACATTACTCATTTGGGTAGAACAAATAGGAGTAGCTTGTCACACAGGAGAATATACTTGTTTTTTCAATGAGATTATAAATGACATTCCGGCTTATGAAATGAATAAAGAAATTTTAGAGCAAATATATGAGATGATTGACGATAGAAGAATAAATCCAAAAGAAGGATCTTATACGAATTATTTGCTAAATGAAGGAATTGATAAAATATGCAAGAAGGTTGGAGAGGAAGCATCAGAAACTATAATTGCTGCTAAAAATACAAGTAAAGAAGATTTGATTGGTGAAATAAGCGATTTGGTTTATCACCTTGAAGTTTTAATGTATGATAGAGGAATAACTTTGGAAGACATCAGATTAAAATTAGCCGCAAGGCACAAAATCGAGGGGAATAAAAAAATACAAAAAAAGCGAGGAGAATATTAATATGGTTGATTTACATATACATAGCGTGTGCTCAGATGGATCTGACACTTATATAGAAATATTAAAAAAGGCGGAGAGTTTGGGAATTGAATATATTTCTATTACAGACCATGACAATTGTAAAGTTTATGAAGAAATAGAGAAAGATAATATTAGCAAATATTATTCTGGAAATTTGATTTGTGGTGTGGAAATGCAAGCAAATTTATTAGGCTTTTCAATTGAATTATTGGGGTATGCTGTAAACTACAAAGTTATTAATGAAGAAATTAAAACTTTATTTTTGCCATTTGAAAAAATCAATGAAGAAGAGTTAAAGAGACTATATCAAAAATGTATAGATGTTGGCATGAAATTTAATGGTAATCCGCTAGAAGATTATAAAAGTAGTGGGTACTATTATGCGACTGAATATTTACATGATAAAATGAAAGAAAATATTGCTAATAAACGATTTGTGCCAGATGAAGAGTCTTGGGAGAGAGAATCTATATTTTTCAAAAGACATACTAGTAATAAAAATAGTCTATTTTATGTGGATGAAAGTGATTTAATTCCAAGTGTAGAAAATGTCATAAAAGTTATTAAGAAAGCAGGCGGTTTTGTTTTTATTCCTCATATTTATCAATATGAGGAAAATGCAGAATTGATTTTGAATGAATTAGTAGATAACTATGAAATTGACGGAATTGAGTGTTATTATCCTACTTTTACGAAAGAACAAACGGATTATTTGTTGAAATTTTGTAAAATGAAAAATAAATATATTTCTGGTGGAACAGATTATCATGGTAGTAATCGCCCTGGAATAAATTTAGGAGTAGGATTAGGTAATATGAATGTGCAATATGAAGAGGTAAAAGACTGGATAGAGAAAGTATAAAAATAGCCTAGCAATTTTAATAGGTTGCTAGGCATTTTTATACCTTGAAAAACAATATTAAAAAAACAATTGACAATATATCATTTAAAGCATATAATAAATATATCATATAAGATATACAAAGGAGGAAATTTAATTTGTTTGAAATAGAGTACTATGAAACTGATAAAGGGAAAATGCCGGTATACGATTTTTTAAATAGTTTGCCGATAAAAATAAGAGTAAAGGCATTTGCAAGCCTAAAAATATTAAGTGAATATGGTAATAATTTAAGAGAGCCATATTCAAAGTATATAGATAAAGGAATATTTGAATTAAGAATAAAGTTTTCAACTGACGTAACGCGAATATTTTATTTCTTTATTAAAGATAATAAAATTATATTGACTAATGGATATATTAAAAAACAAAATAAAATTGATAATAGCGAATTTAATAAAGCAGTAAAATACAAAGAAGATTATGAAAGGAGAGAACAAAATGAATTTTAAAAAGCATTTAGAAGAGCAATTAAAAGACGAAGAATTTAAGAAAGAATGGGAAGATTTACAACCAGAATATTCTATAATAGATTCTTTAATAAAAGCAAGATTAGAACAAGGAATTACACAAAAGCAACTCTCTGAAATGACAGGAATACAGCAATCAAATATAAGTAGACTTGAAAGTGGTAACTATAATCCAACTATTAATTTCTTAAAGAGAATAGCTAAAGCTTTAGGAAAAGAATTATATGTTGAATTCAAGTAATAGTAGATAAAATTATATAAAGATAGCGTAGGTGAAAAAAATGAAAATATCAACAAAAGGAAGATATGCTTTAAGAGTAATGATAGACTTAGCAATAAACAACAATGGCAAATATATATCTTTAAAGGAAATATCTCAAAGACAAGAAATCTCAAATAAATACTTGGAGCAAATAATATCTTTATTAAATAAAGCAGGGTACCTAGAAACTGCTAGAGGTAATATGGGAGGATATAGACTATCTAAAAAGCCTAGTGAATATAAAGTAGGAGATATATTAAGAGCAACAGAAGGCGATTTGGCTCCGATATATTGTTTAACAGAAGATGGCGAATGCGATAAAAAGAGTAACTGTAAAACATATTCTTTTTGGCAAGGATTAGATAATGTAATAAACGAATATGTAGATAGCAAAACCTTAGAAGATTTAATTAAATAGAAGCCTTAATATGGCTTCTATTATTTTGTTTTCAATTCCTATTGACAAAGTAGGAATTAAAATATATAATTCCTAGTGAAATAGTATGAAAAAGGAGGAAATTATGGAAAATATATATTTTGATAATGCGGCAACAACAAGATTAGATGATAAGGTATTAGAAGAAATGGTACCTTACTTAAAAGAAAATTATGGCAATGCTTCAGCAATATATAAATTGGGAAGAGAGGCAAGAAAAGCTGTTGAAGAATCAAGGGAAAAAATAGCTAAAATCTTAAATTGCAAACCTAATGAGATATATTTTACCGCTGGTGGAAGTGAAAGTGATAACACAGCAATAAAAGGAATAGCAAGGGCAAATAGAAAAAAAGGAAATCATATAATAACTTCAAAAATTGAGCATCCTGCTGTTTTAGAAACTTGTAGGGAATTAGAAAAAGAAGGCTTTGAAGTAAGCTATATTTCTGTAGACGAAAACGGAATATTAAATTTAGAAGAACTAAAAAATGCTATAAAACCAACTACAATTTTAATAACTGTAATGTTTGCAAATAACGAAATTGGAACAATACAGCCTATAGAAGAGATAGGGAAAATAGCAAAGGAAAATAATATCTATTTTCATACAGATGCTGTTCAGGCTGTTGGAAGTTTAGAAATTGACGTAGAGAAGTTAAATATAGATAGTTTATCTATGTCAGGGCATAAATTTTACGGTCCAAAAGGAATAGGTGCTTTGTATGTAAAAACAGGAGTGCAATTCGATAAGTTTATAAGTGGAGGACACCAAGAAAGAAATAAGAGAGCTGGAACAGAAAATGTTGCAGGAATTGTAGGTATGGGCAAGGCCATAGAACTAGCATATGAAAATTTAGAAGAACACAATAAAAAAATAAAAGAATTAAGAGACTATTATATCGAGCAAGTAAAAGAAAAGATACCATATATAAAGATAAATGGAGACCTAGAAAAAAGACTTCCAGGTAACAGCAACATTTCATTTAGATTTATAGAAGGTGAAGGGCTATTACTAAACCTAGATTTAAAAGGAATATGTGCATCAAGTGGAAGCGCTTGCACATCAGGTTCACTTGACCCGTCACATGTATTACTTGCAATAGGGCTACCTCACGAAATAGCACATGGTTCGTTAAGAATATCTATAGGAAAATATAATACAAGAGAAGAAGTAGATTATCTTGTAGAAAACCTAGTTGAGATAGTAAATAGATTAAGAGAAATGTCACCATTATGGGAAAAATTTATAGAGGAGGGAAATAAATAATGGATTATTCAGATAAAGTTATTGATCACTACACAAACCCAAGAAATGTAGGGAAGATAGAAGATGCTTCAGGAGTTGGAGAAGTTGGAAATCCTGTTTGTGGAGATATTATGAAGATGTTTATTAAGGTAGAGAACAATATTATTACAGATGTAAAATTTAAAACTTTT
>JAEEXS010000152.1 GCA_016287855.1 Clostridia bacterium
TGTTTTATAAAATCGTAAAAGTCTAACTGAATTTTGTAATGAATAATTAAAAAAAGAAGATTTAATAAAAAAATGGTTATTATCTTCTAAAGGTTTAACAAATGATGGCGAATATTTGAATATAAACTATAAAAGATTTTATATTATAGAAACTGAAGATGAAAAACGATGTGAAAATGCAAATAAAGACTTAAAAATAGCTAAAAATGGTAGGTACAAAGATAATTGTGTTGTAAGTGTTAAACAATTTATAGATAATATACTTGAAATTTCAAATAGTTCAAAAGAAGAAATTGTAAACAAAGATAAACATTTTGCAATATTGCAAATGTTAAGACCGCAATATGTTAATAATAAAAACAATAAAGAAAATAATATTAATAATACTAAACTAAAATTTGGACCTGGAGATGCGTATGAATTAGATGATGATCAAAGATGTATTTTAGCTAGTTTGAATAAACGAGTTTATTTAAAAGCGGCTGCTGGAACAGGAAAAACAATTTTATTATTAGCTAAAGCATATGAGGTTGCTATTGCGAACCCTGAAAAAGAGTTTTTGATACTCTGTTACAATAGAAAATTACGGGAAGATATTTTAAGAATGGCAGAAAACACAGGAAAAATAACAAACAACTTAAGAATTCTTACTTTTAATAAATTTATTAGGGAAGAATTAAATATAAAATATGGTGATGACTCTAATGCTTTTAAAATGGAAGGAAAGCGCTTTAGAGAAGAGATTAGGGATGGCACCTATGTTAAGAAATTTGGTGGAATTTTTATAGACGAGATGCAGCAGTTAGATGAAGAATCAATTTCAGCATTAATAGAGTGCTTAGATGATAACAAATATATGATTTTAGCTGGAGACTATTATCAACAAATAAGAAATTTTGATGCTGAATATGATGATGACGAAATATATGAGGAAGATGATAAGGAAAATAAAAATCTATTTTATATAGGTGAGTACGATTTTGAAAAAATAATTCTTGATAAAAATTATAGAAATTCAGAAAAGATAGTAAAAGTATTAGGAAATATGCAAGAAAGAATGGAGCAATACATAGAAGATTTTCAAATACATGTTAAGAATGAAAAAAAGAAAAAAGTTTTAGGAATAGGCGCAAGACAAGGTGTTGATAAACCCCACTATTTTCATGTATATAATACAAATCAAGAAGTTAATAAGATAATGGAATGTTTGGAAAATTTAATTGAGGGTCAATATAAATCTTGCCCGGGGGAGATATTACTAGTAACACCATGGGGAAATGAAAATATAAAAAAATTATTGGAAGATAAGATGAAAGCAAGATGGGACTGGATGGATTTTTGTGATTTTGAGAAAAATAAGTTAGGAGATTATGGTGTAAAATTCGGAACTATAGGAAAATCGATTGGATTAGATTTTAAAGCGGTAATATTATTTGGAACGAGTGTATTGGTAGAAGAAAAGGAATCTGCAACTAAAAAGAAATTTGCAACTAAAAAGGAAATTGAAACACAAGGTGAAAATGTGAAGAGTGAATTTATACGATGTTTAAATCATATATATGTTGCTTGTTCAAGAGCTAGAGATACGTTGATAGTAATAGATGATATTGATGAGGAAAATAATCTTATATCGCAATTCTTAAAATTAGTAAAAAAGTAGGGGATATGGAAAATGAATAAAAAAAGTATATATCAACAATTTTGTGCAGATTTAACAGAAAAGTATTTAAAAGAATTAAAAGGTGAAGGAGAGAACAGTGAATATATATTTGAAAGTAGACCTTCAGAAAAAGTTTTAATAGGTGTTTTAGATTCAGGAATAAAAAATGATGAATTTATGAGATATACCAGTATGCCTATGGTTAAAGTCCATTTTTTTATTGATTCATCTGATATAGGGAAACTAAAAATAGATATTAGTGGAAATTTATATTATAACGTATTACCAACTTATGAAGAGGAAAAAGAGTACATAGATAAATTGCAAGACAAACAATTAAATTCTGAATTTGAAGATAATAATGATACAAGATTTAAAATAGTAAGCTTGGTTTCAAAGTATAAAAAAGTTTCAATGGCAGAAGTATGGAAAAATATAGTTATTTCTAAAAAAGATTTAC
>JAEEXS010000153.1 GCA_016287855.1 Clostridia bacterium
TAATACAGATTATGAACTTGAATATGAAATTGATAACAAAAAAGTAGTTATTACTACTAAAGCTGGCAAGCATCATTATTACTATGGTGAAAAATCAATTAGTCATTCTGAAATATTCGAACATTTACCAAGTAATGTCATAGCCGTTTACAGCGGTGAAGATCTGAGATTATGGAAAAGCTTTTATTGGAACAGGTATAATTCTTATTTGACATCTGTTTATTCCAAAGGAATTACCGGTAAGATGGGAATGTATTATGTAAATAAGTATTTTTGGAATATCTCCTTGCTCACCCTAATATTATTTATGAATAAGAGTTCAGATATAAAGGCTTTTTTGAATGATGAAATAGGAATAAATGACGAATCAGACATATCCCTAATACATATAGATTATTCATTTGCAAATTTTGGCAAGAATAAAAACGTGTTATTAAAAGCATTTATTGAAAAAATAAATAGCGAAAAAAAAGCTACTATAGACTACTCCCTACTTGAATTAAGAAAACTTATTAGTAACTCTCCAGATGACTTTGATGCAGAACCAAAAGAAATTTTTAATTTATTAATGTGGGCTTTCATGCCCAAAACCTTTAAAGCCATAGAAAATATTTCTATTTTTTTAGAAAATAGAGAACTTGTCCAATCTCTTAGCGAAGGAGAGAAAAAATTAATCCTTATAAAAGCTGTTCTAGAATTTATTGCAGATGAAAATTCAATACTTCTTCTGGACGAACCTGATGCTAATATCCACGAAGCTAGAAAAACAAAACTATACAAGTTATTAAAAGATACTCCCAACAGAGATGTTGTTATGACAACTCACTCTCCAATTCTTGCAAAAATAGCAGTTGAAAAAGAATTAATATATTTACAAGCTAAAGATGGCTTGGTTTCAGAAGTTTCTACGGATAAATTAAATCTAGTTCGGACATTAGCATCTGATGAATGGAATATAATGGAGGCCGGAGTTTTCTTAAATTCTGAAAAACCTTTAGTTCTGTTTGAGGGGAAATCAGATATTGATTTTGTAAAAAGAGCTATAGAACTTTTAAAAGAAGATGAACCAAAATATGAAACTATTGATGTTGATTTTTTATCTTTCAATGGAACTGGAAATGCTCCCTCTTTTATAAAAAATGTAAGAGATTGTGTAGCAACAAAAAAGATTATTGTTTTCTTCGATAGAGATGATGCTGGAAGAAAAGCAATGATTGAAATTAGTGGATTGACAAAGGATTCAGATGAAATAAAGAATGAAATAGACTATATTTCATCTGACAATTTATTAAAAGCAGCTTTCTACCCTTATTCTAATGAAGTTACCTCTGGAGAATTCTTATTAGAAGATTATTTTTCTGAAGCTAAAATTACTGAAATTATTGCCACCCTAACAAGTGGAAAGAAACATCCTATAAAAGGATTATCAAATTTATCTAAAAAAGTAAAAGATACACTTTCTAATAAGTTTAAAGATTATTCAAAAGAAGATTTTGAAGGCTTTAAGCCACTATTAGAAAAAATTGTAGAATTAATATCATTATAAAAATATTATCCACTATGTTTTTTAATATAATCTAAAATTATTAAACAGCAAGCATAACCTACCTCTCGTTGGTGCTGCGAATCTACTTTCTCTGTACTATCTAAGAATTCTTTCAATTTATTTACACATTCACAAGCAGCTATTTCTTGCGATTGATTATTATGATTTATAATATGACTATTAATATAGGGGATATTCCATAAACTTTCGAATGGATTAACACTCATTTTCTTTTACCTTCCATTTCACGCCTAAGATCAGCTAATACTTTTCCCTTATAAGAGAAATATTTTGGTCCTTGATAAGCCCCGGAAGAATTTTGTTGTTCTTTTGGCAAAAAAATCCTTACAAATGGCGACAATTTGTATTTCTGCCCTCTATATTCTATTTTATTATCATCAACAACTTTAACTTCAAGCCCAGTAGGGTTAAAGGTAATAGCTGAACCAACAGGAATATCGACCATACTAAACTTAAAAGGAGGCCGTATTTGTGTTTTAGATGTAGAGTTGCTCATTGCTTTTTTCTCAACAGTATCTATAATTGGTTGATTGGTCCGATATAA
>JAEEXS010000154.1 GCA_016287855.1 Clostridia bacterium
AAAAATTATGGAAAAATTTGTCAAAAAAAGAGAAAAGAAATATAGATGAGTTGCTATATTGTAATTATAATTATAGAGAAAATCTTCATAAACAAATGCATAGAAATATTCAAGAAGCAATTAAAATTCTTGAGTTAAATAGTAAAGTTAAAGTAAATAAATAGGAGGAAAAGAAAATGAAAAACGAACTAATTGTTCAAAAGTGTATGAAATGTGGGGCAACAGTTATTGTAAAAGACCCATGTAATTGTAATTGTGGCTTAGAATGTTGTGGAGAAAAAATGGTAACATTAGAACCAAATACAACTGAAGCATCATTTGAAAAACATATTCCTAATTACGAGCGTATAGAAAATGACATACTTGTAACTTTAAATCATCCAATGGATAAAGATCATTATATTCAATGGATTGCATTAGTAAAAGAAAATAAGGTACAAGTTATAGATCTATATCCAGAAGGAGATGCTATTGCTAGATTTCCATATATACCAAAATCTACAATTTTTTCTATGTGCAATAAGCATCAACTATGGAGTAAAGATGTAGATTAATATAGGAGTAGTTATGAAAAAAATAAGTTTAAAACTATTAATTACACTAATTACAATAATAATTATATCAATGACTTTTATTCAATTTATGACTCCCAGTGTATTTGCAGATAATTCATATTCTATAATGGTTAACTATCAAGCTCAAACAGTTACTGTATACAATAATAATCAAGCTATTAAAGCTTTTATATGTTCAACAGGTAGAGCCACTCCAAAAGGTGGTACATATAAAACTACTAGCAAGTTTAGATGGGGTACATTAAATGGCGGTGTAGCAGGTCAATATTCAACAAGAATTGTTGGTAGTATTCTATTTCATTCAGTACCTTATACTAAATTAAACGATCCAACTTCTTTAGAATATTGGGAATATGATAAATTAGGGACTAATGCATCAGCTGGTTGTGTACGTTTAAAATGCGGTGATGCAAAATGGATATTTGAAAATTGTCCTTCAGGAACACCTGTTACTTTCTATGCCAATGAAAATCCAGGTCCTCTAGGAAGGCCACAAGCTATCAAGATTTCAGATGCACCAGACAATTTTAAGGGATGGGATCCAACAGACCCAGATGGTAATAATCCATGGGGAAATATTGAAGATGCTGGATTTAACTATAAATATTATGCTGATAATAATAGTGACTTAAAAGAAGCTTTTGGATATGATGCATATAAACTAAGAATGCACTACTATGAAAATGGCTTGTTTGAAGGAAGACAGGGCTCTTCAGCGTTTAGTGTTGAGTATTATAAAAATAAATATTCAGATTTAAAAAAAGCTTTTGGCAACAATGCATATAGTTATTATATCCACTTTTTAAGATTTGGCGTTGAAGAGGGAAGAAATGCTTCAAATGATTTCAATTTATCAATTTATAAATCTAATTATAAAGATTTACAAAAAGCATTTGGAAATAATTCTTCAAAATATATAAAACATTATGCTAATGAAGGATATTCAGAAGGAAGAATTGCCAATGTTCCTATAGCAGAGTTAGGATTAACTTTTGATGCTAAGTTTTATTCAAATAAATATAGCGATTTGAAAAAAGCATTTGGAACTGATACTAAGAAATTATATGATCATTTTATTGAATTTGGTATCAAGGAAGGAAGACAAGCCTCACAAGTTTTTGATGTGAAGTATTATTTAGAGAATAATTCAGACTTACTAAAAGCATTTGGAAATAAGAGTTATAAAAAAGCATAGAACCATTTTTACGAATTTGGAATTAAGGAATTTAGAAAGACTTCAGAGCAATTTGATATAAATATTTATAAAGCAAATTATAGCGATTTGCAAAAAGCTTTTAAAAATAATTGTAAATCGTATTATACACATTATATAGAATTTGGTCTTAAAGAAGGAAGAATTACTGACAAATTAATAGAAGAAGAAAAAAGCGGAGAGATATAAGATATGAATAAAATAAAAAAGAAATTATATTTTCGAAGAATTATTCTATTATTGATTTTAGCTGCAATTATTGTTGGAGCAATATTTGCTATTGGTAAACTATTTAG
>JAEEXS010000155.1 GCA_016287855.1 Clostridia bacterium
ACTTCTGATATTGTCAAACCTTCGACTGATAAGATTGTTGAAATAGGTACTGCAGAAAATAGCAATACTTATGTTCCGATCGTTGGAGATGAGTTAGAGATTGTTTATGCTAATACAGGAATTAAAGCAGATAAAAAACTTGACGCACAAATTCTAACGACTGTTTCAACAGGAGATATTGTCAAATTGGTATTAGCCCAAGACAACTGGTATCAAGTACAAAGTAATGGAATTATTGGATGGGTTGAAAAAACAAATGCTATTTATCACAATCCTAACCAAAATGGTGATGGTGATGAAAACATGATAATCTATTCAAAAGAACAATTAACACAAGGTTTAGGATTTAGTATGTTAATGAATAAACCAAGTGGATTAAGTTTAGCACAATTCAAAAAAGTTTTAACTGGTTTATCTAGTGATAAAAACAAAGTAATTGAAGATAACGCAGAGTACTTCTATTATGCAGAAACACAATACAATGTAAATGGATTATTCTTAGCATCAATAGCAATTCACGAAAGTGGATATGGAACTTCTGAAATATCTTTAAAGAAGAAAAATTTATTTGGATATCGAGCATATGATAGGGATCCTGGTGGAAGCGCATCAACATTCGCAACATATGCGGAAGGTATAGATTTAGTAGCGAGAGTTTTAGCTAAATACTATTTGAACCCTAAAGGTACACTAATTTATGGGGGCGAAGTAGCTGAAGCAACTTACTACCATGGCTCAACAATATCGGCAGTAAATGAATCATATGCAACCGATAAAAATTGGGGAAATGCAATATATAAATATATAATTTCTTTTTACAATAGATTATAATTTATTATCTTGCTATTTTAAAAAAGTTAGTGTAATATTAAATAATAGTGGGAGGACTAGAAATGAACAAGTCTATAATCATTTTGTTAATAGTTTTAATTGCAGTAAGTATGCTATTTTTAGGCAGTTTTGTACAAGCAAATACAGCTAATAACGGAGTTAATACAAATGATATAATTAACGATGAAACAAAGAGTCAATTAGTTGACCTAAGAGATAGTGAATTACAATCTATGGAAGACTATAAACAAGCCTACGGAAGCGACGTAACAGGCGTTGTAGCTTATGTTTTAAATAAAATTAGATTATGGAGTATCCCTTTAGGATTTGTAGCAATTGCTATAAGTGCTATTTATCAATATGTTATTGGTATTAAACACTTAGAAAACAGGGATAAAGGTTTAAATTCAATGATAGTAGTAGTTACACTATTTGTTATTTGCCAAATATTACCATTGATTTACACAATCATTATCAAATTTAGAGGATAATTTTTATTATTTTTAAATTATAAATATAATTTAGAGGAGTTAAACTAATGAAGGTTCTTTTTGCAGTTAGTGATGAAGCTATTTCGCAAAATATAATTAAGCAATATCAAGAGGAATACAAAGAAATTATTACAAGTACTAACAAGTATTTCTTCAATGCAATTATTAAAGAATTAGCTAAAGATAAAACATATGATTCAATTGTTATTAGTGAGGACTTAGAGCCTGTAGCTAACAACAATTACGATCAAATTGATAAGTTCATATTAGAGAAATTAGACGATATAAGTGATGAAGCAACAAAAGCAAATGGTGAAGATGTTCCAATCATTTTCATTTGTTCAGATAGAAGAACAAGAAACGATGATCTTTTAAGAAATCTATTTAGTATGGGAATATATAATGCCTTAGTTGAAAAGGATAGAAATATTCCAGAAGTATGTAGATTAATTAATAGACCACGTGCTAAAAAGGAAGCTAAAAAATACTATTTGCTAGATGGTGAAGAAACAACTTATAACGGCGGAAGCAATGCCTTAGTTAGTGAAGACCAAATCAACAATATTTTGAATTACTATAGCCAATTAGGCGGTGCTGTAGATAAATACTCAGAAGTATTTGATCATATTGCACAACAATACGATGATTCTCAATTAAGATTAATTATTAAATTCTTACCTGAGAATTTTAAAGTTGTTTTAGAGAAGAGTAATGCAAAATATCAACAATTAGTAAATAAAGGAACTGT
>JAEEXS010000052.1 GCA_016287855.1 Clostridia bacterium
GATAAATTTTCAGAAGGTATGGCAAAGGTAGAAAACAATGAGAAATATGGTTATATAAATGCAGAAGGTCAAGAAATAATACCATGTATATATGATAATGCTTATAATTTTTCAGAAGGTATGGCAATGATAAAAAAAGGAGATAAGTGGGGGTATATAAATACGGAAGGAAAAGAAATAATACCTTGTGAGTATGATAGTGTTATTAGTTATTTAGAAGGTATGATAATGATAAAAAATCTGGATATGGATTATATAGATACAGAGATTAAAGAAGGTAGTATGTATGACTATATTTACAGTTTTTCAGAAGGCATGGCAATGGTAAGAAAAGGAGAAAAATGTGGTTATATAAATACAGAAGGAAAAGAAATAATACCGTGTGTGTATGACAATGTTCATAATTTTTCAGAAGGTATAGCCAAAGTAAAAAAAGGAGAGAAATGGGGTTGCATAAATATAGAAGGAAAAGAAATAATACCGTGTGTATATGAGGACTATAACATTGGAGATTGTTTAGGAGGTTTAATCGCAGTAAAAAAAGAGGGCAAATGGGGGCAACTAGATAAAATGGGCAAAGAAGTTATTCCTTGTGTATATGATTGCGCATTGGATGAAAATACAGATGAGGTATATTTGTATTTAAAAAGAAGTTGGTAATAGTGAAGAAAAAACAGAGGAGATTCCCTGTTTTTAACAAAAATCCCCGGGTTTAACCGGGGATTTATTTTTAAACTTCCTGAGATTTCTTTAATTCTTCTTCATATTTAGCAAATATTGCTTTTTCCAATTTTTCTCTAGCAGCAGCATTTATAGGATGAGCAATATCCGTATAAAGCTTAGCTCTGATTTCAGGATCATTTTCATCAACATCTTCTTTTAATTTTATTTTACGACGTGGCATAGACATTGCTAGCCCTTTTTCCGTTTCTGTAATTTTTATGTTTTTAACAACAAACTCGTCGTCAAAAGTAACAGAAGCGTAGGCTCTAAGAGTACCTTCAGTGTTTTTTAATGATATTCCAACATTGGTTATTTCCATAATAAAGCACCACCTTGTTAAAATTTTCCCTACATTATATAATGTTCTACAAAATTGAAAAAAATCCTTTTATTTCCTGTAAAGATTTTTTGTAAAGTTTTTTTTGTAACTTTTTTATTGACTATTGAATAATATACGCATAAGAATGTATAATATAAGCATGTATTTTTGAAGGAGGTAATCCTATGATTTTTGATAAAATAGTTCCACCTGCTACCATACATATGATAGGAATTGGCGGAATCAGTATGAGTGGGTTGGCTGAAATTTTAAAAGATAAGGGCTATATTGTAAAAGGTTCAGATATGAACGATAGTAGTATTATTCAAAAATTAAAGAAGTCTGGGATAAATGTTACAATCGGTCATGATAAAAATAACGTTGGAAATGCGGATGCTGTAATATTTACTGCTGCAATAAAGAAAGATAATCCAGAATATGTTGAAGCAGAAACTAGAGGAATACCTTTAATTGAACGTTCAGTTCTACTTGGAGAAATAACAAGAATGTTCCCTAATACTATTGCAATTGCTGGAACCCATGGTAAAACTACAACAACTTCAATGGTTTCATTAGCTTTTATGGAAGCTGGATTAGATCCTACTATAACTGTAGGTGGAGAACTTAAAGAAATAGATGGGAATTATAGAGTTGGAGATAATAAATATTTAATAACCGAAGCTTGCGAGTACGTTGAAAGCTTTTTACAGTTTTCACCGAAAGTTGCAATAATACTTAATGTAGAAGCAGATCATTTAGATTATTATAAAAATTTAGAAAATGTAAAAAATGCTTTTTATAAATTCGAAAATAGGCTCCCAGAGGATGGCTATGCAATTTTAAACGTAGATGATCCTAACAGTGAAATGCTTATTCAAAATAATGAACATAATAAAATATTGTTTGGAATCAAAAACGAAGCTGAATATAATGCAAAAAATATTATTTTTGAAAAAGATTTAACTACTTACGACTTGTATATAAAAGGCAGATATATAAGTAAAATTGAATTGAAAGTGCCGGGAATTCATAATGTATATAATTCTCTTGCATGTATTGCGTCTTGTAACATATATAATATAGACGTAAAGACTGTTGCAAGTGCTCTATATAAATTTGGCGGTGCAAAGAGAAGATTTGAAAGAAAAGGTGAGTTTAAAGGGGCGTTAATATATGACGATTATGCCCATCATCCATCGGAAATAAAGGCAACTTTGCTTGCTGCTAAAGAGAAAAAAGCAAAGAGAATTTGGTGTGTTTTTCAACCTCATACTTATACTAGAACAAAGACTTTATTAAATGAGTTCTCAGAAGCTTTTTATAATGCAGATAATGTAATTATTACAGATATTTATGCGGCTCGTGAAAAAGATACTGGTGAAATAAGCTCTAAAGATTTGGTTGAAAAAATAAAAGACACTTCTAAAAATGCGGTATATATGAAAGATTTTAAAGATATAGAGAATTTCTTAAAAGATAAATTAGAACCCGGGGATCTATTCTTGACAATAGGTGCAGGGGATGTTTATAAAATTGGAGAAGATATTATCGGCGAATAGAGGAGTTGAAAAATATGAACGCAAGACAATATATAAAAGAATTACGCGAAAAAATTCGCTATTATGCTGATAAATATTATAACGAAGATGCTCCAGAAATTTCAGACTATGAGTATGACATGTTAGTTCAAGAGCTGAAAAACTTAGAAATGATGAACCCTGATTTGGTAACTGATGATTCTCCAACAAGAAAAGTAATAGGGGACGTAAAAGAAGGCTTTTCAGAAGTAAGACATGATGTGCCTATGCTTAGTTTGCAGGATGTTTTTAATAAAGAAGCTTTATATGATTTTGATAATAAAATGAAAGAGGCTTTAGGGGAGAATGTAGAATATACGGTTGAAACTAAAATTGACGGATTATCAGTTTCACTAGAATATATTAATGGGGAATTAGTAAGAGGTTCAACTCGTGGAAACGGAGTAATTGGAGAAGACGTTACTGAAAATTTAAAAACAGTAAAGTCTATTCCTCATAAATTAAAAACACCTATAGATATTGAAGTAAGAGGCGAAGTATTTATTTCAAGAGATACTCTTTTAAGACTTAATGAAGAACGCGAAATGAGTGGACAACCACATTTCGCTAATGCTAGAAACGCAGCGGCGGGGTCACTTAGACAGCTTGATGTAAATGTTGCAAGAGAACGTGATTTAGATATTTATGTGTTTAATGTTCAAAAGAGTAATAAGAAATTTTTAACTCATAAAGAATCAATAGATTTCTTAAAAGATGAGGGCTTTAGTGTTGTACCTGTTTGTAATATCGCAAAAAATGGTGCGGAAATAGAAAAAGAGATAGATGAAATAGGCGAAATGAGAGGAAAATTCTCTTTTGATATAGATGGAGCAGTAGTTAAGGTTAACAATTTAGAGGATAGAGAAAAACTTGGGAACACCTCTAAAACGCCACGTTGGGCTATTGCATATAAATATCCACCTGAGAAAAAGCCTACAAAAATAAAAGATATTGTTATTCAAGTAGGAAGAACTGGGGTATTAACACCGACTGCAGAACTCGAAACAGTTCACTTAGCGGGAACTAACGTATCTCGTGCAACGCTTCACAATGAGGATTATATAAAAGATAAAGATATTAGAATTGGAGATACAGTTTTAGTTCAAAAAGCTGGAGATATAATACCAGAAGTTGTTGAAGTAGTTAAAGAAAAAAGAGATGGTAGTGAAGTTGTTTTCAAAATGCCTGAAAAATGTCCGGTTTGTGGAAGTGACGTTGAAAGATTAGAAAATGAGGCGGCTGTTAGATGTACAGGTATTGAATGCCCTGCAAGATTATTTAGAAGTATAGTTCATTTTGCATCTCGCGATGCTATGGATATAGAGGGGTTAGGACCGGCTAACGTTGAACTTTTACTAGATAAAGGATTAATTAATAATATTGCAGATATTTATTATTTAAAAACAGAAGATATTGAAAAATTAGATAGAATGGGGAAAAAATCCGCAGAAAATTTAATTAATGCTATTGAAAAAAGTAAGTCAAATTCTTTAGATAAATTGATTTTCGGACTTGGAATTCGTCATATTGGGAAAAAAGCAGGGAAATTAATTGCAGCAAAATTTTCAGATATAGATGAAATAGCAACGTCTAGTGCGGAAACTTTTTCAGATATAGACGAAATAGGTCCTAAAATGGGTGAAAGTATAGTAAAATATTTTAATAATGAACAAGTAAAAGATACAATAGAAAAACTTAAAGTTGCCGGAGTTAATATGAAGGGAAGTAAAAAAGAGTTAATAGATAATAGATTTAACGGAATGACATTTGTTTTAACTGGTACATTACCTACATATACTCGCCAAGAAGCACAAGATATAATAGAGAGCTTTGGAGGTAAGGCTTCAAGCTCCGTTTCTAAAAAAACTACATATGTTTTAGCAGGAGAGGATGCAGGAAGTAAGTTAGACAAGGCAATGAGTTTAGGTGTACAAGTTATTAACGAAGATGAATTTAAAAATATGATAAATTAAAACAAAGAGGAGCGACTAGAACAGTCGCTCCTTTTGCTCCTCTTGATTACCAGCCGTGGTAATCGGTTTTGATGAAGGCGTTGGCCTTCACCCAACCGACAGTCCCGTCGGCAGTGACACCTTCCCACATGGAATAAGAGGCTCCCTTGCCGTTGCCGGAGGTCTTGGCTTTTCCGGTCAAGGTGAACGTGTCGCCTTCGTGGATGGTATCGAGGATTTCTCCATTAGTCAGGTCAGGGTTTGAATACACGTGTGCTTTGCAGAGAGAAACCTCAACATCATTTTCGTGGGGCCGGTTGCTATTCAGGGTGATAACAAAAATGCTCGCCATGAGAATAAAAACGATGACGATAGCAATGATACGCTTCATTATTTGCGTACCTCCTTATATTAAATAGTTAATATAATTATATCATTTTTTATGTAAACATGCAAATTGACATAAAAATTAGTGCTTTTTAAAATTGTTAAAACACTTGAAAAATTCACAAAAATTCAATATACTTATAGATGTCAAAATAGGGGTGATAATATTATGCAAAAAAGAGTTTTAATACTTACATCATATGTAACAGGACATGGTCACAAAAGTATAACAAATGCATTAGAAGAAGAACTAAAAAAAGTAGATGGAGTTTTATTTAAATCGGTTGAAGCTTTTGAGTTTGCTGGAAAAATGGGACTTAGAATTGGAAAGATGTATGCCCCAATAATTCGTACCTCAGAAGATATGTGGAAATTTATTTATAAAATGTCCGCAACAGAACCACGTTTAGTAGAAAAAGTAGTAAAAAGACTTATAAAACGTAAGTTTAATAAACTTGTAGATCAATTTAATCCTAATATTATAGTGACAGTTCACCCTGCGTTTAATAGTGCGGTTATTGATTTACTTAGTAAAAGAAAAGACAAAAAGAAAATTAAGTTCGCAACTGTTTTTGCAGACCTTATTTCTATTTCACCACTTTGGGTTGACCCAAGGGCTGATCTTATGATAGCTCCTACTAAAGAAGCTTGGGTATATGCGTTAAAACGAGGAACTGCTGAAGAAAAAATTGAAATAATAAATCTACCTGTAAGAAAAGAGATTTTAGAAGCTGGTAGAAAAATAAAAATGGTAGATGAAAAAGGAATTCGAGAAAAGCAAGAAACAGATTTCCTTATTATGAGCGGAGGAGAAGGCTCTGGAGATATGGGAAATATAATTGAAAAATTATTAAAAGTACCTAATTCTCGTATATCTGCTGTCGCTGGAAGAAATACAAAACTAAAAGAGGTTTTAGAAAAGAAATTTAGTGATAAACTAGATAGAGTTACTATTTATGGTTTTGTTAAAGATGTTGAGAATCTTATGACAAGCCATGATGTGGCGATAGTAAGAGGTAGTCCTAATGTACTTATGGAGTGTATTACTTGTGATTTGCCAGTAGTAGTTACAGGTGCACTTCCTGGCCAAGAAGAAGGAAATATTGATTTTATATTACTAAATAATTTGGGAATACTTTGTGCTAAGGAAACGGACCTTGTAAAAAGTGTTAACAAACTTTTAGATAACGATAAAGAAAGATTAATAAAGATAAAGAAGAGTCAATTGGCATTTAGAGATTTAGATGCAGGTAAGAAGATAGTTGAAAAAATCTTGTCGCTTGCGTAAAAAATATTAATGAGGTGAGATTATGGTTACAGATAAGGATATTGAATATGTTGCACGTCTTGCAAAGTTAAAATTATCTGATGAAGAAAAAGAAAGATTGGTATCTCAAATGGGAGATATAGTAGAGTTTGCAAATAATATAAACAAGCTTAATACTGATGGAGTAGAGCCTACAAATCACATTTTAAAAGTTCAAAATGTGTTTAGAGAAGATGAAGTAAAAGAGTCATATAGTAGAGATGAAATTTTGAAAAATGCTCCTAAAAAAGAGGCAGGATGTTTAGTTGTACCTAGTGTTGTGCAATAAATTTTACATGTGTTGCTTAAAGAAAGGAATGATTTATTAAAATGGAATTATATGAATATTCAGCTCATGAGCTTGCTAAGATGTATAGGAATAAAGAAATAACTGTACCTAGTGTTGTTGAAGCTATATATAAAAGAATAGAAGAAAAGGAGCCTACTATTAAGGCATATCTTTCTTTAGATAAAGAAAATGCTTTAAAACAGGCGGAAGAAGTTCAAAAAGCTTTTGATAATAACGAGGATTTACCTATTTTAGCAGGTATTCCTATTGCAATAAAAGATAATATTTGCACAAAAGGAATAAAGACAACTTGTGCATCTAAAATGCTTGAAAATTTTGTGCCTCCATACGATGCAACGGTTATAAAAAAATTAAAAGATAATAAGTGTATTATATTGGGCAAGGTTAATTTGGATGAATTTGCTATGGGTGGTTCTACTGAAAATTCAGCTTTCCAAAAAACTACAAACCCTCGTAATACCGAATATGTGCCAGGAGGATCTAGTGGTGGTTCTGCTGCTGCCGTTGCGGCTGACGAGGCAACTTTAGCATTAGGCTCAGATACGGGTGGATCCATTCGTGAGCCTGCGTCTTTTTGCGGTGTTGTAGGGTTAAAACCAACTTATGGATTAGTATCTAGATTTGGCCTAGTTGCGTTTGCTTCTTCTTTAGACCAGATAGGACCATTTGGAAAAGATGTAGAAGACGTTGCAATATTGTTAAATGCAATATGTGGTAAAGATGAAAACGATGCAACTTCGGTAGATATGGGCGAAGTTGATTATACAAAGGCTTTAGTTAAAGGTGTTAATGGGTTAAAAATTGGCTTACCTAAAGAGTTCTTTGGAGAGGGCATAAATTCTGAAGTAAAAGAGGCAATTTTAAATAAAGTAAATGAATTAAAAGCACAAGGGGCTATAGTTGAAGAATTTTCAATGCCTACTGTAGATAATGCTTTATCTATTTACTATATTTTATCTTCTGCTGAGGCAAGTTCAAATTTATCTAGATTTGATGGCGTAAAATATGGATATAGAAGTGAAAAAGCAGAAGATTTAAATGAACTATATGAAAATAGTAGAAGTGAAGGGTTTGGACCTGAAGTAAAGAGAAGAATTATTTTAGGTACTTACGTTTTAAGTTCTGGATATTATGATGCATATTATAAAAAAGCGTTAAAAGCGAGAACTTTAGTAGTTAATGAATTTAACGATGCGTTTTCAAAATATGATGTAATAATTGGCCCAACTGCTCCTACTACCGCGTTTAAGATTGGTGAAAAGATTTCAAATCCTTTGGAAATGTATTTATCAGATATTTGTACAGTGCCAATAAATATAGCCGGAGTTCCTGCAATTTCCGTACCTATTGGCGAAGATAGTAAGGGTTTACCTATAGGAATGCAGATTATAGGTAAGGCGTTTAATGAAAATATGATTTTAAAAGTTGCGTATAATGTTGAAAATAAATAAGAGGGATAGTGATTAAATATGGAATATGAAAGCGTTATAGGACTTGAAATACACTCAGAGTTATCTACAAAAACAAAAATCTTTTGTAGTTGTACTAACGAATTTGGTGGAGATGTTAATACGCATTGTTGCCCTATTTGTACTGGCATGCCAGGGACATTACCATCTATGAATAAAAAGGTTGTTGAATATGCGGTAAAGGCTGGACTTGCTATGAATTGTGAGATATCACTTTTTAGTAAGCAAGATAGGAAAAATTATTTTTACCCAGATTTACCTAAAGCATATCAAATATCTCAATATGATTTGCCACTTTGCAAAAATGGTTATTTAGATATAGAAGTAAATGGCGAAACAAAGAGGATCGGGATTACAAGAATTCATATTGAAGAAGATGCTGGAAAGTTGCTTCATAATGCTTGGGGTACGGGATCTTTAGTAGATATGAATCGTTGTGGTGTACCACTTATAGAGATAGTAACTGAGCCAGATATGCGTAGCTCTGAAGAGGCAAAAGCTCTTCTTGAAAAGATTAGAACTATTTTAAGATACATAGAAGTTTCAGATTGTAAAATGCAAGAAGGTTCACTTCGTTGTGACGTTAACGTTTCTATCATGCCTAAAGGTTCAAAAGAATTTGGACAAAGAACAGAAATGAAAAATATAAGCTCATTTAGTGGAACAGGTCGTGCTATTGAGTATGAAATAAAGAGACAAATAGAAGTTACAGAAGCTGGTGGAAAAGTTAATCAAGAAACGAGACGTTGGGATGACGATAAAGGCGAAAGCATTGTAATGAGAACCAAAGAAAATGCTCAAGATTATAGGTATTTCCCTGAACCAGATTTAGTCCTAATAGTTTTAACTAACGAATATATTGAGGAGATTAAAAATAACTTGCCTGAATTACCAGATAAAAAGAAAGCTAGATATTTGGCGGAATATGGTTTAAGCGATTATGATGCAACGTTACTTGTAAATACTAAAGAATTAGCAAAGTTCTTTGAAGCAACAGTTGAGCTTGGAGCTACTCCTAAAGCGGTAAGTAACTGGATTTTGGGAGATATTTCAAAAGTAATGAATGAAAAAGATATTACTATTGATGAAGTAGGAATAACTCCAAAGGAACTTTCAGATTTAATAAATGAGATAGAAAAAGGCAATATTAGTAATACGGCTGGAAAAACAGTTTTTGAAGAGTTACTAAATTCAAATAAAAACGTAGCAGAAATAATTGCTGAAAAAGGTTTAGTACAAGTCAACGATGAAAGTGAAATTGCTGATATGGTAAATAGAGTATTAGCTTTAAACGAAAAGTCTATAGCTGACTATAAAAAAGGAAAGACTAATGCTTTAGGTTTCTTAGTTGGACAAGTTATGAAAGAGAGTAAAGGTAAGGCTAATCCTCAAATAATAAATAAGCTTGTACGTGAAAAATTAGAGGAAGCTTAGAAAGGGTTTGTTGGTTGTGGCAATAAAGGTTTTAACAGAACAAGAAATAGATGAACAAAAACAATATATGAAAAAAGTGGCTAACCTTATGGCAGGTAAGAAATATCACATATATACGATGGGTTGCCAATTAAATGAAAATGAATCTGAAAAACTTTCAGGAATGATTAGTGAAATGGGGTATATTTTTACGGACGTACCTGAAGAAGCAGATTTAGTTATTTTTAATACTTGCTGTGTTAGAGAAAATGCAGAAGATAAAATACTAGGCCAACTCGGTTATTTTAAAGCATTAAAAAGAAACAAACCAGATATGGTTATTGGGCTTTGTGGTTGTATGGCTCAAGAGCCTCATATGGTTGAAAAGTTCAATAAAACTCATGGTCAACATTTAAACTTGATTTTTGGGACTCATAATTTATATCAATTTCCGGAGTTGTTATATAAAGCGATAAATGAAAACGAAAAAATGATAGAGATTTGGGATATGGATGGCACAATTGCAGAAGATATTCCTATAAAAAGAGAAAGCAAAATTAAGGCTAACGTTACGATAATGTATGGCTGTAATAATTTTTGCTCTTATTGTATAGTGCCTTATGTTAGAGGACGTGAAAGAAGTAGAGAGCCAAAGAAAATATTAGAGGAAGTTCAAAAATTGGCGAAAGAAGGTTATAAAGAAATAACTTTACTTGGACAAAATGTTAATTCGTATGGAAAAGATTTAGAAAATCCTATTACTTTTGCAAAGCTTTTGGAGAGTGTTGTGAAAATTGACGGAATAGAAAGAATTAGATTTGTGAGCCCTCATCCTAAAGACTTTTCAGATGAGCTTATAGAGTTAATTGCAAGAGAAGAAAAAATTTCAAAGTGTATTCATTTGCCTCTACAATCTGGTAGTACGGAAATATTAAAGAAAATGAATAGAAAATATACAAAGGAACAGTATTTAGAGTTAGCTAATAAAATAAAAAAAGCGATTCCTAATGTATTGTTTACTACAGATATAATAGTTGGATTTCCTGGTGAAACAGAGGAAGATTTTTTAGAAACTATGGATGTTGTAAGAAAGGTTAGGTATTACTCGGCATTTACATTTGTTTATTCTAGACGCGTTGGGACACCAGCAGATAAAATGCTAGATCAAGTTGATGAAGATATAAAGTCTGAACGTATAGGAAGGCTTATAAACTTAGTAAATGATATTTTGGAAGAAGAAAATGAAAAGCTAGTTGGTACAGTTCAAAAGGTTTTAGTTGAAGGATATAGTGAAAAAAATAAGGATATGCTAACGGGTAGAACGGACGGAGGAAAAGTAGTAAATTTCGAAGGCGATAGTTCTTTAATTGGGAATATGGTAGAATTAAAAATTACCGAGCAAAGAAAGTGGTATTTAGCGGGTAAGTTATTGTAGAAGGAGATAGGAAGATGGCAGAAGTAACACCGATGATGCGACAATATTTAGATATAAAAGAAGCAAATAAAGACGCAATTCTATTTTTTAGATTAGGTGATTTTTACGAAATGTTCTTTGACGATGCGATAAAAATGTCAAAGGAACTCGAGCTTACTTTAACAGGGAAAGATTGTGGGCTTGAAGAAAGAGCACCAATGTGTGGAATTCCATTTCATGCCGTTGATACATATATTTCTCGCCTAATAAAAAAAGGGTATAAAGTTGCAATATGTGAGCAGACTGAAGATCCTAAACTTGCTAAGGGGTTAGTAAAAAGAGAAATTGTTAAAATGATTACTCCTGGAACAGTTACAGATGCTGTTATGTTAGACGAAAAAAATAATAACTATATTTGTGCAGTATATAAATTAAGTAATGGTTTTGGGTTTTCTTCGGCAGAT
>JAEEXS010000156.1 GCA_016287855.1 Clostridia bacterium
TTAATTCCTTAATAGAACAAGCAATTCGAGAAAGAGCATCAGATATACATATCGAACCATATGAGAAGAAAGCGAGAATCAGATTTAGGATAGATGGTTCGTTAAAGGAAATTTCTCAGTTAGACTTAAGAATTATTCCCGCTCTTACCACAAGGGTAAAAATTTTAGGCTCTATGAATATAGCTGAACGTAGAAGACCTCAAGACGGAAGAGCGAATTACAAACTAGATGATAAAGAATATGATTTGCGTATTTCAAGTGTACCTACTGCTTATGGTGAAAAAACTGTTATGAGGTTAACGGACAAATCTGGTTTTGTAAAATCAATAGAAAATTTGGGATTCTTCCCAGAAGATAGAAATGCATATAATGAAATATTAAAAAATCCTAATGGTATAATTTTGGTTACAGGACCTACAGGAAGTGGTAAATCTACCACGTTATATGCTACTTTAAGAGAATTTAATAAAGAAGAAGTAAATATACTTACGGTTGAAGACCCAGTCGAAGCTACTATCCCTGGAGTAAACCAGGTGCAAGTTAATCATAAAGCTAATGTAGACTTTGCAAATGTATTAAGGACTTTCTTGCGTCAAGACCCTGATATTATAATGGTCGGAGAAATTCGTGATACTGAAACAGCGGATATAGCTATTCAAGCAGCTTTGACAGGTCACTTAGTTTTAAGCACATTACACACAAACGATTCGGCTTCTACGATAGGAAGACTTATAGATATGGGAATAGAACCTTTCCTTATAGCTACTACTTTGAAAGGAATAGTTGCTCAGAGACTTGTTAAAAGGCTATGCCCTAAGTGTAAAGTTGAATATACCCCGACTGATAAAGAATATGAAGCTCTAGACCTTTTCGATAAATCTGATGTGCATTTTTATAAACCAGTTGGTTGTAATATGTGTGGCAATACGGGATATTCTGGTCGAATAGGTGTGTATGAGGTATTAAATATTTCGCCTACAATAAGACAAATGATTACTCAAAAAGCAAATGCTGAAGAGATAAAATTTGTTGCAATGCGTGAAGGTATGTCAACTATATGGAGAAGTTGTAGTAAGTTAGTAGCAAATGGAACTACTACAGTTGAAGAGTTAATACGTATTGCGTATGTTGAAGAATAGGGGAGGAATTAAAAAATGGATTTGAATACTATAATTAAAACAGCATTTGAAAATGGAGCATCAGATATTCATGTAACGGCAGGAACGCCGCCTGTAATAAGATGTAGTGGAGAATTACTTAGATTGGGTGAAGAAAAATTAATGCCTGATGATACCGTAGCGATTGCTAATGAAATATTTAAAATAGCAGATTATAGCAAAAGATTTGAAGAAAATGGTGAAGTCGATTTTTCATTTGCTGTTAGCGAATACGGAAGATTTAGGGCCAATATATATAAGCAAAGAGGTTCTACTGCAATTGCAATAAGACTTATTCCTAAAGAAATACCATCAGTTCAAAGTCTAAATTTGCCAGATGCAGTTGTAAAACTTGCAAATAAAAGTAGAGGTTTGGTTTTAGTAACAGGTCCTACAGGAGCTGGTAAATCTACTACACTAGCTGCATTAGTAAATATAATAAATGAACAAAAGAATTCACATATTATTACTTTGGAAGATCCAATTGAGTATTTGCATAAGCATAAAACAGGAATAGTAAACCAAAGGGAGATAGGAATAGACTCACATTCATTTGCTAGTGCTTTAAGATCTGCATTAAGAGAAGATCCAGATGTTATAATGATAGGAGAGTTAAGAGATCAAGAAACTATTTCTATTGCTCTTACAGCGGCTGAGACTGGTCATTTAGTATTTGGAACATTGCATACTATGGGTGCTGCTAAAACTATAGATAGAATTGTAGATTCATTTATGGAGAGTCAACAACAACAAGTTAGAGTTCAATTATCTTCAGTTTTGCAAGCAGTTATTACCCAACAATTGATTCCTTCGGGCGAAATATTAGTTCCTGCGTTTGAAGTAATGATGGTTACCCATGGTATATCTAATCTTATTAGAGAAGGAAAAACTCATCAAATAG
>JAEEXS010000157.1 GCA_016287855.1 Clostridia bacterium
ACATTCACGCTGCAGGAGCACAAAACCAAGAGCAAAGCTATGTTTGGTCACATTTACCAGCTCAAGATGATTTCTTAGAGTCAATGGCTGAAGCTTGTTCTGCAGTAATGGATTATTATGATAAACGTGGAGGAATCGTATATATAAACGTAATTAACAACCTTTCAGTAGACTGTGATTGCGATTCAAATCCAGAAACTCCATGTATGCAAGATATAGGTATAGTTGCTTCCCTTGACCCTGTTGCATGTGACAGAGCATCTTTAGACTTAATATATAAATCTCAAGATCCAGGAAGAGAACACTTTCTAGAAAGAGTTGAAACAAGACATGGAGCACATACAATAGAACATGCTGTAACTTTAGGACTTGGAACAACATTCTATGAATTTATAGATTTAGATAAATAAATATGAACATTAATAAGGCCTAGCATTTGCTAGGTCTTTGTTAGTTGTTGTCGTTTTAATTTATAATTCAATTCTGATACTTGCTCTAGACTACATAATATGGTATAATAACAAGGTATATTTATATATTAAATCTTTAAATAATTTCAAGGAGGTTTTGCTATGTTTAACTTTTTATTTGCAAACAAAAAGAAAAACTCTGCTATAATATGCAGGAAAGAGGAGCCATTTCCTTCACGGATATGAGCTAAAACAAGAATTAAGAAAAATACCATTATATGGAATTGAAATACAAAACATAAATGTAGAGGCAATAGAAAACTACATATTTAGTGAATATGTTTATCATTATGAAAGAGTTAGTGGATATACAAGGGAAGTAGCACTAAGAAAAGCTCTAAAAAAATATATGAATAATTTTAATATAAAAAACTATTAAGCAAGAATTAATTTTCTTGCTTTTTTTATATACTTTGACAAAAAATTTTGATATAATACAAGTGGTGATAGAGGTGAGTTTTGTTCATTTACATTTGCATACAGAGTATAGTTTACTTGATGGTGCAATAAGAATTAACGAAGTAGTACAAAAAGCAAAAGAATATGGTATGCCAGCAGTAGCTATTACTGATCATGGTAACATGTTTGGCGCAATAGAAATGTATAAAGAGTGTAAAAAGCAAGGTATAAAGCCAATTATTGGTTGTGAAGTATACGTTGCTCCTCGTTCACGTCTAGACAAAGAAGGAAGATTAGACACAGAACCAAACCACCTAATACTACTTGCAATGAACAATACTGGATATAAAAACCTATCTAGACTCGTTTCACTAGGCTATACAGAAGGCTTTTATTACAAGCCAAGAATAGACCTTGAAATCCTAGAAAAATATAGTGATGGGCTAATATGTTTGTCTGCGTGCTTAGCAGGAGGACTTGCAAGAAGAATTACTGCAGGAGACATTCGTGGTGCTAAAGAGCACATAGAAAAATATATTAGTATCTTTGGAAAAGATAGATATTTTCTTGAGATACAAGATAACAAATTAAGAGAACAAATATTAGTAAATCAAAAACTAATTGAGTTTTCTAAAGAGTATGGTTTGCAACTTGTTGCAACAAATGACTGTCACTACTTAAATAAAGAAGATTATGATTTTCATGAAGTGTTACTTTGCATTCAAACAAGAAAAACACTAAATGATGAAGATAGAATGAGCTTTAAGGTAAATGAGTTTTATTTCAAATCTCCAGAAGAGATGAAAGAAGCATTTAAAGCAGTACCAGAAGCAATAGAAAACACATTAAAAATAGCAGATATGTGTAATGTGGAAATTGAATTTGGCCATACAATTCTACCAGAGTATAAAATTGAAGAAAACATGACTCATTTAGAGTATTTTACTAAAAAATGCTATGATGCTATACCTAAAAAATATCCAGAGTCAAAATGGCCAGAAGTCAAAGAAAGACTAGATTATGAGATAAGCGTAATAGATAAAATGGGATATATAGATTATTTCCTAATTGTACAAGATTTCATTAATTATGCAAAAGGAGAAGGCATACCTGTAGGCCCAGGAAGAGGTAGCGCAGCAGGCTCACTTGCTGCATACTTAATT
>JAEEXS010000158.1 GCA_016287855.1 Clostridia bacterium
AATAATAAAACACCATTTCTTTAAACTCCTCTTCACTCAATTTATATTGAGGAGCATATTTTTGAGAATTTTTATACATTTCCCACAATATTAACCTTAAAGTTGACACAACATATTCTATTCTAGAGCTGATAGAAACGCCAAATGGAGCAAAGCCAATAATTATTCTTGTAATATCGTCTTCTGATGGCTTTGAATAAAAATTTTCACCACTTGGATATGTACTAGGCGATGGAAATATTCTACAACCCTTTCCATATAATTCATTTACTAAATATTCTGCTCCAGAAATCGTTGCTGTAGACCCTATATACTTTATTTTTTTCCTATGTTCTTTAAATATTAACTCTTTCGTATAATACTCTAATAAAGATTCATAATGTGCGGAAAATACCCCTAAACTTTCTTTTAATAAATGTATTTCGTCTTGTATAAATAGTGTAGGTGCCAGTGACGGCATTTGTTTTTCATAAACATCCTCAAGCTTATCATTTACATTACATATACATTTATTGTTATGAGTAAAACCATGTATAGGACATCTATACTTAGAGCCACCAAGTATATTTCTGAAGCCATCATTAAAACTAATACCAGCCAATTTATCTATCGTACTTATTAAAACCGTAGGTAAAAATCTATATATTTCATCATCAACTATGTATAATGGCAATACATTTTCACATTGAGTACATTTATGCTCCAATACTCTACTATCATAATTAAAAATTACATCTATTTTTCCCTCACACTTAGGACACTTATTTACCAAAATATATTCTTTTTTATGTTCATACTTGCCAATTTTTTCGTCTTTTATTTCATTAGGGGTATTACTTGACCCAACAAAATAGCCTAAAGTAAATATTGGTAAATTTTTTATTTCGTCGTTAGCTTTTAATACACTATTTGCAACTACTAGTGCATCTAAAGTTCTTTCCAACTGTTGTATAGAAAGCAATCTTAATGGATATTTTATTACTGTATTTACACCATACTTTTTCCCTATAAATCTATCATAAAAGCATGACAAAACCACAGTACCTAAAAAAGCTTCTGTTTTTCCTCCCCCAGTAGGGAAATATATAATCTCTGCCGTATCATAATCATTGTAATTATATAACTCAGATTCTAATATATCTTTATTCTCATTGTAAACAATATCTGGTATCATTGACACTATAAACACCAACTGAAATAATCTCCATGAATCTGCTTTCTGCCCAAAAAGTTTCTCAAAAGTTTTATTCATACAAATAAAAGCTTTTTTAATTGAAATAAAATCTGGATCTTCCAAAATATTTATTCCTTTTTCAAATCTTGTTATTTCATACTTAAATTTTTGCAAATCATCAAAAAATTCTTCGTTTTCTATTTTTCTAGAACTAATTTCTACATAATAGTCTCTCATTCCCTGAAGAATCTCTTTTAAATTTTCAACTGGATATTCTTGTAACGCTATAAAATTGGCATTTTTATTATACTTATCATTAGTTAATAATCTTTTTTCAATGTATTTAGGAATACTTTGGACTATTATTTTATTTCCTTCACACTCTGCTGAAAGCCATTCACCTTCTGCCTTTACTTTTGAATTAACCTTATATGATTTTTCAAATTTATCTAGTTCAATATCTTCAAATGTCAAGCCATCTATTGCTTCTATTTGGACTCCCACATTATACAAAGGGATAGAATATTTTTCTTTTTCAAATTTTTTTGCTTTATAACTCTGACTTTTGGGTGTAATATTTTCTATTATTAATGTTACAATAAATTTTTCGCTTTTGGGATAAGGCTTACACGTCACCACACCACTAAATTTCCAACCTGGTCTTGCTTTTATAATTGGCGAATCATCCCATTCTCCCCCCATATGAGTTTTTATATATTCATCAAATTTCTCTTTTGTTTCTGTAATTTCTTTAATTATTTGCTTTTTATTAAAATATACCGAATCCTCAAAATTTATATTTTTTAACCCTTTATTTAATTCGTCTGAAAAGTCAATCTCTCCATTTT
>JAEEXS010000053.1 GCA_016287855.1 Clostridia bacterium
AAAAATGCTGCAAGTATTCCAAGCACTATTGCCATTGTCATTATAATCACCAAATTAATTATACCACAAAAAATAGAGGATTTTATCCTCTATCACTCAAATTTAAAATTCTTGGTCTATGATGTACATTAAGTTTTTCATCTAATAATAGCTCTTTCTTTTCACCATTTTCACTATAATTAAATGTTAATCCTATATCAGGCCACATATATTCATCAGGAGCATATTCACTTTCATCAAGCGGTGGATAAATATATGGTTTTCTATATTTTAATGAACCATAATAATCTGTTGTTTTAATACTATCTCCCGTAATAATTAATAATCTAGAAGTTTTATCTTTAAAATCTAATTGATATACTTCATCATGCATAGATTCAATAGTATGATAAAATTTATCTGCTTCTTTAATTTCAGTATCAATTGGAGTACATCTTACTATTTCTTTATCATCTTCATAGAAATCATTTTGTCTTACAATTCTTGTAACATCTATATAATCTATACCTTCATCTTCTTCAAGTACTTTATATGTAACTAAATTACCTTCATGTACAACTACTAATTCATCTTTATTAGCTCTTACGCATTTACCAATATCTTTTTTCTCAAATGTAGAACGAGTCACAAAATTATATCCAATCATATCATTTCCTTTAGAGAAAATAACATCTTTGATATATTCTTCACCTTTTATTTTTCTTTTATATACACATTTATCTGCATTAGCAATAATTACTTTTATACCATCAGAAGAAATAATTCTAGTATCATTTAATTCAATTTCAAAATAATTACATGAGATAAGATTTACTTTTCTATTACTACCTCTTGCTACAACAAAAGAATTAATTCTAGTAAATGGGCACCTTTTTTCTTCAAATCCATAACCCATAATTACACGTTCTAAATAATCAAAACCTACACCATCAGATTCCCAACATGGTCCTAGTTTATCACGATATTTAAAACTTGTTATATATTCTTCTACTGTAGATATATATTCATAACCATATTTTGATGATAAATGTTCTGTTAATTCCATAATTACACTCCCTGATAACTTAACAATAGTTACTATTATAACATAATTTTTTATATTAACAACTACAAATGCATCTTAATTGTTTCCTAGGACCACCATTAATAGGATATATTGTATCTCTATCTACTAAAACTATAGGATATTCTTTAAACCAATCTGGTAATTTTTCCGGATTAGAACAATCTGCATCACGGTAACTATCCAGTAACATTGCATTATCCCCATTTACTCCATAGGTAAGAGCATCTGTTATAACATAGCCTAAATCTGCTAGTGTTTCTCTGAAATATCCAAAGTATTTAGTTTCAACATCCCTAGCTTCTCTTGTTAAATACTTTTGGACTTCTATTCCTCCTAATACTCTACCTGTTCTACCTCTAACATATATTTCTTCATAGTTCTTAGCGGTCAAATATAAATTAGGGCATATTACGTCTTCGAAAGAAAACTTAGCACGTACTAATTTAATTACATAATCACCAATTCTATAACAACTACAAGTTGCGCCTCCACCAACATAACCATATTCTTTGCTTTGGCTTAAATCCATATATTTTTCTGTCCATTCTTCTAACATAGGACATAGCCCATAATAATCAAGGTTTTTTAATTCTGATTTTGTCTGATTAACTGAATACTTATCTATTCTTTGATTTTCTAAGTAATATCTCATCTTACTAGCAAATCCAGTTAATAAATCTTCCCTTAGTTTTGCACTATGATTAAAGAAAATATGAAAACGATAATTTGCAGAAGTTTCAAATAAAGTATTTACATCTCTATTAAATTCTTCCTCCTGAATTGCATATTTATTTATATCCGCAGTTTGAATTTTTGGATTACCATTAACTGCCATAAATGGAACCGTGAATAATTCTGATGCTAAATTATTATGTTCATACTCTCTAAAAATAAATCCCTTTAGGTATTCATATTCTTTTTCATGATTGTTTGTTAATAAACCTACTGCTATTTCAGATAAATATTCTTGTTTCATTGGGGTTGGTTCTAAAAACGATATTTGTTCTAATGGTTCATATGTGACTGAAGTTATATATTTAGTTATGTCATCATATATATCATCAATTTTATTTGGATGGTTTTCTAATAAATATTTCATAAATAAGAAACGTATATGCATATCTTCATATCTTGATAATTTATGTAATAGGTCTTTATCATCATTACCAAAAGCATATTCAATTATTGCTTTAAGATATATTAAATCATTAAGACCATCTTCCATAGTTCTAGCGTCTGAACGATCTTCATCGTCTTTAAGAAAATATATAAATTTCTCAAAATTTTCATATAGTATTCTTTTCCCCACAGGAGAATTATATAACATATTGCTAAGTCTTTCAGGAGTTACAAACCTAAGCAATAATTCCCCAGTTTCTTTATTATGTACCCATTCATATACAAGATCTTTATATTCTGGTATATCATAAATTATTCCAAAAACAAACCTTGTAAATTGACCCTTTTCAAAAACAGATATAAATCCATTTATTATATCTAATCTATCTGGAGCACTCTTTATTTTCTCAGTTAAAATTTCTTCATCACGGAATGTTTGATAATATAAAAACTCAACATTACCATGTCTTAAACGTTCTAAAGGATCGTAAGGCATATTTCCTCCTGTTTGACTTACTATTTTATCACAAAATTTTATTTTTTAAACAAAAAAAAATACTCAGTTCACTGAGTATTATTCTACTTCCTTAAATTCTCCACCATTTCTTTCTAGTTTTGTTCCAATTGGCTTTATTAAATAAGGTATTATATCTTCATCATAATTACATATTGTATTTAAATCATATACTTCAAAATTATCTGGATTATTAGTATATTCTACATTTTCATCCCCTGCGAAGAATCTCCATCCAGTATCATATTCATTACTAGGATTTTCTCTATACATATAACCTATCTTTGACCCCTCTACTGTTATTTTGTCTGTAGCAATACATTCGCCGCTCACATCTATTAATCTTTTTATATCTTCTCTTTTTATTTTATAATTTTTCATACTATTCCTTTCATATTACATAGTCATTCCATTATCTTGTTCTATTGCTTCTTGTCTTCTTTCCTCTTCATTCACCATTTGTTCATTAATTATTCTTTCTTGGTTTAACAATTGATGTTTTTGCTCATTAAGTCTTTGTTTTTTATCATGTAAAAAAACTTGCCTTATAACTTCATCACTAATTGTTGGTCTATGTAAAGTTGGAGTTTGCATACCAAAAGGAAGTTCTTCCATATAATTACCATCATCAGTATCAGGTCGTTTAGTTTGTGGAAGATTTGATACTAATGAGTTATATTCTTTTAGTACTTCTAATTTCATAGAACTATATGTTTTCATATCTAATTCACCATCATAGAATAATTGTTCTAATCTCTTATTTATAGATTGTTGTTCTTCTCTTAAAGTACTAGCATTTTTTGGAGCAACTCTTGGAGCTTTCAATTTTTCATCATAAATATAATCAATATCTGATGGAATACTAACTCCTAATAATGTTGCAACTTGTGCAATAGTATTTTTATGTTTATTTTCTTCTTCTTTTTTAGCTAGTTCACTATCGATAGTATCAATTCTTTCTTGCGCAAACTTCATAAGTTCTTGGAATTCTTCACTTGAAACGCTCCTTGGTGAAGCCCAAACATCTGCTTCATCAATTAACTTATGATCTTTTGAAATATCTTCTTTTGATAAAAGGAAATACTCTCTTGGATAACCATTTTGAATTCTATCAGCATCCCAAGTAACATCACTATAATAACAAATTCCATCAAGATTAACTTTTAATATTGAGTGGTCTCCTCCATGAAATTTTTTCTTACCATCATAATTATACATTGGCATAGGCTTGTCAGAAGCAATGCACCCAATATCAAAAGCTGGGATACCACATAGTTTTAGAAGCATCTGCATTGATTTAGAATATCCCTCACAAACACAGCTGCCATAAACAAGTCCATTAACAGTACCATTCATTCCACCAAATTGACCAACTTCTTTACCTTGAATAGTATGAACTCTACTATCAAGCGATTCATCATCATATTTTATATTTTTACATACCCATTGATATAAAATTGCATATGCCTCTTTATCATTATCTGTTGGTCTAATATATCTAGAAATAACTTCTTCAGCCTTATTCACTGCCTCTTCAAGTTCTTCTGTATCATATTTAAGTTCATCACCAAATAAACCTAATCCTACCGATTCACACCATTTAAAATTATCAGGATTTGGTATACCTATTTTTTTCATATCAGGCATATATAGAACATCAAAATTACACTTTGTTCCATTTTGAGATAATTTAGCAACATGCTCACATAATTCTTTCACAGTAGCATATGTCTCATTCCCATAAATCGTAATCTCTTCTAATTTTTCTATTTTATCTAATCCAATAATTCTATGTAAGGTTCTATTAGAAATTAATGTAAGTTCTTTCAAATTTTTCATTTCACTAACATTTAATAATTGTATATTTGACTGCCCTTTTATTGTTAGTTTTTCAAGTTTAGGATATTTATCTAAAACTCTTTTAAAATCACCTGATTCTAACTCATTTGATCCATCTATTGTTAAGGAAGTTATATTTGGAAATAAATCTATGTACTCTAATGTTTTTTTATCAAGTTCAAGTTCTCTAACTAGTTCTAACTCTTCTTCCAAGAAAGTATCTCTTTTTCTATACACACTTAATGCTTTTACTTCTTCTGGTTCTGGAATATTATTTTTTCTTCTATATTCAGTGATAGAATCTCTTATTGCTCCACCAAAATTAAAAGGTAGTGTTACCATAAATCTAACCTCCTTTACTATATTATAAAAATTATATCACATTAACAAAAAAATCGAAAGTAACATAATCTATGTATTTAACAAAAAAAATGGAGCCATAAGGCTCCTTCAGGGGGCTCGCCCTTTTATTCTTTGTATGTGTTAATTCCTTTTAAAAACGGCCTTTTGTGGCCGTTATATTTTTGTAATAACCTTTAAAAATTGGTATTTATTAGTCTATTGGTACCTAAATGGTACCTAAAAAAGCAATATCAATTTATTCATTAACTAATTTGTATTAATTTTTCCAAAATCTGATAGTGCGCCAAGAATTGATATTTTATCATCTATATAATCGAATGCATTAAATCGTATTGTTTGATTTCCAATAACCATATCATTTATTTTTTCTTTATAATTGTTATCAAAAATTAATTTATACAACTTATTCACTTCTTTTAAAACGGTTGCATTATCAACATCAATAACCTCATTATTGTTTTTTTCATATAATGAATACTTGCATAGTGTGATCAATTCTTTGTTAGAATTAATATATTCATAAAACTTATCCCATCCTGATAAATTTTTAAACTTATTGTATTCTTCTATATTCGTTATATACAGTCCTATAATGTATGGAATGAACAAATAATCAATCAAATTTTTATATTTTTCAAATGGATAATATCTATCCTTTCTTGCTGTTTTTTCAAAAAATTTTATACAACCCAAATATCTATTAATTTCTCTTGGCTGTAAATTATTGCTTTTTATAAAATTATCAATCGCAATTGTAAACCAAGCACTCCGATCATCATTTAATATTGTATCTAATGTTCTAATATATTTATCAATATTTATTTTAGGTAATTCTAATCTTATATCAAAAAATTTATCTAAATAGGCAGTAGAAGAAAATTTGTAACCATACATTCCAGAAATAGTATTTGACAACTCTAATAAATTAGTAGAAACTACAATGACAATGCGGTCATCTGTAAAATAATGTTTGATGCGCTCTAAAAGTTTTACTGCATAATTTGGATTGCATCTGTCTAGTTCATCAATAAAAATAATCAATTTATTACATTTTTCATTTATTAAATTTTCAATTGTAGAATTTACTGCTCTCTTTATATTCTCTTTTCTATGGATATTATCTGATAAATTTTCCTTTTTTATTAATCCACTAAAATCAAGTTTACCTAAAGAGCCATTCTTTGCTATTACATTAATTCCATCTAATACTGATGATAAATTGTTGAATTTTGTCTCATCAGATAAATTATATTTCTTTATTAATTCATAAATTATTGATATCATAGGATCCTCTTCATCGTCATGTTCCCATGCATTAAAATAAACACAATTTATCAAATTTTCTTTAACTATTTCATCAAATTCTTTATAGTTTTCTTTTTTCACTATGTTTTCTAATTTTTCAATATCTTCTGATAAAAATTTTTCTGAATCACTATATATGTTTTCCCAATATAGTTGTTTATCTTTATACATATAGCTATACTTAATTAAAGTTTCTAATTTTCTAACAAAAATTGTCTTTCCACTTCCCCAATTACCATTTAAAGAGAATATCTTATTTTTACCATTATTATTCATTATTTTTAGAAAGCTTAATAAGTATTTATTTCTTGAAATGTCATCATTTTCTAGCAATCTAATAATATTTTTTGTATCTTCTGTTTGTTCAAAGTTCATATACACCAACTACTTTATTATATTTTTTAAAACTTCATTTTCTAAATCATTTATATTATAAATTGTATCCATTTCATTAAATGTTTCTTCAAGATTCTTTCTAGCACTTATCCATCCTAATCCATCAGTAAACCATATAAATGTTACCCCATTTACTTTCTTAGATTCACTTGCTAACATTTTATAGCTTCTAGCAGTTTCATTTAATTTAGAACCACCACCTGAATAAAAGTTAGTTTCAATAACATAAACTTGTTTATCTGTTTTAATTACAAAATCAAATCTTTTTGTTGATACATTGTTACCTGACATAGCTGATAAATCTAAATTCCATTTCTTTTCTATATCTGATAAATACATTTCTTTAAAATAATTAACATCTTTTTTATATCCTGCTTTTTTAATGTAATCTTCAACAAGATTCTCCATTAGATGTCCACCACGGTTCTTTCTACCATTAGAATCTAATCCAACTTCAATTCCTAATACATAGTCGTATAGGTTATTAATTATATGATTTTGTAACAAATCAAAAAGACCACTTTTTCTCATAAAATCTATGTATTCAGGCACAGAATAAACCATCTTTCTAAAATCAAATAAATACTCATTCATTTCATCTTTAATAAATATTTCTCTTGAACGTACAGCTAACAATAGTGGTATACATTCTAAAGTTTCAGGATACTTGATTAGTATTGTTTGAAACTCATTCTCGATATCTTTACTACCAATTAATGAATTCAAAATATTTAGTTCTACTTTTAATTTATCCACATTTCTATAAATTTTTTCAAAATCAACATAATAGGTATAATCAGATATACTTGATTTAAATTTACCTAACCATTCATTAAAATCTCTTTTCATTTAGAATCACATTCCTTTCTTCTAATTGTTAAATCTAAATATTCTTTCTCTTTATCAATCCCTATGTATTTTCTTTTTAATCTACTTGCTACGATTCCTGTTGTTCCACTACCATTGAATGGATCAAGTATTAAATCATTTTCATCTGTTGATGCAAGTATTATCTTTTCTAGAAGTGCTATTGGCTTTTGAGTTGGATGTTTACCACATTTCTTTTCACTTGGCTTAGTCAATGATGTTTCCCATACATCTTTCATTTGTTTACCATTGTTTAATTCTTTCATCACATCATAGTTAAATTTATGTTTAGCTTTTTTTATGTCTTTTTTAGCCCATAAAATCGTTTCTGTTGAGTGAACGAAGGCACGACAGCTAATATTAGGTGGAGGGTTTAATTTCTTCCATGTGATGTTATTAATGACCTTAAATCCCTCTTCTTCGAGTGCCATACCAATTGAATAAATATTATGCATTGTTCCACTTATCCATATTGTTCCATCATCTTTTAAAACTCGCTTACAGGCTCTTATCCATTTCTTATTAAAGTTATGCTTTTCTTTGATGCCTATCTTCTCATCCCATTCGCCTTTTTTAACTGATACCATTTTACCAGCACTACAAGTTATTCCATCTCCTGATAGGAAGTATGGTGGATCTGCAAATATCATATCAATACTTTGTGGTTTCATTTTTTTCAATAATAAAAGGGCATCGCCATGTAGTAATTTAAAATCATCATCTTCGTAGTAACAATCCTTACTCATGTAATGCACCTCCTATTTATATTATACTGTGTTTATTCTTCAAATCCTCTTTTATTTTCGTAATTTGTTATAATTACTTCTTCTACTTTACCTCTCTTTTTTCCATTTGCATTTATATTTCTTTTAGCTTCAATTACATGAATGTTAAAATCTTTATATAATTCTTTGATTAATGTAGTATTGTGATTTGAAAGCATTACATAACAACCTCTATCAGAAAGTTCTTTATAAACTCTTGCAAGTCTTTTTTGTTCTTCTTTACCAAATCCATCTTCTGTGTAACTATTAAATGTTGATGTGTCTGAATCATATGGTGGATCGAAGTAGATGAAGTCACCTTTTTTAGCATCCTTTACTGCTTCTTCAAAATCTACACTTAATATTTTAACATCATTCATTGTTAAATAATTGCTTACTGTTATTAGATTTCCACCCTCATAAGTATTAACTTTTAATTTCTTACCAAATGGAACATTAAATTCATTCTTGCTATTTACTCTATACAATCCATTGAAACAAGCCTTATTTAAATAAATAGTCCTTCCTGCTCTTGTATAATCTGATAGTCTATTAAATGATGCTTTATTTCTATCCTTATTTCTTATTTCATAAAAGAAATCTTCGCTATGGTTTGCTTCATAACTATTTAGAACACTGCACATCTTTTTAAATTTATCTTCATTACATAAAACATTATAAACATTTATTAGTTCTTTATTTGAGTCATTTATTATGGCTTTTTTTGGTGATAATTCAAATAATAAAGCTCCACCACCTACAAATGGCTCATAGTAAGTATTAAACTCATCAGGCGCGTATTTTAATAGCTTATCAATTATTTGTCTTTTACCACCAGCCCATTTGACGAATGGTTTTCCTTTTATCATTATTATCTACCTCCTGATTTAATCACTAATAACATTATACCATAAAAAATATGGTATAATCGCAAAAAATACCATATTTTAAATTTAATTAATTAGCCATTTATTACCATTTTTTATATCACTTTTAGGTCCAGTAATGTATTGCCTTATTTCATTTGACAATTTGTCATTTCGTTCTTTAATAGAATTTGCATTCCATCTAGATTCTTCTGCAACTTTTCTAGTTTCGCTATCAAAAGCTTTTACTTGCATTTCTTTTCTTTTATTCGGCCAAGGTCCATTTGATATCGATGCATTTAATGCTCTTGTTAATAACGCATAATTGCCAATACAATCTGTATATTTTTCTTGTATTTCTTTATACTTGCTTTTTCCTAGATTGTTAATCCACCATTTGCCCTCTTTTTTAGCAGGATCTATCGTTTGTGGCATTAAATGTTCAAGCGTAACATTTTGATCAAAATCCATTATTTCATAATTTCTTCTTCTAGCAAATTGATATAATAATACTCTTCCATTCTTTGCTAGCATATTTTCCTTTAAATGTGCCATAAATTGATTATCTGTTGGATACCTGCTCGCATCTGAATCATAAGAAGATAGTTTTGCATATATACCTTTTACAGTCAAAGGACATGATTTATCATCAATAGCCTTCATTATTCCATATATTTTTGCTTGAAGAGCTCCACCACCTGTTGATGGTTGCACTACTCTATATCTAATCATAAATTCTAAAATCAACTCTAAGATTTCATCCAATTTATTCTTATTGTTTTTATATAATTCATCAAACATTATCATAAACAAAGGAATCAAATCATCAGTACCAAGTGCATCCAGCATTTTTAATGTATTATTAATATGCTTATCATCATTATTTTCTACTGTAACATTATATTCTGAATCATATTTATAATATGTGTTTTCTTCTATAATGGCATAGTATACTGCATACCTCAACATATCATTTAATATTTTTTTATGACTCCATGATTTAAATTGTTTTTTAAAGTCACTATATATGTTCCTACTTGTAATTATCTCATAAGAATATCTAATTGTATATGATTTAACGAATTGTGTAATGTTGTTTACTCCTACAATTCTCTCAATACATGTCCACATATTATATAATTCCTGTTGTTCGCGCATATTTCCAGTAAATAATAAATAATTTCTAATTAAATCTGCTGCATTTAAGGGTTGACCTGTAGAATTTATTTTTTCAAAGATTTGTTGAACATTTTCTATGTTATTGCTTCTCAATATAATTTCAACAGCTTCCATTCTTTTTATGGACTCTAATAATTTTTCTAAATCTATCTTATTACTATCTTCACTAAGCCATGTAATAAACTTACTATAATTAATATATATTTTTGATTTTGTTTGTATTGATTCAATCTTGTTTCCTAATACTTTTTCAAAATTATCATTATCATAATTGTTTTGTTTTAATTTAAATCTAAATTTAATATTTGCATTTGTATTATATATAAAATTTTTATCAATTTCTTCTTTTAATTTTTTATTGTCAGTAACATCTCTAATTGCACATAATAATAGCATAATAGTTGTTAATCTTTGCTGACCATCAATTAATACATATGAAGTTTTTAAAGATGAAGCCGAACTATTATAATGTATAAAGATACCGATAAAATGACTGGAATTAAGTTCATAGCTTCTTATTATATCATCATATAATTCTTTACAGTTGTCTACAGTCCAATTATAATTTCTTTGAAAAAGTGGTATTTCAAATATCTTGTTTACTCCACCTAATAAATCTTTTAGCAGAACTCCATTTGGTGGTCCATCTAAATTTATCAATTCACTTTTCATTACATCATACATACGATACACCTCTACTATAATGATTATATCATAGAATGGCAAATATTTTTTAAAAAAATTATTTTAGTATGAATGATTTGCATTAA
>JAEEXS010000159.1 GCA_016287855.1 Clostridia bacterium
GATTAAAAAATATCTAGATCTATAATTTATAAGTGAAAAATGAAAAGAATATTAGCAATAGATTATGGAGATGTAAGAGTAGGACTTGCAATTTCGGATGAACTTGGAATAACTGCTCAAGGATTAGATAATCTTGTAATCAATGGTAGTGATAAAAAATTCATATCAGGCATTAGAAAATTAATGCAAGAATATGGCTTTGAAGAGGTTGTTATTGGATATCCTAAAAATATGAATGGAACCAAATCTCAAAAGACAGAAAAGGTAGATTCGCTAATTCCACAACTTGAAGCCTTAGGACTTAAAGTTCATACTTGGGATGAAAGACTTACTACTGTTTCTGCGTACCAAACAATGAGAGAGATGAATATATCTCAAAAGAAAAAGAATACTTATGCAGATAGACTTGCAGCCACTTATATATTAGAAGGATATTTAAATTCAATATCTAAATAAGCAGGAGGAATTAAAATGGAAGAATTTGGAGGATGCTCAGGTTCATGTAGCTCATGTGCTGGATGTGGACCAATGGACATGGAATCATTACCAGTTTTAACTTTAACAGATGAAAATGGTAAAGAAACAACTTTTGAAAAATTAGACGTTGTTGTTTTAGAAGATGGAAGATCATTTTTAATAGTTTCAGAAATTACAGAAAATATCAGCGAAGAAGTTGAAATTGTAATTTTAGAAATAAAAACAGAAGATGGTGAAAATGTATATGATACATTAACAGATAAAGAACTTCAAAAAGAAGTATATAAAAGATTCTTAAAACAACAAGGAATAGAAGAAGTTCAAGAATAAAAAGTACGAATAGATACCAAGAAATTGGTATCTTTTTTTATGCTTAAGTGAAAAATATTAAAACTTTGTGACACTAGTGAATTTTTGGTGAAATGCTACATAATATGTTTATTTTATGCCTCTCTTGTGATATAATTACAATCGGTGATAAAAAAATGGAAAGCGCATACAAATTATTTAATATTAGTGAAGAATTAGAAAAATTAGCAAGACAATCTGAAGATGAATGTAAAGAAGTCTTCAAAAGAATAGAGGAGAATGCTTTATACAATCAAGCAAGAGTATTAAAAGCATTTCAATCTGTACCAATTACTACTACACATGTTGGTAAAAGTACAGGTTATGGACATGGAGATCCAGGAAGAGAAGCAATAGAAACTGTATATGCAAATCTTTTTGAAGCAGAAGCAGCTTTAGTTAGAGTTCAATTTGTAAGTGGAACTCATACACTAGCTACTGCACTTAAAGGATTACTAGAATATGGAGATGAGATGCTTGCTGTATCTGGAAGACCATATGATACTCTAGCTACTGTAATAGGACTTGAGGGAGACAATGAAATGTCACTTATTAAAAGAGGAATAAAATATGCTCAAGTAGACCTAGATGAACAAGATAATTTTAAATGTGAAGAAATAAAAGAATACCTAAGAAACCACAAGGTTAAATTAGTACATATTCAAAGATCTAGAGGATATGCAGTAAGAAAAGCATTACTAATTGCAGACATAGAAAATGTAATTAAAGAAATTAGAAGTGTAGATAAAGATGTAATTATATTTGTAGATAACTGCTATGGTGAATTTACTGAAACTAAAGAACCAACTGCAGTAGGTGCAGATATTTGTTGCGGATCATTAATTAAAAACGCAGGTGGCGGACTATGTGAAATGGGTGGATACGTTGTAGGAAAAGAAGCTCTAATTGAAAGAGTAGTTCAAGAGTTATATTGCCCAGGACTTGAAAGAGATAATGGTGCAACACTAGGACAAAACCAAAACATAATTCAAGGATTATTCATGGCACCAACAGTAGTTGAAGCAGCACTAAAAGCAATGACATTTGCTTCTAAACTATTAGAAAATCTAGGAATGGATGTATTTCCTAAATATACAGATATCCGTAGCGATATTGTTCAAATTATTAACTTTGGAGATAGGGATAAGTTAATTAAATTCATTCAAGGTATTCAATATGCTTCTCCAA
>JAEEXS010000054.1 GCA_016287855.1 Clostridia bacterium
AATAGATAACTTAATTCAAACGGGTAATAGATATGGAATGCAGACTATGGATGGTACATTACTTGGTCTATTTAGACAAGGAAGAATTAGTAAAGAAGATGTTATGACATATTGCTTTGATCCAGAAATTATGGAGAAAATGTTAATATAGTTAAGATATTAGAATAATAATGAGGCAATGGGAAGGAAATTCCCATTGCCTCATTTGACAATAATTCATAACTTTAATATAATATCGCTTGAAATGGAGGTTTTATATAATGACAAGCAAAGAACGTGCAAATTTTAGAAGTATGGCAAATACTATTCAACCAATTTTACAAATTGGTAAAAATGGCATTTCAGATAACTTTATAAAACAAGTAGATGAAGCATTAGAGGCAAGAGAACTTATAAAAATAACACTTCTTGAAACTGCAGGTGAAACTGCAAAAGATTTAGCTAATGAGATAGCTAAGAGTGTAAAAGCAGAGGTTATTCAAGTAATTGGGAGCAAGTTTGTTTTGTATAGAAAAAGTAACAAAAAGTAGGAAAATACTTTATATTTGGATAATATAGCCCCACGAAAATAAACATTTTTTGTGGGGCTATATTATTTTTTGTTTTTATATATGAAAGAAATTAAAAATTTTCTCATAATATTGAATTTATATTTTTAAACATATATAATAATTTTGGATTTTTAGGAAAATATATGGCTAAGGACCGGTTAGCAGAGGGAGAATACATGAAAAGATATACTATAAAAGAGTTACCGGTTTTAGAGCGTCCGTATGAGAAGTTAGAAACTTATGGCCCAAAATCATTATCTAATACGGAACTTTTGGCTATAATACTAAAGTCTGGAACGAGGGAAGAAACTTCTATTCAATTAGCTCAAAAGGTGTTGAATGAGTGCTGTTCAGTAGATGGTACATTTTCTCTAAGAAACGTTTCTTTTGATACTTTAGTTAATATAAAAGGAATTGGAAGAGTTAAAGCTATTATTTTACAGGCTGTTTTTGAACTTGCTAATAGAATTAATACTCAAGTTAGAGAAAAACCATTCTTATTTACCTTTAAACACGTTTCTGAGTACTTATTAAAGACTTTTTCTGATGAAAAGCAAGAGAAGTTTAAAGTTTTAGGACTAGATACTAAGGGTAGGCTTGAAAAAGATGTAACGGTCTTAATGGGAGCATTAAATAAAATAGAAGGAATTGAACCTCGAGAAATTTTTAGAATGCCACTAGAATGTGGATGTAAAAATATAATTGTTGCACATAATCATCCGAGTGGAGATCCTACACCAAGCCCAGAAGATATAATGTTAACACAAAATATTCATGAATGGGGAAGGATGTTAAAGGTTCAGTTAGTGGATCATATTGTTGTAGGGGACAAAACTTGTGTTAGTATAAGGCAACTGAATAAATTTAATTGGAAAGTAGATTTTGATTAATTGTAGTAATTTTATGTTAGAAGATCGGAGGCTTTATATGAAACTTTGGACTAAAGATATAGGAATAGACTTAGGCACAGCAAATACTTTAATAAAAATTGCAGGAGAAGAGGGGGTAGCTTTAAGAGAGCCTTCTGTTGTTGCTGTAAACCAAAAGATTAAACATGTATTGGCTGTAGGAAATGAAGCAAAAAACATGGTGGGTAAAACTCCAGGAGCGATTGTTGCTATTCGACCATTAAAAAATGGCGTAATAGCTGACTTTGAAGTTACCCAAGCTATGCTGAAATATTTTATTAAAAAGGTTTGTAAAGACGGTTTATTTGGTAAACCAAGAGTTGTTATTTGTGTACCATCTGGAGTTACTGAGGTTGAAGAACGTGCTGTAAAAGAAGCTGCTATTCAAGCAGGTGCTAGGGAAGCTTTCTTACTTGAAGAACCTATGGCTGCGGCAATTGGGGCTAAACTTCCTATTGAAGATGCTGCGGGTAGTATGATTGTAGATATTGGTGGCGGAACTAGTGAGGTTGCAGTTATTTCTTTAGGAGGAATAGTTGTTTCTAAATCTATAAGAATTGCGGGAGAGAAGATTGAAGATGCTATTGTAAACTATATAAAGAAAGAACATAACTTAATGGTAGGAGAAAGGACTGCTGAGGAGATAAAATTAGAGATAGGTAGTGCATATCCTATGGGGGAAGAAAAGTCTATGGATATCAGAGGTAGAGATTTAGTTTCTGGTCTTCCAAAGAATGTTATAATTACTTCTAGAGAAGTATTAGTTGCTATGAGTGAACCTATATCTGCAATTGTAGATGCTATTAAATATACTCTTGAAAAAACTCCGCCTGAACTTGCGGCAGATATTATGAATAGAGGAATTTATTTGGCAGGTGGAGGAGCTCTTATTAGGGGTATAGACAAGCTTATCCATGAAGAAACTGGAATGCCTGTTAAAATTGCAGATAATGCGTTAGATTGTGTTGTTACAGGTGCAGGCAGTGTAGCTGAAAATTTAGATGTCTTAAGAGACATTTTAGTTAGCAGAAGAATGAAATAATTTTAGGGGGGATACGAATGAAAATTAAAGTGCCTTTTAATAAAAGAACGTTAGTTATCATAGTAACGGCACTTTTGATAGTTTCAATCTCTCTTACCGTTGAGCCAAAAGATAACCCTAATTTTTTTGAAAGTGCTGTAAATACGATTTTTTTACCTATTCAAACAGTGGTAAAATGGCCTTATGAAAAAGTTAAAGGAGCAATTACTTTCTTTGTTGAAATGAAAAAATATGCTAATGAAAATGAAGAACTTATTGCTGAAAATATAGAGCTTAAAGAAGAAGTTAGACAATTAAAAATTATGGAAGTTGAAAATGAAGAGCTTCGAAATTTACTTAATTTAACAAAGAAATATGATAAATCCAATGCAATTACTGCAGAAGTTATTTCTGTTGATTCTAATTGGTTTGAGGTTATTACTTTAAATAAGGGTAAAAATGCTGGAATAAAGGAAAATATGACGGTTTTAACGCCTTCTGGTTTAGTAGGAAGAGTAATGAAAGTATTTCCGTTTTCTTGTCAGGTCATAACTATTTTGGATAATGCCAATCAAGTTAGTGCATCTCTTACTAAAACAGGTGATTTAGTTACAACAGTTGGAGATGAAGGTCTTGTAAAGGACGGAATGCTAAAACTGAAGAATGTTCCTTCAAATATTTTGCTTGACGAGGGAGATGTTATTGAAACTTCAGGAATAGGTGGAATATATCCTAGAGGTATATATATAGGTACAATAAAAAAAGTTGAAAAAGATGGAGAGGTTACAAAAGATTATGCATTAATAAAGCCGGGAGTAGATTTTGGAAAAATAAGGGAAGTATTAATAATAGAAAACATGGAGGTAAATCAGTAGATGAGAAATGTAAAATTGGTGCTTATTGTGATTATAGCATATGTTTTACAGACTGTTATAGTTCCTGATTTGAATATTTGTGGCGTGGCACCAAACTTACTATTGGTTGTTGTTTGCAGTGTGTCATTTCTGTTTGGTAGTACTATTGGAGGAACTGTGGGCTTTTTTTCAGGGTTACTTTTAGATTTTAATCAAGGACGAGCTATCGGGTTATATGCTTTTTTATGTATGTATATAGGAATGGCATTAGGACAGTTTAATAAAAGATTTTTCAAAGACAATTATATAGTAGCAATTGCCATTACTGGGGTGGTTACTGTTTTTTATGAGATTTTAGTGTATATTTTTGGAGCTTTAGTTTATTTTCAAGAATTTGATTTCTTTAATTTCTTTACTACAGTAATGCTTGCAGCTTTAGTTAATGTTATTGCTACGATTATTGTATATCCGTTTATTTTAAAAATTAATATAGGTATTGAACTTAATAAAAATATATTTGGAAAATAATGTGTGGTGATTTTTTTGATTAATAACGGAAAAAATGATATGCGAATTTTTATTTTGAATTTGCTTATGATTTTAGGTGGGGTTATTTTAATAATAAGACTTTTTGATTTGCAAATTGTTAATGGTGCAGATTATAGAAAAAAAGCGGAAAATCGTTCGTCAAAGCAAGTAACGGTAGTTGCTCCTCGTGGAGAAATTTTAGATAGGCATGGAGATATATTAGCAACTAATAGAGATGGATACAACGTACTTATGTATAAGCAAACAATGACTACGGATGAGAGAAATTTGGTTATTTTAAATCTTGTTAATTTGCTTATAGATAATAATGTTACTTATAGAGATACTTTCCCAATAAAATTGGAAAAAGATAAAGCTGATTTTTTGTTTGATACAGATGAAGAATTAGCAAAGTGGAAGAAAAAATATAAGATAGCTTCTAATTTAACAGCTATGGAAACTCTAGAGGAATTTAGAAGTAAGTATAAATTAGAAAAATATACTCTTGAAGATAGTAGAAAGATTATAGGAATAAAATATGAATTGGATAGGGTTGGATATAGTGCATTTAAGCCTTATGAAGTGGCAACAGATATAAATAAAGAAGTTGTAGCAATTTTAGAAGAAAGGTTTAATGAATTTCCAGGTGTAAAGGTTGAAATTCAGCCTATAAGAGTTTATCCAAATGAAAATTTAGCTAGTCATATTTTGGGATATATAAGCAAGATTTCTTCTGAAAAGTATGAGGAATTAAAAGATGAAGGCTATAGTGCTAATGATAATATAGGAAGAAGTGGTATTGAAAGTACAATGGAACGTTTTTTGCGAGGAGAAAATTCTTTGCAAAAAATGGAGGTTAGTGCTAATGGTAAAATAACATATTATAAAAATGAAGAAACTAAAACAGGTGCTCAAGTTTATTTAACAATAGATTCGCAACTTCAAAAGGTTGCTGAAAAAGCATTAAAAAATACGATACGAGATATTGCAAATGGCAAATATTCAGACGGTTCATATGAGGCAAAATCTGGTGCGGTAGTAGCAATAGATGTAAAAAGTGGGGAAATACTTGCTATGGCGAGCTACCCAGATTATGATCCGAATGTATTTGTAAAAGGGCTTTCAAATGAAGAATGGAGCAAACTTAATGTAGAAACTAAGCCTATGTTTAATAGGAATATAATGGGGTTATATTCGCCAGGATCAATTTTCAAAATGGTTGTTGCAGTAGCTGCATTAGAGGAGAAGAAGATAACTCCGAATACAATTATTGTTGATGAGGGTGTTTATACAAAGTACAAATCGCCACAGCCTAAATGTTGGATCTGGAGTTCTGGTAGGACCCATGGACCAGTTAATGTATCTGATGCAATAAAGACATCATGTAACTATTTCTTTTATAGTGTAGGAGAGATGGTAGGAATAGATAAAATAGAAGAATATTCGAGAAAATTTGGGCTTGGAGAAAAAACAGGAATTGAGTTAGAGGGAGAAAAAACGGGTATAGTAGCAAGTAGAAAATATGTTGAAAAGAAAGAAAATAGAGAGTGGAAAATAGGAGAAACTTTAAGTGCTGCTATTGGACAATCTTATCATTCTTTTACACCTATTCAAATTGCTAGATATATTGCTATTTTAGCTAATGGAGGAAAAAGAGTAAGCCCTCATATAATAAAAAATGTTATTACAAATGATGGGACTATATTGGGTCGAGATGTAATTGAAGCATATTTAGGAAATGAACTTGGTTTTGATTATTATAATGATGATATGCCAGAAGATTTAAATATAAGTCAAACAACATTAAAAGCAGTATTTTCAGGAATGGAATCAGTTACAGGAGATGCAAGTGGAACTGCATATAATACCTTTAAAAATTTCCCGGTAAAAGTAGGAGGTAAGACTGGGTCGGTTCAAGTTAGTGGCTCTAAAGCGGATAATGCGTGGTTTATAGGATTTGCGCCTTATGACGACCCTGAAATTGCAATATGTGCTTTGGTTGAACATGGGGTACATGGAGCATATACTGCTTCGATAGTTTTAGAAATATTAAAAGAGTATTTTGGATTAAAAGAAACGGGAGATAATATTAATACTCAAGCTATTGTTAGTGATAATACTATGATGTAAAAGGAGAGAATTACAAATGATAGAAGCTGTTACTTTTAAGTTGACAAAAAATGGGCTTGTAATAGTACTTGATGATAATTTAGATTTTAATACAATAAAAAGGTTACTTAAGAAAAAGTTAGAAGAATCTAAAGACTTTTTTCAGGGGGCAATCTTAAAGACTACAATACAAGGGAGAGATTTAGAAGATTATGAGTTAGAAGAGCTTCGCCAAATTATATCTTCAGAGACTGGATTTGAAGATATTGCTGAAGAAGTCGTAACCTTTGATTGGAGTAAAAATACAGTAGAAGGGAAAACAAAGTTTTATAGAGGAACAATGCGCTCTGGGAATCAGATAAATTATAAAGGAAATGTTGTTGTAATGGGAGATGTGAATCCTGGTGCTGAGATTATTGCAACTGGGAATATTGTTGTCACTGGAGTGCTAAAAGGTACAGTTCATGCAGGCTGTAAAGGAAATAGGAATGCAATAGTGTCTGCTAAAGGGATATACCCAACTCAACTTAGAATTGCTGACCTTATAACTGTTTCACCTGAAGATAAACCGAATGAAGTTCAAAATTTTGAAACAGCGTGTATAAGAGATAATAATATTTACATTATTGAAGAATAAAATTGGAAAGGAGATACAAAAAGTGAGAGTTGTTTTTATGGGGACACCGGATTTTGCGGTTCCTACCTTGGAAAGAATAATACAAGATGGACATGAGGTTATAGCTGTTGTTACCCAACCAGATAAAACTAGGGATAGAGGACTTAAACTTCAATATTCCCCTGTAAAGGAATGTGCTTTAAAACATAATATACAGGTAATGCAACCAGATAGGATTAAAAAAGATATTGAGTTTATAGAAGAATATAAAGAATTAAAACCAGACGTAACGGTTGTCGTAGCATTTGGTCAGATTTTACCTAAAGACATTTTAGAATCACCGAAATATGGTGCTATAAATGTTCATGGCTCATTACTTCCGAATTACAGAGGAGCAGCTCCGATTCAGTGGGCAGTTATAAATGGAGATAAAGTTACAGGAATTACTACAATGCACATGGATGAAGGACTTGATACTGGAGATATGATTCTTAAAAAAGAAATAGAAATAGGAGAAGAGGAAACTGCTGGAGAGTTGTATGATAGGATGGCAATGCTTGGTGCGGAGGCTTTAAGCGAAACTTTAAAGTTAATTGAAAAAGGAGAAGCAAAAAGAGAGAAACAGCCTGAAGAATATACCTATGCGCCTATGCTTACAAAGGAAACAGGCAAGATTGATTGGAATAAAAAGACAGAGGAAATATCTTCTCTTGTTAGAGGAGTTAATCCGTGGCCTGGTGCATATACAGAGCTTAATGGTAAGAAATTTAAGATTAGTAGAGTCGCTAAAGCTAATGGCAATGGTATTCCAGGTAGTATAATTAGTGCAAGTTCAAAGGAAGGACTAATTATAGCGACAACAGATGGTGCTATTGAGCTTATAGAAATACAGCCGGAAAATAAAAAGAAAATGTTGGCTAAAGATTATCTAAGAGGAAATACCATATAAAGGAGAAAAGGATTATGAAAATATCTGCATGTACAATAGCTAAAAATGAAGCACTTAATATTGGGAAATCAATAGATAGTTATAAGGACTATGTTGATGAAATACTTATAGTAGATACAGGCTCTATTGATGAAACGATTGAGATTGCTAAAAGCAAAGGCGCAAAAGTCCTTAATTTTGAGTGGAAAAATGATTTTGCTGCTGCAAAAAATTTTGCATTAGACAATGTTTCTGGAGATTGGATATTATTTTTAGATGCGGATGAATGGTTTGATGGAGATACTGCTAAAAATATAAAGGCAAGCATAGAAAGAGCTATTTCTTTAAACTATGATTCAGTAGCTTGTAAATTAATTAATTTCTTTACAGAAAAAGAGATAATGGAAACAGTTTCTACTATTAGAATATTTAAACATGCAGATCATATAAGATTTTATAGAGCAATACATGAAGCACTTTTCGACATGAATAAAAATGTAGCATTACCAGGTTTATATAGCGAAAATCTTGTAATAAACCATTCGGGCTATATGAAAGATTTATTAGATAAAAAAGCAAAAAGAAATAAAATATTATTAGATAAAAATTTTGCTAGTGGTAATTTTGCACCTATAGATTATTTTTATGGGGTACGTGAAAATTTAAAACAAAATTTAGAAATGGCAGATTATTTCTATAAATTAATTGCTAATACACCAGATTACGATGAGCAAATATCCACTTATAATATAAGCACTGCTGTAGCTGAGAATAAGATAAAACTAGTTAATTTTTTGCCAGATAGATATGATTTTGATTATAGAGCTGAAGTTTTAAAAGATGTACAAGAAAAATATCCTAATAATCCTACATTTAAATTCTATGAGTATATTCTTTTTGAACAAGTTGATAAGAAAAGAGCAATAAATGCATTAAAAGATGCTCTTGAGTACGATAAAAAGTCAGAGGGCAATATTGGAACTATAGATAACAATCCTTTTTATGGAAAAAAGAGTAATGTTAATGCAATATTAGGGGAATATCATATTTTTATTGGAGATAAAATAAAAGCTTTAGAATATTTTACAGAGTCATTAAAAATAGACTATAAAAATACTGTGGCTTTACTAGGTTTGTTGTATGTTATATCAAATGAAAAAACAGAAGATATGATTGTATTCTTAAACTCTATTTTTGATATTTCTAATAAAGAAGTGGAAAAATATCTTGTAGATAGTCTTAGAATTACGAAGTTTAAAGATTTATTCTTGTATTATTTTGTAGATTATTATAAAAAATTTGAGGAAGTGGAAATTTCATATTTTACATCTAGGTTAGCTACGGGAAATTTTGATGAAGTTATAGACAAGTATTTTGAGGTTTATAACGAGCAAAAAGATGAGAAAGCACAAATACTCATAACAGTTGCATTAATTGCTGGGAATTGTAAAGAAAAGTTTGAAAAAGTATCTAAAGATCTTTTGCCTACATATGTAAGGATATTAAATGCTTATTTTAATGAACAAGTACTAGCCCCTATAACGGATAACGATTTTGAAATTTTATTTAATATTTTCAAGGAATTTGCATATATAGCTGACGATGAAACTATAAGAAAGTTTTTAAATATTACAGGAATACTAAAAGAGAAATTTTATTATGAATGTTTACATTTTTACTATGTGCAACATGCAGATGAGTATGTTTTAAAACTTTGTGATGAATTAGATAAAGATAGCGAAATAAATGGGAAAATAAAGGTATATTGTGAATATTTAAAAACCAATATTTATTTTAGAAATGGTATGGTTGATAAAATTCCAGAAGCGTTAGATAAAACAATTTCTGGGGGATATTTAGACGAAAATGTTGCTTTAATTTGTGAGATGTTAGAGGCAGATGACGAAAAGTTAAAAGAATATTTTGAAATGCTTGATAACATGATTTTTATGAGAAAAAATCAATCATTAAAGAAATTACCAGATATATTAAGTGATTCAATAAAGTTTATTACGATAGATAAATTTGAAGAAGAATTAAAAGATAAAAAGATAGTATTAATTGAAGAAAATCTAAAGACGTTTTATGATTTTGCCGTTAGGGCTCAAAAAGACAGAGCTTTAGCATTAGCAGAGAAGTATTATAGACTGTGCGTAAAATATGATTATATGAAAGATAAAGCATATTTTGCATTGGGTAAGATATATAATAAGTTTGAAAAATTTGAATTAAGCTATTATTGCTATGAGAAAGCATTTTTGGAAAATCTTGTGTTGGCAAAGGAAATATTGCCTAATAATCATGTAAATAAAAATTATATCTTTACCAAGAAGGAAGAAAAAGAAGAATTAATTTGCCCAGTATGTGGTGGAGAAACTAAGCTTTGTGGAGTTTATACTACTATTGAAGATGAGAAGTTATCATATAATGACCCGGTAATTGTAAAATATCGTTGTTGTGATGAATGTGGGCATGTTTTTGCTTCAAACGATATAGCAGATAAAAAGTACTGGAAAAAAGAAGATATTATTGAAAGTAAAAATAACAAAATAGCACTTTATTATGATGTTTTAGAAGATGTGTGCGATATAATTGATGGAAGAAGTATTTTATCTTGTATTGATTCAGACGAATTTACTCAGTGTGCTAAAGATTATGGCTTTACAGTAAATACTGAGGCGGGTGGTAGAAAGTTTGATGTTATTTTCTTGGGTGAAACACTTAATAGTACTTATGAATTGGAAGAGAAAATAGAATCTTATTTAGACAATGTAGCACAAGAGGGAATAATGGTATTGCAATTTTATAATTTAGAAAATGCGTTTTCTAAATTGGCAGATAATCCATGTTGGGTAAAAGCAGATGTAAAAAATGTTTTTTCTAAAGATTCTTTAGAGGCATTATTTAGTAAATTTGATTTGCGAATTTTGCAGACAAATATAGATAAGATAAATAAAGGTCAAATGCTTGTATTTGTAGGACGCTAAAACGAGGTATAAAGATGAAGATAAAAGAAATATTAAATTTGACTAATGAAGAGTTTTTAGAGAATGGAATTGAGAATTATTTTTACGAAGCTCGAGAACTCATAGCATTTGTTTTGGATCAAACAAAAGAGTGGGTTGCTGCTAATCTAGAGAGTGAAGTTGATGAGAATAATTATAAAAAATTCGTTGAGTTGAAAAATAAACGCATACAGGGGACTCCACTACAGTATATATTAGGAGAGCAATACTTTATGGGGCTAAAATTTTTAGTAAATAAAGATGTTTTAATTCCAAGACCAGATACAGAGATATTAGTTTATGAAGTGTTAGAATTAGTTAAAAATTATAATGAAAGTGTAAAAATTTTAGATTTATGTACTGGCTCTGGGTGTATAGCGATATCTTTGGCGAAAAATGTCAAAAATGCTGAAATCTTTGCGTCAGATATAAGCGAAAAGGCTCTTGCTGTTGCAGAAAAGAATTCAGAGTTAAATGGAACAGATGTTAAGTTTATGAAATCAGATATGTTTGGAAATATAGTTGAAAAAGATTTTGATAT
>JAEEXS010000055.1 GCA_016287855.1 Clostridia bacterium
AGAAGTTATTGCACAAGGTACAGTTGAAGATATAAAGAAGAGAGAGAAATCCATTACAGGTGCATACCTTAGCGGTAGAATGAAGATAGAAGTCCCTAAAAAGAGACGTAAAGGAAATGGAAAAGAAATAAAGGTAATAGGAGCAAAAGCTAATAACTTAAAGAATGTAAATGTTTCATTTAAACAAGGAGTTATAAACTGCGTAACAGGAGTTTCTGGCTCAGGAAAGAGTTCTCTTGTTAATGAAATATTATATAAATCTTTGGCTAATAAACTAAATCGAGCAAACTTGGAGCCAGGAGCTCACAAAGAAATAAAAGGGTATGAAAGTTTAGACAAGGTAATAAATATAGATCAATCTCCAATAGGGAGAACACCACGTTCTAATCCAGCAACATATACTGGTGTATTTGATATGATACGAAAACTATTTGCTGAGACTAATGAAGCTAAGATGAGAGGGTATAATCCAGGTAGGTTTAGCTTTAATGTCCGTGGTGGAAGATGCGAGTCTTGCTCAGGAGATGGAATTATAAAAATAGAAATGCACTTTTTACCTGATGTTTATGTGCCTTGTGAAGTATGTAAGGGAAAGAGATATAATAGAGAAACACTGGAAGTTAGATATAAGGGGAAAAACATTTCAGATGTACTAGATATGACGGTAGAAGAAGCACTAGAGTTCTTTAAGAATATACCATCTATAAATAATAAGATAAAGACTTTATATGAAGTAGGACTAGGGTATATAAAGCTAGGACAACCTTCTACGACTTTGTCTGGTGGTGAGGCACAAAGAATAAAACTTGCAACGGAATTAAGTAAAAAGAGTACCGGAAATACGTTGTATATTTTAGATGAACCTACAACAGGTCTTCATATGGCTGATGTATCTAAGTTAATTGATATATTGTATAGATTAGCAGATAATGGCAATACAATAGTTGTTATTGAACATAATTTAGATATTATTAAGTGTGCAGACTATATCGTAGATTTGGGACCAGAAGGTGGAGATAAAGGCGGAAATATAATTGCAGTTGGTACACCCGAGGAAGTAGCTAAAGTAAAAGAGTCTGCTACAGGCGAATATATAAAGAAAATGCTTAATAAATAGAGGTGGTGGATAGATGCTTCCTGAAAATATGAGAAATATAGCTGAATATATTCCTAATTTTAATGGAAAAATTATTAGAAGTAATTTACCTATGGATTTAGCAGAGGAAGATTTTGAGTATCTAAAGAAAATAGGAATAAAAAATGTAATAGATTTAAGGACTAAAGAAGAGTATAATAATAAAATTTCTTCCTTTGAAAATAGAAAAGATTTTAACTTATTTCATTGTGAAATACTTGGAGGCAATACCATTCCAGCTTCTATTGATGATGTGCCATATAGTTACTTAAAAATGTTAGAAACTAAGGAAATAAGATACATTTTTGATTTAATAGATAAGGGAGAAAATATACTGTTTTTCTGTAGTGCTGGGAAAGATAGGACGGGAGTTATAGCTATTTTGATTTTAATGTATTTTAAAGTACCGTATGATATAATTTGTTCAGATTATTTAAAAACTTTGTCATATATGGATAAGTTACTACAGGATCACACATTTAGCGACGAAATAGTAGATATTATTACTCCTAAGAAAGAGTACATAGATAAATTCATAAAGCTTTTTAAGGACAAGTATATTTCAATAGATAATTATTTGAAAATTTTATTGGAGGAATATAATGGATAAAATTAAAAAAATAAAAATTATATATATTATAATTGTTATTCTGTCTGTTTTAGTATTTTTATTAATAGAGTGGAATAAATTTCAAGATTATATATTTTTTCACCCTTGGAATGATTTTGCTTCTTACAAAAAATTACAGAAAATTGATGAATTTAAAGAAATTGAAATAAAGAATGATGAAGTAAATCTATCAGGCTGGTTTTGGAATATTCAAAATAAAAAAGAGCAATCACCATTAGTAATTTTCTTTACCGGCAATGCTCAAAATTCTTCTAATACTCTTTATAATTATTATTTGTCTGGCACAATGAAAGATGTCTTCGGAGATTATAATTTAATGATTGTAGATTATCCAGGATATGGTATGAGCCAAGGTGAGCCATCTGATGATAGTATGTTTATAGCTTCAAATTATATATTTGAATATGCTTCAAAAATGGGTGAAGTTGACAAAGACAATATTGTTATTATGGGATATAGCATTGGAACGGGAGTTGCAAGCTATTGTGCAAGCGAAAACGAGGCGAATGGTTTAATATTAGTTGCGCCATATGACAAGGCAATTAGTTTATATAATGATGTGATAGATAGTTTTCATGGCTCAATGCAGAGCCTGGCAAAATATAGCTTTGATTCAGCTACATATGCAGAAAATGTTAAAGAACCAACATTGATTTTTACATCAAAAGATGATGAAGTAATTAATTATAGACATTCACTAGATTTAGCGGGGCATTTTTCTGAATTAGAAGATGTGATAATATTAGAAGGTGTAAATCACAATAGTTATTTTTTACAAGATGAAGTTTTAAATGATATTACAAAATTCTTGGATAAAGTAATGGAAATTAAAAAAAGCGAGGTTTAACACCTCGCTTTTTAATATTAATACATTCCCATTCCTGCACCCATTCCAGGAGCTCCTTCACCGCAGTGGCAATCCTTTTCAGGCTTATCTGCAACAGCAGCTTCTGTAGTAAGTACCATCGTTGCAATACTTGCAGCATTTTGTAAAGCGGATCTTGTAACCTTAGTAGGATCAACGATACCAGCTTTTTTCATATCTACATATTCTTCTTTTAATGCATCAAACCCGGTACCAACAGGACTAGCTTTTACTTTATCTAGAATTACAGAGCCCTCTAAACCGGCATTTGTAGCAATTTGACGGATTGGTTCTTCAAGAGCTTTAAGTACTGTATTAACACCAGTCTTTTCATCTCCAGTAGTTGTTTCAAGCAATTTTTCAACTTTAGGAATAATATTTACATATGCTGTACCACCACCAGCTACGATACCTTCTTCAACAGCAGCTTTTGTAGCAGATAAAGCATCTTCAATTCTAAGTTTCTTTTCTTTCATTTCAACTTCGGTTGCAGCGCCGACTTCAATAACAGCAACTCCACCAGAGAGTTTAGCAAGTCTTTCTTGAAGTTTTTCTTTATCAAACTCAGAAGTTGTATCTTCAATTTGAGCTTTTATTTGAGCAACTCTAGCTTTAATCTTATCAGAATCGCCCATACCATCAATAATAATAGTATTTTCTTTTTGAACTTTTACTTGACGAGCACGACCAAGTTGAGCAAGTTGAGTTTCCTTTATATCAAACCCTAATTCTTCGCTTATTAATTGACCACCAGTCAATATTGCAATATCTTCAAGCATAGCTTTTCTTCTATCACCAAAGCCAGGAGCTTTTACAGCTACGCATTGGAAAGTACCTCTTAATTTATTTACTACTAATGTAGATAGAGCTTCACCTTCAACATCGTCAGCTATAATTACAAGTTTCTTTCCTTGTTGAACGATTTGTTCAAGTAGAGGAAGAACATCTTGAATATTACTAATCTTTCTATCTGTGATTAAGATATATGGATCTTCCATAACAGCTTCCATTTTTTCAGTATCTGTAACCATGTAAGCTGAGATATATCCTCTATCAAATTGCATACCTTCAACAACGTTTAAGTTTGTTCCCATTGTTTTAGATTCTTCAATAGTTATAACACCATCGTTTGAGACTTTTTCCATTGCATCAGCAATAAGTGCACCAATTTCATCGTCGTTTGCAGAGATAGAAGCAACTCTTGCAATATCTTCTTTACCTTTAATATTAGTGCTTATTTCGTGGATACCACTAACAGCAACATCAATTGCTTTATTTATTCCACGACGTAAAATCATAGGATTTGCACCAGCAGCAACATTCTTTAATCCTTCACGAACTAAAGCTTGAGCAAGTAGGGTAGCAGTAGTAGTACCGTCACCTGCAACATCATTAGTTTTAGTTGCAACTTCTTTTACAAGTTGAGCTCCCATATTTTCAAAAGGATCTTCAAGTTCAATTTCTTTAGCAATAGTTACACCATCATTTGTGATTAAAGGTGCGCCAAATTTTTTATCTAATACAACATTTCTACCTTTTGGACCAAGTGTTACTTTTACAGTATCAGCAAGCTTATTAATGCCAGCTTCCATACCATGTCTTGCATCTGCTCCATAGTTTATATCTTTAGCCATAATTCATTTCCTCCTTTATTAGTCTTCAATTATACCGAGAACATCAGATTGTCTTAATACTATGTACTCTTCACCGTCTAGCTTTATTTCAGTTCCGGCATATTTTCTAGCGATAACTTTTTCGCCAACTTTTAATTCCATTTTAACTTCCTTACCATCAACCATTCCACCAGGACCGACAGCAATAACTTCAGCCATTTGTGGTTTTTCTTTTGCGGAACCAGCTAATATAATTCCGCTTTTTGTAGTTTCTTCAGCTTCAGCCATTTTTAAAACTACCATCTCTCCTAAAGGTTTAATTTTCATATATAATTCGTCTCCTTTCAAATAAGTCATTGAGCGATTTTCTCAATAACATAACTAACTTTAAATTTAATTAGCACTCTTTGACCTCGACTGCTAATTGTAATTATATTCGTATAAAAATATTTCTCAATTCCATATATTCTATAAAATTGAGAAATATTACAAAAAAACTTCAGTTTACTAACTAAATCTTAAATTTTCTTGAAATTACTTTATTTTTTCCAATTGTCATATCCATTTTTTAAATTAAATACATTTCTGTATCCAAGTTCTCTTAAATACTCAGTAGCAGCTACACTTGTAACTCCACTATAGCATACGACTATTATAGTTTCAAATTTATCTAGCCGTAAATTATCTAAATTATTTATATTGATGTTTATAGCTCCAGGGATATGACTTTTGTTAAAGTCTTCAGCATCACGAATATCTAGTATTTTGGCACCATTTTTTATTAGTTTACTTGCTTCAAGGTTTGAAATATTTTTAGTCATGTAAATCCCCTCCATAAATAATATGAGTTTTTATATATAATGTTGCAGTGACAAGAAAAAAAGAATATATTGTAGAGGGTGATTTAAATGTTTGAAAATAAAAAGATATTTATATTAGGAATGGCAAGGAGTGGCTATTCAGCTGCTAAGTTACTTAAGAAGCACAATAATGAAATATTAATTACTGATGCGAAAGATCAAAATGCGGAGCAGGTGGAGGAGCTAAAAGAATTAGGTGTTAATTTTATTAAGACTGAAAATCAAGCTGAACTTTTAGACGAAACTTTTGATTATGTTATAAAAAATCCAGGTGTAAAAATAGACCACCCTGTGTGCAAAAAAGCGAAGGAGCTGGGAATACCCGTTACAAATGAGGTAGAAGTGGCATATAGTTTCTTACCTAAAAACGTAAAGATTATTGGGATAAGTGGTTCTAACGGGAAAACAACGACTACTACTCTTATTTATGAAATATTAAAGAATGCTAAAAAATCAGTTGTTTTAGGCGGAAATATTGGGTATCCAGTTTGTTCTTTAGTTGATGTTGTAAAAGAGGGAGACATATTAGTTTTAGAAATATCTTCTCATCAACTTCATGATATTATAAATTTCAAAACAGATATAAGTGTACTTACAAATTTAAGTGAGGTACATATAGACCACTTTGGTACTTACGATTATTATAAACAACAAAAAATAAAAATATTTAACAGACATACTGAAAAAGATATTGGAATTATGAATAAAAGCAATCCAGATTCTATGGCATATTTTAATCAGATAGGTTCTAAGAAGGTGTTATTTTCTTCAACTGAGGAGGCAGATGCTTGTATCAAGAATGATGCTATTTATTATAATAATGAAGAAATTTTAAAGTTAAAAGATGTTATATTAAAAGGAAATCATAATTACGAAAATATTATGTGTGCAATTATAGCTGTAAAAGAGTTTGGAGTAGGTAATGATGTTATTTTAGATACATTAAAGAACTTTAAGGGTGTTGAACATAGACTAGAATACGTAAGTACTGTAAACGGAAGAAAGTTTTATAACGATTCAAAAGCAACGAATGTTAAATCTACACAAATTGCACTATCTGCATTTAATGAGCCAACTATTTTAATTTTAGGTGGATTAGATAGGGGCCATTCATTCGAGGGATTAAGACCATTCTTAAAAAATACCAAAAAGATGATTGCCTTTGGCGAAACTAAAAATAGGATAAAAGAATTTGCTGAAAGCGCTGGAGTAGAATGTGATACAGTAGAGAAATTAGATGAGGCTGTAAATAAGGCTTATAGTGATTCAAATAGTGGAGATATTATTTTGCTTAGCCCTGCTTGTGCGTCTTGGGATCAATATAAATGCTTTGAAGATAGAGGGACAGAATTTAAGGCATGCGTAAATAAGTTAGTATAAAAGGAGAAGAAGTGGATGGAAAAAAAGATTAGTAGTAGTTTAATTAAAGACTTAAAAAAATACATAGATGATAATTTGATAGAAACTAGTTTTGAAGCATGTTCTTTTGAAATGAGTTTTGAAAAAAGATGTGTTGGGGCAGCACCTGCTAAAGCACGCGCAATGGCTTCAACACCAGCTTTAGTAGATGTATTAAATGAAATAGATGAAAGCTTTTCTGAGATGTTACTTAGGAAAATAGACGAAAAAGGAATGACAGATGCAGAGTGCTATAAAAAGGCGAATATTGATAGGAAGTTGTTTTCAAAAATTCGTAGTGATAAATATTATAGGCCAAGTAAAGCAACAGTTTTTGCCTTTGCAATAGCTTTAGAATTATCACTTCCTGAGACTAATGAGTTATTAAAAAAAGCAGGTTTTGCAATTTCTCATAGCAATAAATTTGATATTATTATTGAGTATTTTATAAAAAATAAGATGTTTGATATTTTTGAAATCAATGAGGCTTTAATGGAGTTCGATCAGGCATTACTTGGAGCATAAAAATTTGTCGCATTTAAAGCGACCATATTAATCTTAATCTGCCTTAAAATAAAAATGTAAGGTAAATAAAATTTTAGGGGGAGATTAATATGAAAAAAAACTTAACAGAAATCGTATTTATTTTAGACAAGAGTGGTTCAATGGGAGGACTAGAAAGCGATACAATAGGTGGCTTTAACTCAATGCTTGAAAAGCAAAAGAAAGAAAATGGAGAAGCTTTTGTTTCAACAGTATTGTTTTCTAACACAAGTGAAACCATTCACGATAGGGTAAACATAAAGGACGTTGCAAAATTAACAGATGAACAATACTATGTTGGAGGGTGCACAGCATTGCTTGATGCAATTGGCGGTACAATAAAACATATTAGCGACATACATAAATATGTAAGAAAATCAGATGTACCAAATCGTACAATTTTCATCATAACAACAGATGGATTAGAAAACGCAAGTCATAAGTACAATATAAACCAAATCAAAAAAATGATTGAAGAGAAGAAAAAAGAAAATTGGGAGTTCTTGTTCTTAGGAGCTAATATTGACGCGATTGCAACTGCAAGAAATTTTGGAATTTCCGAAGATAGAGCGGTTAATTTTAAGTCAGATAAAAGAGGAACAAAATTAAATTATTCTGTTATGTGTAAGGCTATTTCAAGTGTTAGAAATGATGAAGAATTGGGTGCTGGTTGGAAGGCAGAAATTGAGGAAGATTACAAAAACCGTAAATAATGCTTGAAATCTTTTTAGCAAAAAATATATAATAAAGTCCGGAGGAGAGAGTTATGGACTTTATACAAGAACAATTAAAAGAAGAGTTTAATTTAAAAGAGTTTCAAGTGAAAAATACGATTGAGCTAATAGACGGAGGGAATACCATTCCGTTTATTGCTCGTTATCGTAAAGAAATGACTGGGGAAATGAGCGATGAGGTTTTAAGAGATTTTTATGAGAGACTTCTTTATCTTAGAAAACGTGAAGAAAGAAAAGAGGAAATAATTCGTTTAATAGATGAACAAGGTAAGCTTACTGATGAGCTTAGATTAAATATTGAAAAAGCTGTTACTATGGCGGAGCTAGAAGATTTATATAGACCATATAAACAGAAAAAGAGAACTAGAGCTACTATTGCGAAGGAAAAAGGTTTAGAGCCTTTAGCAATTATTATAAAAAATCAAGAATTGCTTTCTGGAGATAAATTTAGTATTGCCTCGGAGTATATAAATGAAGAAAAAGGAGTAAAAACAGCAGAAGAAGCAATTACTGGTGCGTTAGACATTATTGCTGAAGATATTTCAGACAATGCAGATTACCGTAAAGAAATAAGGAAGATTACTTTTGAAAATGGTATCTTTACATCAAAAGCTACTAATCCCGATGAAAAGACGGTTTATGATATGTATTATGAATTTGCAGAACCGATAGCTAAAATTCCTAGTCATAGAGTTTTAGCTATAAACCGTGGAGAAAAGGAAGGAGCATTAAAAGCTAAACTTGAAATAGAAGATAGTGGTATAATTAGTTTTATTGAAGAAAATGTGATTAAAAATGACAGTATATTTAAAGATGATTTGAAAAATTGTGTCCAAGATGCATATAAAAGACTTATTGCACCTTCTATTGAAAATGAACTTAGAAACGATGCAACTGAAATTGCAGACGATAAAGCGATAAAAGTTTTTGGTGTTAATATCAAGAATTTACTTTTACAAGCACCACTAAAAAATATGACAGTAATGGGATTTGATCCAGCATATAGAACCGGATGTAAGATTGCTGTTATTGATGAAACTGGTAAGTTACTCGCAACTACAACAGTATATCCTACAGAGCCTCAAAATGATGTAGAAGGTGCCAAAAAAGAATTAAAGAATCTTATAAAAAAATATAATGTTAACATGATTGCCATTGGAAATGGAACAGCTTCTCGTGAGTCAGAGCAGTTTGTTGCAGATATGATAAAAGAAATTCCTGAAAGTGTATATTATGCAATAGTTAGTGAAGCGGGAGCTTCTGTTTATTCGGCATCTAAACTTGCAACAGAAGAGTATCCAGATATAAATGTTTCACTTCGTGGAGCAATATCTATTGCTAGACGCTTGCAAGATCCTTTGGCGGAGCTTGTAAAAATAGATCCAAAGAGTATTGGTGTTGGACAATACCAACATGATGTTAATCAAAAGAAGTTAGATGAAGCTTTAACTGGAGTTGTAGAAGATGCTGTTAATAAAGTTGGAGTAAACTTAAATACTGCAACACCTTCATTACTTAACTATGTTTCGGGACTTACGAAAACAGTTGCCTCTAATATTGTTAAGTATAGAGAAGAAAAAGGTAAGTTTAAAAATAGAAAAGAGTTACTTAAAGTTAGTAAATTAGGACCAGCTGCGTTTACCCAGTGCTCTGGTTTCTTAAGAATACCTGGTGGAGATAATCCATTAGATAATACATCTGTCCATCCTGAATCTTACGAAATTGCGGAAAAGATATTAAATAAGTTGGGATATGATGTTAAAAATTTTGAAAGTGTAGATAAAAATGAATTAGTACGAAAAATAAGAGCAATTAATGTTAATGAATTATCTAACGAGTTGGGCGTGGGGGTTCCAACGATAACAGATATTTTAAATGAATTACAAAAACCAGGGCGAGATCCTCGTGAAGATATGCCAAAGCCTATTTTAAGAAGTGACGTTTTGAAATTGGAAGATTTAAGAGAAGGCATGGTATTAAAAGGAACGGTTAGAAACGTAATAGATTTTGGTGCATTTGTAGATATAGGAATAAAGAATGATGGGCTTGTTCATATTTCAGAAATGAGCGATAAATATGTAAAAAATCCTATGGACGTTGTTTCAGTTGGAGATATTGTAGATGTTAGGGTTATAAAAATAGATATGGATAGGGGTAAAGTTGGTCTTAGTATGAAAAATGTATAAATAATATGTTGACGTAATATAAAAAATGTGATATAAAATAAGTGACGAATATTATGTTATAAAAGCAAGGAGAGTTCTAGGCTTGGCTGTAAAACAAGTTGAGGACTCTCTTTGTTTTTGCCGGAAAAAACAGGAGGTTTACAATGAATGCAAAAAATGTAACTGGCAAAACAACAGCTCCCGTTAAAGTGGCAGTACCCAACGTGAGCAATCTCATCGATTCGAACGTGTACTACGCTATGCAGGACGTTTCTCTTCATCTCAAGACGAAGGAATCCTGGCGTGGAAAAATTCCTACTCAATTGGGTTTTTCCAAGGAAGACAAAGAGGCTTTGAATCTCATAACTTTTGCAATTATGAAGGATGTGTGGGCGCCTGATGGAGTAAACTGGGAAGGATTTCTTCCGTATGTTATGCTCCGACAAATTCGGAAAAGGTTTACCTGGGATTCCAAGCCGTCTAACAAACGGTATTTCATCAAGAAGATTCCTAATTTCGAAGAGGAACTTAATGAGTATGCCGTTAAGGAGATGGAAAAAGCCGGTGCTGGTAATTTCGCCAGGTATATCCAGGCTGAAGCCAAGAAGGTGTCGTCTGAAACGGTGAAGCTTTACAAGGCGGCGCGGACTTTTGCTACGCTGGTGGAGTACGAGGAAATGAGGGATCGTCTCCGGCCTGATATCATCGAGACCACTCGTGCTGAAATCTTGCTGGATCTCAAGAATTTCTTCGATTTGCCGGGATACTATGAGCTGGCTTTTGGAATCGGGAAGTATGCCAAGCTCAAGCAGCTTATTCGTACTATTTCCTGCGCACGGTATACGTTCCGGTGGCAGAATTACACCACTAATATCCATTGCAACATCCTGACCCATATGCTGGAGAGTGCGATGATTTCCTACCTCCAGAATCTGGAGAGGGGTGTTACTTCCACCGATATCTTAATGAAGGAATTCTGGGTCATGTTGTTCCAATAAATTGCGGAAGTGT
>JAEEXS010000056.1 GCA_016287855.1 Clostridia bacterium
ATAGCCAACATAATACAAAGAATCACCTATTGAGGTAAATACACCTTTACCTTGTAGAACACTTGACTCCATCTCTAGATATGCAGTCTTTTTATAATTTCCTTCGCCTCTTGGATAGGATACAGAAATTCTATTTTTGGGTTCTGGAGGTGGTACCGCTTGAATACTAAGTAATTGAGCTCCACAACCTGCACAACATTTAGGATACTCAACTCCTCTAACCGTATCATCAAAATGATAATTTATTGGTGTTACTACAGCAAAACTTGTTGAGCACAAGCCCCAACACATAAGCGCCAAAAATATTATCAAGAACTTTCTCTTCATAAACTTTCCTCCCAGTAAAACCAGTATAAATTTGTTTAAATTATAACATAAAAAGGAACATTTGACAATATATTTGTCACAAATGTTCCCTTTTTATGCCACATCTCTCAATATTTCATTAACGTTTTAAATTAACTAGCTCTTGTAACATTTCATCGGCTGTCGTTATACCTCTACTATTTGCTTGGAATCCTCTTTGGTAAATAATCATATTTGTAAATTCTGTTGAAAGGTCAACATTTGACATTTCTAATGTATTGGATACCAAGATTCCTGCTGAATCACCAGGTACTAAAGCTCTAAACTCACCTGAGTTAGCTGTTGCAGCAAATTCACTATCGCCTATGCTCTTTAATCCACCATAGTTATCAAAACTTGCAAGTGCAACTATAGCTAAAGGTTGTTGTTTTCCATTTGTATATATTCCGGTAATAACTCCATCAGCACCTATGCTATATTCTGTTAATTTTCCTGTTGCATATCCGTTTGAATCATATACATACATTGAACTTGCCGCAGCATATTGTGTTACACTACCAAAGTCGAAACTAAGGTTTATTTTGTTATCTGGGCTGGAATCATATTGTGCCATAAAATCTAATTTCAAATCTTTTATTTCTGCCCCTGTATCATCTAATAACTCTTCTACCTTTCCATAGCCTTCACCAGGGTTATTAGAGAATGTAATTGAACCAATCATTGTGCCACCAGTTGAATTAGTAACATCTTTTCCAGCAATATTTATACTATATGACCATTTGTTTGCAACATACTCACTAGTACTTTCTATTACCTTCATAGCTCCTTTTGTATCTTCTGTTACTTGTTGGTAATATGTTCTAGTAACAGTTCCAACTTTTTCTGTAAGAGGTTTAACATACATTCCAGCTTCCCATGTCAAAGGATTACCATTTCTATCTTCTAAATCTACTGCTGGATCTCCATTATCTCCATTTACATCACCTAAAATAACCGTATTAGAAGCAGCAAGATTCTCTAATTTAGTAAGTGTCATACTTGCTTGAATTTCGTTACCATAGTTATCATACAACGTTATTGGTATGTTTACTTTATCTCCCTTTTCAGTATTTGCATTTAAGTTACCTGAAAATACTACTTCTGTAGTAGCTCTAGGTTTCATTGTTTGTTTGTCTCCATTATATATATCTCTATATACGTTTATAGGCTCTACGTCCATTGTTGTGGCAAACTTAGTTTCTCCATAATTATCTCCTTGTTCTAAGATCTTTTGCCATCCACATACTAAAGCCCCATTAGGAGTTTTCAAATTTCCTTGCTTATCTACGCCAAAAGCTCCAGCTCTTGTAAAATTAAATCCACTGCTGCTGCTTTCTCTTACTATAAATAAACCATCTCCATCTACGGAAACATCTAATGGATTATCTGTTCTTTCGATATTTCCTTCTGTATATTGCATACTAACACTCGCTATTGAACAACCCATACCTATTTGCATAGGGTCTGTTCCACCCGTACCTGTTTCTGAGTTAGGTGCGGTAGCATTTGCCATTGTGTTTGAAAATACTTGCTTGAACAAAACACGTGATGATTTAAAACCACAAGTATTTACGTTGGCAATATTGTTTCCTATTACATCCATAGCTGTCTGGTGGTTTCTAAGACCTGAAATACCAGACATCATTGATCTCATCATATATAAATTCTCCTCTCAAGAGGTGCAAAAAATAACCGTCCTATGCTATAACTGCCCCATCAATATTTGTAAAAACATTATTTTTCATTTCGTCCTTATTGAGCACTGTTACAACGTTTTTTTCGCGCACATTAACTACAAACGCGATGTCATCCACCATAACAAGCGATTCCTTTACGTTCTTTTCTCCTGCCTTATTTATAGCTTCGTTAAGCTTACTTTTTTGGTCATCTGTAAGCTGTATATCCCTTGTTTGCAATCTATTTTCCGCATGCTTAGAGAACTTTACCTCCTTGTTTTCAAAAAGCTTCTTCGCAAAAATATCTTCAAAACTCGAATTAGGTTTTGTGATACCGGTAGTAGACTGATTTCCTTGAGTAATTCCTATCCCACCAGTTCCAGGAATTATTCTATTGTTTACTATCATAAACTCCACCTCAAACTATTTGCTTTAATCACCATCTTAAGGATTGTTTCCTTCAGGTGGTACAGTTCCAGGATCATCTCCACCTGGCTCATCACCAGGGTTAACCGTAGGATCGTCTCCGCCTGGATTATCTCCTGGATTAATTGTAGGATCGTCTCCAGGGTCGCCTCCGTTGTTACCTCCAGGTCCATCTCCAGGGTCAACCGTAGGATCATCTCCGCCTGGTTCATCGCCAGAGCCACCTACTGAATTATTTCCTGAATTATTGTAATTACTTTCAACTATCTGCTGTAAAATTCCAGTTAGTACTTGAAGTTCTTCTGCCATATCCGTTACTTTGAATATATCCTCTACATTCACGCTAACGCCATCAACAAGTGCATAAGTATCTTCTCCTACTTGAGTAATACTTTGAACATATCCCTCAATATTATCCAAACCATTTCTAGCAGTTACATACTTACCAACCATAGAATAATTTTGGAAAGTAGAGAACGTACTATTTAAGTTCTGCATCTGTTCAAGCGATGAAAATTGAGCCATCTGAGCAACAAACTCAGTGTCACTTGATGGTTCTAATGGATCTTGGTATCTCATCTGAGTAACCAAAAGATTTAAAAACTCATCCTTGCCTAAAGCAGAATTCTTTGTACCTGTCGAAACTGTACTTGGCAATACATCAAATTCACTTACTGAACCAACTTGCGCCATATATAAAACCTCCTATAGGCTTACGCAGAATAACTTACGGTACTGTCTGGATAATACATAGCTTGTAATTCATTTATACCGTATTCATCATCCATGTAATAAGCTTCACTGTTAAAACCTTCTATTTTCTGACGCTTTTTAAAATTATTATAGTTGTGCTGATCAAATAAAGGACCCTTATCATTATTTTCTACGGAAACACTTAAATCTTGAACAACCATCCCTTGTTTAGCTAAATGATCTTTTAAATCTTGCATATTAGATTCTAAGATTTCTTTAACCTTTTGGCTTTCAGCTAAAAATTTAGCGACAATATTCCCGTTTTCTACGGCAATTTCTACCGTAACCTTTCCTAAATGATCAGGTTTTAATTTTATAATCATTTCAGATTTATCTTCAACTAAATTAACATCAACGTGTTCAGCAACTTGTTTTATTACATCTATTTGCTCTTGAATATCTGAAGCCTTAGACATAATTGTATCAGTTATACTGTTTAATTTAACATCTGAAATTTTAACGTCTATTTTTTCAGGTTTTAAATCGAAATTATCAATCTTTCTTTCAAAGCCTTCCTTTTTCTGAAAAGTAGAATCATCTTGCTTATTTTCTCTACTCTTTACGACCTTACTTTTCACAACATTTTTATCTTCTAAAGGCAATACAAAATCAGAGTTTGTATCCTCTTCTCCAAACTCGCCTTCATTTTCCTCAGTTTTAACTTCTTTATTTTCTACTTTAGATTTTGGACCTTTTAATTCTTCAAACAAAGAACTAAGCTCTTCCTCTAAATCGTCATATTTGTTAGACGTGATTTTCTCCGTTTCCACTTTTTGTGGGCCAACTTCGACAACATTTTGAACTAAACCTTCGCTTAATACTTCCTCAACATTTAACGTCTCTTCACTCTTTAAGTCTATCTCTTGAACTTCCAAATTATTTTTAACTTCCGCTAAAGCACTTTCTAGCATTTCGCCCATCTTTTCAGTAAGCTCTTCGCTATCGTCTTCGCCATCTTTTTCATCTTTTTTATCAGTCTTATCTTTTACTTTTTCCGTCTTATCCTTTTCTTTTACTTCCGTATTTTTATCTTTATTATCCGTAGTTTCCTTTACGTCTTTTTTCGTTTCTTTTTCCTTTTTATCACTTACTTCATTTTTCTTTTCTTTACTAACATCTTTCTTTTCTACGACCTTCTTTTCTTTTTCCATACTCTTGGAAAACACATCCTTAAAACCAACGTCCGCTTTTTGAGCAACTTCCTTGGATAATGCATTCGCAGCATTTACCCCAAAATTAAACATCCCTGTGACCAAGGCGGCATCCATACCCATCACCACCTTCCATTTATGTATCAATTTCACGATTAAACTATCGGCAATTAAACCCAAAACTTTATATTTTTTTTCCAACTTAACCAATAAATTTTAAAAGTCGCCCACCATCTAACTCTCCTAAGGGAAGTAAATTAAATACTCCAATTATAAAGTTTGCTATTCCAAAATCTTTTGTCCAAAAAATAAAAAGACCTGCCAAACATAAACTCGTGGCAGGTCCTGCTAACAATATTTTTAACATTTTTTCTTTTTTTATTTTATTTTGATTTTTTAATCTACAACAAAATCCAAACGGCAATATATAAAATATATTTATTTTTTCCTTTAATAGATATATTGCTATTATATGTCCTAATTCATGGAGTATTAAGGCAGTTAAACATATTAAAAATGTTTTTATTTTTCCAGTAAGAACTATCCATATTAGCATTAATAAAAAATAATTACTAATAGAAATATATAATTTTTTGATACAAAAAATCATATGTTCACAACCTTTACACCGCTTCATTAGTCGTAGATATTACCTTTTCAGGATTTACATATCTCCCGTCTTTTAAAACTTCGAAATGAAGATGCGGTCCACTTGTTTTTCCGGTATTCCCAGATAACGCTATTATATCTCCTTGATTAACTTTATCTCCTTCAGCAACTTTTATTTCAGAACAATGAGCATATACCGTCACTATATCCGCATTTTTTACTTTTACATGATTCCCAAGCGAAACATTACTCTTTTTTACTTCAATTACCGTACCTGTTATAGCAGATTTTACTTGTGTACCAACAGCTGCTAAAAAATCTGTTCCTGTATGTAATGCATATTGCTTTGTTACTGGATCTATCCTATCTCCAAACGGAGAGGTAACTTCACCATTTACTGGTCTTAAAATAGTTGTGGATTTTAAAATGTTATATATGTCTTTTTCTTCTTGAGTCATACCTTCGGTTGGATCAACTTCGGGTATTTCTGGTTCCTCAATTACTGATTCTACAATAGTTTCGTTAACCGTTTCATTTTGCTCTGCTACGTCTTCATTATTTAATATTTCTGGAATGAGTACTTTTGCATATTCGACTCCCCATTCTATCCCATTTCTTATTTGATCTACATTTACATCAGTTTTTGCAAATTCAGTTGCCTTATTCCAAATCTCAGAGTTAGCAATAACAGGAAGATTTTCGCAAGCCATTATTGCTCCTAAAATTGATGCACTTATTATCGTTTGCTTTACAAACTTGCCCCAATATTTTATAGCCTTTTTATCTACCTCTATTTTTCTCGCACCAGTCCTATACGGACTTTGATATCTGTTTATTACTTGTTCCATACTTTGCCTCTTCTTTCCTAAAATAGGAGTACTACTTAAAACTTTTCCTATTTTAACTTAATGCTTCGTTTAGTATATATTATGTTGCTCCAATTGTTTCTATGTATTTTTTTTTATATTTATTAAAAACTATAAACAGAGAATGTTATTTTACTACACTTTGCGATTTTTTGCAAATTAAACTAAATGGAGGTAAGTTATAATGCGATTTTTAATATGTTTATTTACTGTTTTGCTGCTACTCACGGGTTGTGAAAATAATAATTCACAAATAAATTTTTTAACTAATGGGTTAAAATTCGAAAATATATATGGTGAATTTTCCACAAATATCACAGATAAAACTCCGGATAGGTTAAATAATATTAACCTTGGGGTTAATAAATTAAATGGTACAAAAATAAATCCTGGGGACACCTTTTCTTTTAACAATTGTATTGGCCCAAGAAATGAAGAAACAGGATTTGAAGAGGCAATTATTTTTGATGGTCACGGAAATAAAACAGAAGGATACGGCGGAGGGCTTTGCCAAATAAGTTCCACTTTATATAATGCTGCGCTTAACGCTGGAATGGAAATTGTTGAACGCCATGAGCATAGTAGAGATGTGCCATATATAGAAGAAGGAAAAGATGCAACTGTTGTTTATGGAGTTGAAGATTTAAAGTTTAAAAATAACAGTAGTAGCGTTGTTACCATAAACGCCACTACTGATAATGATGTCTTATTAATTACAATCCAAAACTAATTGCATTTTTTAAAAATTACCGTAGCAAGAGGTGGAACAGATATTACTATTGAGTTAAGTCTTCCATGCCATGCTGTATCATCAGCAAATAAGCCATCTCCGTTGTTAACGTTACTTCCTCCATATTTTTCCCAGTCACTATTAAATATCTCTTTATAATATCCACGTCCTGGAACACCAATACGATAACCATCGTATCTTACTGGAGTAAAGTTACTTACAAATATATATTCATTCCCTTGTTCATCTCTACGCAAGAAAGATATTACACTTCTTTCTGCATCGTTACAATCTATCCACTCAAAGCCTCTTCCGTCACAATCTAATTCCCAAAGTGCAGGAGTATCGCGATAAAGTGCATTCAAATCTCTAACGTAGTTTTGCATTTTTTTATGCATATCGTAGTCAAGTAAATGCCAATCTAATCCTTGATGGTAGTTCCACTCTATAAATTGAGCAAATTCGTCGCCCATAAACATTAACTTTTTGCCTGGATGACCGTACATAAAGCCATAAGCTGCTCTTAAGTTAGCAAACTTTTGCCAATAGTCTCCCGGCATTTTATTTATCATTGAACATTTTCCATGAACAACTTCGTCGTGGGATAATACCAAAATAAAGTTTTCAGAATATGCATACCACATAGAGAAAGTTATTAATGTATGATGGTATTTTCTATATATTGAGTCCATGCTCATATATCTTAAGAAGTCATTCATCCAGCCCATATTCCACTTAAAGCTATATCCTAGTCCTCCTACATAAGTAGGTTTTGTAACTAATGCCCAAGAAGTAGATTCTTCAGCAGCCATTATAACATTAGGGAAGTGAGCATATACTTCTTTATTTAATTCTCTCATAAATTCAATTGCATCTACGTTTTCTCTTCCGCCCCATTTATTCGGAATCCATTCGCCTTCTTTTTTACCATAATCAAGGTAAAGCATAGAAGCAACCGCATCAATTCTAAGTCCGTCTATATGGTACTTTTCAAACCAAAATAGTGCATTTGCAATTAAGAAGTTTTTAACTTCATTTCTTCCAAAATTAAATATTAATGTTCCCCAATCTGGATGCTCTCCTTGGCGAGGATCTGCATGTTCATATACAGCGGAGCCATCAAATCTAGCAAGTCCATGAGCGTCTTTTGGAAAATGGGCAGGTACCCAGTCAACTAAAACTCCTATTCCCTCTTCATGGAATCTATTTACAAAATACATCAAATCTTCAGGAGTACCATATCTACTAGTTGCAGCATAATATCCACATACTTGGTAACCCCAAGAGCCATCGAATGGATGCTCAGCAACCGGTAATAGTTCGATATGAGTATAATTCATTTCCTTTACGTAAGGAAGTAATCTATCTGCAAGCTCTCTATAATTAAAGTATGAATCTTCATCATTATGGATTGGCTTCATCCAAGAGCCTAGATGAACTTCATATATAGACATAGGTTTTTTTGTATTATCTCCTTGAGAACGATTTTCCATCCACCAACTATCGTTCCATGTAAATTTATCTAAATTATATACAATAGAAGCAGTCTTTGGTTTTAGTTCAGAATAATAACCATAAGGGTCTGCCTTTAAAAATACATCGTTATTTTGAGCCTTTATTTCATATTTATAGTACTCGCCTTCTCCAAGTTCAGGAATAAATATTTCCCAAACTCCAGAAGTACCACGCATACGCATTTGGTATCTACGACCATCCCAACCATTAAAGTTTCCAACTACACTAACTCTTTTTGCATTTGGTGCCCAAACTGCAAAAAGTACACCTGTAATTCCTTCTGCCTCGATAATATGAGCACCTAATTTATCGAATATACGCATATTTTTTCCTTCGTTAAATAGGTACAAATCGTAGTCTGTTATTACAGGCCAAAAAGAATATGGATCATAAAATGTATAAGATACGCCGTAATTATCTAACGTCATTAATTTATATTTAAATATTTCTTTTCTATCTTTAAATATTATTTCAAAAAATCCAGCATCATCTATTAAATCCATTTCATATTTTTCATTTTTATCTAAATCTATTAAATAGCAATTCTTAGCATATGGTAAATACGCACGAACTGTTACGCATTTTTTCTTTTCACTAGTTATTACATGCATTCCCAAAACAGAGAATGGATCTTTATGCTCTCCATTTATAACTCTATAAATTTCTTCAATCTTTCCGTTAGTTCTCATTCGTTTTCCTCCCGTTTTTTCTCTTGTTTTCTACATTTTTTCAATGTTTAAATTGTATAATTTTTAAGGCTAATTGTCAATATTCTACTTAAAATTACGAATATAACTTGCAAAAATATTTACTCTTTGATATATTAACAACGTACGTTATTTTGAATAGGTGGTAGAAAATGTTGAATAAAAAAGTAAGACTTTTAATAATTTTTGTAGCACTGGTTCTTGGAATAGTGTTTTCAATATTAAAGATATATTGGGTTTCTGCAATACTAGGTTTTATTGTCTTGTATATGATTTTTGCGTATTTTAAATATGCTTCCGTTTCACTTGCGTTTAAAGAAATCCGCCAAAAGAATTTAAAAAGTGCATATAATTTACTTCTTGATACCCCAAATCCAAAACTTCTTACTCGTGGTGAAAAGACTTATTACTATTGGGGAATGGGAATAATTAAAATTAGTGAAGATAAGTTTGACGAAGCAGAGCGTGATTTTTATAATGCCCTTCGTTTTGGAATAACTACCGCTAATAATATGGTAGTAATAAATCTTTCTCTTGCTCAAATATGTATGTATAAGGAAGAATATGAAAAAGCTAATGTTTATTTAGATGAGGCAAAGAGTATTCCGCATAAGCCTGAGTTAGATGTGATTTTGTTTGAATTGGAAGATAAGTTAGAAAGACTTCAACGGCAAGAATTGCTTCCGGAACATTGTAAACCAAATATTATTGTGTAATAAAAACTCTCAACAGATTAATCTGTTGAGAGTTTTTTTATTGCTTTACACCATCTTTTGTAATTCACCTATTTTTACACTTTTGATAGATGTCCCTAAGGCTAATCGTTCCACGTATAATAATTTGCTGTTAGGGTTGCATTTCCTGTGCCGACTCGAACAGTCGTACTGTTGTTATTAGCATTAGTGAATGTCCATGTATTGTTATCAGAAGTCCAGTTAACAAAATCCCAACCTACACGAATTGCTCCTCCACCTACTGTTGGTATTACCGTATTAAAACTCCCACCAGGCATAGCATATATATCTAGGTAAGCACCTGTAGCACCGCTAGTTGGGGTAGCATACAGTGATGACATTGCAAATGGGACATTACAAGTTACGGTTGCTGTATAATTTCCTGCTCCCCATTGTGCATATAAGGTTACACTTGCACCTCCAGTATATGTAGCACCTGGAGCATATGATGTTCCACTTCCATTTGCTGCTGTATTCCAGCTTAAGAATGAAAATCCTGAACGGCTAGGTACGGTAGTACTTAATGTTGGCGTTGTACCTACATTTACAGTTTGAGCTGCTGGTGCTCCACTTCCTCCATTAGCATTATATGTTATTGTATATGTTGATGCACCTTTTCCAGCTATTACATATGGACTTGAAGATGTTCCAGAACCGCCAGAAATTTGAGGCCCTATTCCTAGGTTTACTATTGGTCTTACTGCTGCAGTTACAGTAGCATCACCATTTGGAACAGGTGGTATTTGTATTACTTCACCGCTTATTGGGTGAATTGTAGTACCGCCTCCAGCAAGCGAATATAATATCGAATATACCAATGTACGATCGCTCCTTATTATTTCTACAGCAGGAACTGTAGTAGAGGACAGAGGAATGACACCATAACCACCAGTAAATGTATCTCCATTATAATTTAATCCGGTATTTGCATCTATTATTGCTTTATCTGCAGAATTCATTGATAGCCCAAGAGAACCAGTATTTTCAGTTGGCATACCTAAATGTCTTGCACTTGCTGCATAAGAGTTTTTATAGTTATTACTTATTGTAGTTAATATGCTTTGTACGTTTGTTTTACCATTATCTCCTCTAAGTGCTAGATTAAATGCATATGTTGTTGGTATGATTTCTACTCCATTAGCTACACTAAATACTCTCCAACTTGTTGTAGCACTTGGATTATATGATTGAGAGCTTGTATATCCAGAAGAACTTGCAGATACTGAAGCAGAAGTTACACTAGGTATATATGTTACATAGTCTCCTACACGGAATGTAACTTGTGCAACTTGCCACTGTGCATACAATGTTTGTGGTCCAGTCATTACCCATTGCTTAC
>JAEEXS010000057.1 GCA_016287855.1 Clostridia bacterium
AAAATTATCATAAATAATCTTATACGCCTTACTAATACCAAAAAAGTACTTTGGAGAACAACTCATAGAAATTGACTCTCCCGCGCCCCTTTGTCTATAAACATAAACTTTATCTGGAATATAATAAACACTTTGAGCCTTTATAAAACAATATGTAGTAAAAATTGCATCTTCTGCTGGGAGCCCAATTTCAAATTTTAAGCCTAGCTTTTCAATAAACTCCCGCCTAAAAATCTTATTCCATATTCCAGAATTCATTATAAAAAATGAATCAAAATAATCTTTAATATCTAATTTAAATGCCTTAAACTTTTCAGTATTAAAAACCGGTCTTTCCCATAACTTGCCATCTTCATAACAATTAATATAATTCCCTATAACATAATCAGCCGATTTATCTTCAATTTCTTTAATCAAAACCTCACATGCATTAGGCAGTAGAAAATCATCAGAATCTGCAAACATTAAATACTCACCAGTAGCAATCTCCATACCTTTATTTCGAGCATCAGATAACCCTCCATTCTCTTTATGGATTACCTTTATCCTGCTATCCTTTTTGGCATAATCATCAGCTATTTTCCCACAATTATCTTTTGAGCCATCATCCACCAAAATAATCTCTAAATCTTTATACGTTTGATTAATAATACTTTCAATACAATCTACTAAGTATTTTTCGACGTTATATATCGGCACAATTATACTGATTGTATTCTTCACGACAATTCCCCTCTCTTTACCCCAAATACTTTTTAGAAGCAAATTAAATAAACTCAGAATTAGCCCTATTTAGAGCAATATCAATTACTTGATCCATATCATAGTACTTATATTCGCCTAAGCGTCCACCAAAAATCACATTTGTTTCCTTTTCAGCCAACTCTTTATAAGCTTTAAATAAATCATTATTTTTGTCATTATTTATAGGATAATAGCGCTCAACCCCCGGTTTCCATTCTGAGCTAAACTCTTTACTAATAATAGTTTTCAGCAAATCGTTACCATTTTCATCTTTACCAAATTCAAACCACTTATGTTCAATTATTCTTGTATATGGAGTTTCACTATCTGTATAATTTATGACTGCATTTCCTTGATAATTACTAATATCTAATAATTCAGTTTCAAAATTTACAGAACGATATTCTAACACCCCTAAAGAATAATTAAAATACTCATCTATTGAGCCAGTATATACTATTTTATTCGCTAGTTCATTTAAACTTTCTCTCTCAGTTAGGTAGTCCGTATTAAGTTTAATATCTGCACCAGCAATCATCTTCTCAATTATCCTTGTATAACCACCCACTGGAATCCCCTGATATAACGCATTAAAGTAGTTATTATCAAAAGTAAATCTCACAGGCAATCTTTTAATAATAAAAGCAGGTAACTCTTTACATGGTCGATTCCACTGTTTCTCCGTATAACCTTTTATAAGCTTCTCATAAATATCAATTCCAACAAGAGATATAGCCTGTTCTTCTAAATTCGAAGGATTGGATATATTAGCGGCTATTCTTTGTTCCTCAATTTTCTCTTTAGCCTCTTTGGGCGTTATAACCCCCCACATCTTGTTAAATGTATACATATTAAAAGGTAACGAATACAACTCTCCATTATAATTAGCAACAGGCGAATTAGTATAGCGATTAAATGTAGCAAAATGATTTATATAATTCCATACATTTGTATTATTTGTATGAAAAATATGAGCTCCATATTTATGTACATTTATTCCTTCTAAGTTTTCCGTATAAACATTTCCTCCAATGTGAGAACGTTTATCTACAATAAGAACTTTTTTTCCATGAGCAAGTGCACGCTCAGCGAATACAGCCCCATATAAGCCTGCTCCTACAATTAAATAATCATATATCATTTTTAAAGCTCCTTCCTTAATTGCTTAAAATCTTTAAGAGCCTTCTTACCAATTTTTATTATTTTCTTTATATTGATTGAATTAGTACCCTTTGTACGAGGTTTAAATGAAATGGTTTTAAAATCTATCCTTTCTTTATAATAAGCAAAATATGTAGTTATCATAATATTAGGTAAATTATAATCAGGGCTTAACTTATATAAATATTTCTTTAGTTTATCAGCTCGCATCAACCTAAAAGGAGCATTTGCATCTGGAACTTTTACGCCAAAATAATGTTTTACAAGTCTACACACTACTTTTTCAACAAAAGCTCTCGACTTTCCATCTCCTCTTACATTTCTATACCCAAATATAGCGTCAAAATTTTCTTTATCATCCCAAAAAGCATCAAACTCTTCAGGATTAGTTTGACCATCTGAATCAGTTTGGAAAATCCAATCAGCCCCATTATTTATAGCGTAATCATAAGCAAAAATAACAGTAGGACCGTGACCACCATTTTCCTTTGTAAGAGGTGTAAAGAGTGGATGAGTTTTAGCGTATTCCAGCATAATATTATATGTATTATCCTTGCTACCATCATTTACGGCAACAAGCCTAGACTCCCCATTAGCAGAATACTTTTCGATTACCGGATACCAAGAATCAAGAGTTTGTATAATATTTTCCTCTTCATTATATGCTGGCATTACTATATAAAGCTTATCCATTTGCATTCCTCCTCTATATTTTTATATATACAAACGCCCATTAAAAATCCAATTTAAACTTTTAATGGACGTCCCTTGTTAAAATTTTAATCTCTCACTGATATAATTTTCAACCTCATCAATTTTAATTCTAACTTGCTCCATAGAATCTCTATCTCTAATAGTAACACAACCGTCAGTTTCAGAATCAAAATCATAAGTAATACAGAAAGGAGTACCAATTTCATCTTCTCTTCTATATCTCTTACCAATGCTACCAGCCTCATCATATTCACACATAAACTTAGCAGATAGTTGCTCAAATAATTTAGTAGCAGGCTCAGCTAACTTCTTAGAAAGAGGTAAGATAGCAGCCTTTATAGGTGCAAGAGCTGGATGTAAATGAAGAACAGTTCTAACATCTCCCTCTGCAATTTCTTGCTCATCATAAGCATCACACAAGAACATCAAGAACAATCTATCAACGCCAACAGAAGGTTCAACACAATAAGGAACATACTTCTCATTAGTCTCAGGATCTAAATATGTAAGATCAGCCTTTGTAGCTTCCATATGACGAGATAAGTCATAATCAGTTCTATCTGCAATACCCCAAAGTTCACCCCATCCAAATGGGAACTTATATTCAATATCTGTTGTACCCTTGCTATAGAAAGATAACTCTTCTTTAGAATGTTCTCTAAGTCTAAAGTTTTCTTCTTTAGCGCCAAGACTCATTAACCAAGCCTTACAAGTCTTTTTCCAATATTCATACCACTCTAAATCCGTACCAGGTTGGCAGAAAAATTCAAGTTCCATCTGCTCAAACTCACGAATTCTAAAAATAAAGTTACCAGGAGTAATCTCATTTCTAAAAGACTTACCAATTTGGCAAATACCAGTAGGGATTTTACGTCTTGTAGTTCTCATAACATTTTTAAAGTTAACGAAAATACCTTGAGCAGTCTCTGGTCTTAAATAAACTTCAGACTTAGCATCTTCAGTAACTCCCATAAAAGTCTTAAACATAAGATTAAACTTTCTTATATCTGTAAAATTCTTTTTACCACAATTAGGGCAAGGAATCTCATTATCCTTTATATATTGAACAAGTTGTTCCTCAGTCCAACCATCTAGTCCGGTAATGTCTTTACCTTGAGCAACACCCCATTCTTCAATAAGCTTGTCTGCTCTATGTCTAGTTTTACAATCTCTACAATCTATTAGTGGATCACTAAAACCTCCGACATGTCCAGTAGTAACCCAAACTTGAGGGTTCATCAAAATTGCAGCATCAACGCCAGTATTGTATTTAGACTCACGTACAAACTTTTGCCACCAAGCATCTTTAATATTCTTTTTAAGTTCACTACCAAGAGGACCGTAATCCCAAGAATTAGCCAAACCTCCATAAATTTCAGAGCCAGGATAAACAAACCCCCTATTCTTAGCCAAAGCTATTAACTTATCCATTGTAAGTTCTGCCATATAAAAAACTCCCTTCATATAAAATTATTTCATCAATTTATACTGTTCTGGACTCCACGATGGTGTACAAGTCATCGATACAATACAAAACTCAGTATCCCAATAATACTTTTCATTAGGTTCGATTAAAATTGCATCTCCCTTTGAAAAATCTACCTTTTCATTTTGAAAGCATAAACTGCCAGTTCCTTCTAAAACGAAAACTAACTCTTTACAAATTGTATTAACACAATAATCTTTCTCAGGGTATCTTCCCGTTATAGTAGCAACTCCAACATCAATATCCTTATCGCCAAAACTATATTCTAATGTAGTGCATTTTTCGCTATTTTTTCCACTAATAGCATCATTCTTTTGTATTACTTTCATAGTACACTCCTTATAAAAAAGTAATTATTTTAATTTCATTTCATACATCATTCTTTGCTTACAAAAACCAATATGTTCATACATTGCTAAAGCATTCTTATTAAAAAGCCAACAATTAAGTTCAATTCTACTACAATTATTCTCTATTGCTATCTTTTTTGCTTCTTCTATTAAAATTTTCCCTAAGCCTTTGCCCCTATAATCTTCTTTTATAACTAATTGATTAAGATCTAACTTTCTATTACGCCTATCTACAATTTTATATGAAAGATATCCAACTATTTCAGTTTTGTCAATAATTATAATGATTGATAATTTATCAAAATCTTTTATTAAATCTTCCCTTAATTGTTCATATGCCCTGCTAATAAAGACATCAGGTCTACTAGCTTGATGATACTCATATCCTTCTATATAAACATTTAATAAACCATTATCAATATCCTCTAAAGTTGCTTCTCTAATTATGAAATCATTCATTATAATCACCCCATTTTCATACTACAACTATGCTAACGGTTGCATTGATAAGAAAACAAATACATGACTTTCCTTTATTCATCAGTATTTCAGTTGTTTTATTTTTCAGTTTTACAGCTATGCAACTGAATTTATCTATGACTTCCTTAAAATATTTATCAGAACTAAAACAATGGTAAAAATACCAATATTAATATTTTACTCTTTCATTAATTATTATCTTTCAAACTATCATAAAAACTTTTCTTATACTCATCCACTTTATCTTTATCAATTTTTCCTATTTTAAACAATATCTGTTTATCATATAACCTATATATTATATCTGTTTTTACAATACTATCTTTATTTAAGTTGTTTATAGCATCTTTCTTTAGCAATTTATTTGAGCTAAACTTCAGTTTATCAATTTGTGAAGATAATATCATTCCAAAATATTCTATCGGAATAGCAGTATTATCTTTATCGATAATTACAAAAAGATGATTATTTCCAACTCTTCCATCAGGGTATACATACACACTTACAAATACAATATCTCCTATATCATATGCTTCATATTTTTTACTATCTTCTTTTATTACATTTTCTACTTTACCCTTATGCCATTCTTCCTCTACCGGAAAATCTTCAAAAGCTTCTTCTAAATCCTTAACCTTCCCATATTTATATGCAATTTTCAAAAATTCACTTAAATTCTCTTGCACTATTACTCTCCTTTCAAAAACGCAGCAACTTTCACAATCTAGCCTAATGGTTTCATCGTAGGGAATAACAAAATATCTCTAATAGAAGCGCTATCTGTAAGAAGCATGATTAATCTATCTAAGCCAATACCAAGTCCACCCGTAGGAGGTAAACCTATCTCAAGAGCATTAACGAAATCCAAATCCATCATACCAGCCTCTTCATCACCCTTGTTCTTAGCTTCAACTTGTTTCAAGAATCTTTGATACTGATCTATTGGATCGTTTAACTCTGAATATGCATTACCATACTCTCTACCGCCAATAAACATCTCAAATCTTTCAGTAAGTCTCTTATCTTCTTTCTTCCTCTTTGTAAGAGGAGAAATTTCAACAGGATAATCTATAATGAAAGTAGGCTGAATAAGAGTTTCTTCAACAAACTCCTCAAAGAAAGCATTAATAATATGGCCTCTAGTATTCTTTATATCATCATACTCAACATGCTTTTCTTTAGCAATTTTTTGAGCCTCTTCATCAGTTTCAATTGTATTGAAATCAACACCAGTAGCCTCTTTTATACTATCTATCATACTAATTCTCTTCCAACCAGGAGTAAGATCAATATCTACCCCTTGATAAGTAATCTTTGTAGTACCAAGAACGTTTTTAGCTAACGTCGAAACAATCTCCTCAGCAATGTCCATCATGTCATGGTAATCTTCATAAGCAGAATATAACTCAATGTTAGTAAACTCAGGATTGTGTTTAATCGACATACCTTCATTTCTAAACAATCTACCAATTTCATAAACCTTATCAAAACCACCAACAATAAGTCTCTTTAAATACAACTCAGGAGCAATTCTAAGATACATATCAAGATTTAAAGTATTATGGTGAGTAATAAAAGGACGAGCTGCATCTCCAGAAACTATAGTACTAAGAATAGGAGTTTCAACTTCCATATACCCCTTATCATCTAGAATACGTCTAAGTTCTTTTATAATCTTACTACGAGTTATAAAAGTCTTCTTAGTCTCAGGATTAACTATTAAATCAACATACCTTTGTCTATATCTTAAATCAGTATCTTTTAACCCATGATACTTTTCAGGAAGTGGTCTTAAAGACTTTGCAAGTAAAGTAATTTCCTTAGCATGTACAGAAATTTCGCCAGTTTTAGTCTTAAAAACAAACCCCTTAATACCAACAATATCACCAAGGTCATAATTCTTAAACTCTTTATATGCCTCTTCTCCAATATCATTTATAGAAACATAAGACTGAATCTTGCCTTGCATATCTTGAATATGACAAAAAGAAGCCTTACCCATAATTCTTTTAGCCATAAGACGTCCAGCAATAACAACATCTTTTTCTTCTAACTCATCATAATTTGAAAAAATATCTTCACTCGTATGAGTACGATTAAACTTAGTTATTTCAAAAGGATCTTCACCCTTATTTTGTAACTCCGCAAGTTTATCTCTTCTAATCTTTAGTAACTCGTTTAAATCAACCTCTGGTTGCATATTCTCTTCCATAAAAAGACCTCCCATATTTCCAATTACAAAAAACATGTCAATATTATACTACAAAAAATACTAATATTGCAAATTTTTTCTATTATTTTTTTAGAATAGTGATATTTCCAAGCTCACACAATATATAAACTACAAACAACAAATAACCGTCTCAATACCCGTCCTTAAATCAATCTCGCCCTTTTTGCTCTTATAATCAAACTCCGTAAACTTATCTAAAATACTTCTCAATTCTTCCTCAGTATATTTCTTTACTTGGGAAAGTAACTTCCTATAAACATACGGATTAATACCCAAATACTCAGCACTCGCACACCCTTCGTCAGTAGCAACTCTAAGCAAATACAAATTTCTAAAATGCTTGTACAACATAATCAAAATAAACTGCTCCGCCTCTTTCTTTAGAATAAGCTCCTCCAGCAACTTAAGAGCCTTAGCCTTATCTTTAGTTCCCAAAGCATCCGTCAAATCAAAAATAATCCCCTGAGCACTCTTAACACAAACTTTATCAATTAACGCCCTATCTACCTTTTCGCCTTCTTTACTCAAAATTGCCAACTTCTTTATCTCGCTATGTAAAAAGCTCATAGACGGGCCACAAACCTCAGCCAAATACCTTGCGTCTTCAATATCTATACTCCCGCCACACTTCTTCATACCACTAACGATCCAATTAGAAAGGTCAACTTCTCCTCTAAACTTAAACTCCTCAAACTTAGCAATCTTAGAAAGCTTTTTATATACAGAAAGACGTTTATCTATACTTTCTTCGTTAAAAATAATCTCTAAATAATCCGGCAACTTCTCAAAATACTCAGTAACTTTTTCAGTAACAGATTGAGAAATCTTTTTACTAGAAGTAAAAAAGCCCGAATTTTTTATATATATAACCTTCTTATTATCGAAAAAAGGAAGTTGTTCTGAATTATCAATAATACTACTAAAATTCTCATCTGTAAGCTTTACAAGATTCATATCCAAATTACTTAAATTGCAATCAGAAATAATTTTATTAGAATTATAATCTCTTAAAAAATCTTCCTCACCATAAAAAACATGTATAGGCATATTTACCTCCTATTTTTATATCATTTTGCCAAATACTTATAAAAGAATTTATTCTCATAATTCTTAGCATAAAACTGCTCATTGCACAATATTAAACCTTCATATGTAGAAGGACAGCCAACAGAATATATTATTTCATTTCTAATTATATAATCATGATTTTCAAAAGTATTATATACACTTCTATACACCTCATGGAAAGGTGTTATCGTTCCTATCACCAAAAGACATGATATCAAGGTAAGTCCAGCTTTACTTTTAGAATTAACTATATACTGAATAACATATATCATAAGTAAAAATAATGGGACTACCGACGCACGCATACAAAAATCATTTGCAGGAGTCATTTTATAAAACGGAATAAATAACAACTCCAACGCTATAACCCAAAATAAAGCATCTTTTCTATAATCTTTAAACAATATAATAACAAACAACAAAAACTCCGTCAAAATAAACCTTAACCAAATCCCAAAAAATTGCCCAAACTGTATTCCATTTGCAATCCATGTTATTCCTCTATCAGATATAGAACTATCCGCTGAAACATAGTATGTCCCAAATATAATTAATACACATATTGCAAACAAGCTCTCAACACTAAATGCCACTTTTACTAGTCTCTTTATAATACTCTCATCTTTTTCACTAAACAAATTCAATAATACCTGACATATTGCAATTGGAATAACTCCAAATGTTGCAAACGGCGAGTAGCAAAACGTTATACATGATATAAATATAATTGATGTAGGATTTTTAATCGACAACAATAAAACAGCTATAAGCCAAACCATAACACACTGGTTAAATACCCAATATAACTGAGTAGTATTCGCACTATATTGAATAAATATCGAATTCCACTCAATATGATCTTGAGTAAAAATATTACTAAATATGTTCTGCATTTGAAATATATCCATACCGCTAAATATAATTAGAACTATAGGTGTTATATAAGATTTCTTCCCAAGTTTTTTATTTATCAAACCTACTATTACAAACAATATAAAATAGGTCCATATAAATAAAACTATATTAGCAAAATTATATCCAAACAACTTTCCAAATAAAGCTGGAACTAACCAAAACAAAAAATAATACACAAATCTAACAGAATCACTACCTATAATGTTGGCTATTTCAGGAATTGTTTCACCAAAATTATAGGTTATAGGCCAATCATAATCAATCAAATCTCTAAATACAGCATTTCTTACAATCCAGTCACTATTTTGATATGAAAAATTCCCTATTCCAGAAAATACAAGCCATATAGCCAATAATACCGCTACTATTATATAATATGTAATCGTTTTTCTATCATTATTTTTTTCTGTTGACTTTTTCTTCTTACTAGCTTTAACTATTACTTGAGGATTTTTCGACATATTTTTTATCAACCTATAATATGAAAATATAATTATACCACTCATAATTATCGCCACATAAAATTTCAAAAAACCAAAACAAAAAATTATTATTGGTAAAACTAAAATAGCACTCGCTATTTGAACTAAATTATCCTCAAACTTTTTTAACATGCTAGCCCTCTCTTTCTAACTTTTTAGGTTCTTACGTTAATTTATCAACTTCCTCTGTACAATTATATCTCCTTTTTCAAATATAAATCCATATATTCTTTATAGCCATGTTTAGGGTAAAATATATGACTTTCCAAATATTCCTTTCCCATATGAACATGCACTTCCTTGTATCCTCTTTCCTTTGCAGAATCTTCTGCAATTTTTAAAAGTTCTCCACCAATTCCATGTCTTTTAAAATCGTATTTAACGTATAGATGTGATAAAAATAAATTACCTTCTTCATCTTGCTTTGTTCCAATACAACCAATAACTCTATCAAATTCATCAATTGCAATCCAGAAAGGATGCCCTTTATCAAAATAATTTGCTTTAATGTCCAATAAATCTTCATTTAATCTTGGTACTCTCCCTAAAGCATTTTTTGCACTTAATACCATATAAATCATATCATCACGGTATTTTTCTTCAAATTTTATTATTTTCATGCAATATCCTCACTTTCAATAATCATTTTATATTTTTCCTCATTAATACTCGTGTATTTAATTTTATCCAATTTCCTTCACCAATTTGTGATCATCTTTTCTTAATTTTTTTAATACATTCTGTATAATAATTTTAATTTTTGTTAATATTGTACTTATTAATATTGGTATGACTAGTCCAAATATAAGATATAATATAAAGAAAGCTTTATTTGAGTAATAATAATACCAAATATTAAACTTAAAATTAAAAACATCAAATGTTTGAAAGAACGGTGTAACTTTACTTAAAGTAAAATAAATATATTTTAATACAAAAAATCCCAAAAACTGGTGGGCCATTATCGGATATGCATTATTAGAAATACAATCAATAACCTTACTATTCATAGTTATTGGTTCCATTATCTTTGCAATTCTTAACCAAAAAGCAATTCCCAAAAAGCCTACCATATAAGGCAATGCAAGATTGGATGTAAAATCCGCACACCATGCTGGAATAAAGTAGGGAGCTTTACCTTCAACAAATATTGTTATAAGTTGTAATGTT
>JAEEXS010000058.1 GCA_016287855.1 Clostridia bacterium
ACATTAATTTGCGTTGCTATATCTTCTTTTTTCAAAGCCATCGCTTCCTTTCTTTATAAATTTCATTTTTATTATAGAACAAAAGTTCGCAAAAATCAAGTGAGATTTTTTATTTTTAATTAAAAAAATGACTCCTCTTTGTTAAACGTCTGTCTAACAAAGAGGAGTCATTTTAAACAACTGTAACTAATTTTAATTTCACGGTATTCCGTTAATTAGCCTCCTTAATTATTCTTTATTTCAATACGTTCCAAATTATTAACCACTTCATCAACAATCTTATCTATCTCTAAATGAGTTTCTGATCTCTCTAACTTCTCAATCTTAGGCTGAGTTTCTGGATGTTTCGGAACAAATATTGTACAGCAATCTTCATATGGTAAAATCGAAGTTTCAAAAGTCCCTATCTTTTTAGCAATATCTATAATATCGTTCTTATCCATTCCAATAAGCGGTCTAAAAACAGGGATACTACAAACATCGTTTGTTGCGACTATTGATTTCATAGTCTGACTTGCAACTTGCCCTAAGTTCTCTCCAGTAATAAGAGCATCGCAGCCTTTTTCATTAGCAACTCTTTCAGCCACCCTCATCATTATTCTTCTCATAAGTAATACCATCTGTTCTGGTGGACAATTATCTCTTATAGCGAGTTGTGGTTCTGTAAAATTAGCTATATATAAATTAATTTTTCCGCTATATTGTGAAACAATTTTACAAAGTTCGACAACTTTTTCCCTCGCTTTAACACCTGTATATGGCGGACTAAAGAAATGTAGGGCATCAATTTCTACACCACGACGCGCCAACATAAATCCAGCAACAGGACTGTCTATTCCTCCGGATACTAATAATAATCCTTTTCCATTAGTACCTACTGGCATTCCACCTAATGCAGGTATCTTATTTAAGTAAATATATGTACTTTCTCTAACCTCTATAGAAAGCAATGTATCTGGCTTATTTACATCTACTTTTAACCCTTTTACCTTACTAAGTACATAGCCTCCTATTTCTTTAGCAATTTCCATAGATTGCAAAGGAAAACTCTTATCTCCACGTCTTGCTTCAACTTTAAAAGTTTTTCCCATATTTTCTTCTTCCATAAGCTTTACAGAAGTTTCTTTTATTTTTTCCCAATCACTCTCTATTTTAACAGCTAAACTTAAAGATACTATTCCAAATACCTTTTTTAGCTTATTTACAATTCTATCTAAGTCTAGAGGATCATTTGGCTCAACATATAATCTTGCTTGTGAAAAAGTTATTTTTACGTCTTCTTCTCTTAAAGCATATTTAACATTATCTACTAACTTTTTTTCAAACTTTGAACGATTATTCCCTTTTAAAACTATCTCTCCATACCTTATAAGTACTACATTATACATCAGTATCTCCTCCAAAAAATAACCCTCCAAAGTTTAAACTTAAGAGGGCAATAAAATTATTCAATAATTAAAGTTTTTCCTTCTAACTCATAATCTAACTTCATACTATTTTTTAAGTTAACAACGAATTGCTTTATTATATAACGTCTGGCATCTTCAAAGTACTTAAACTTAATGGTCTTCACATCTGCATTCGTCATGTCTGCCCATTCTTTTAAGTATTTCTCATCGCCTTTCTCAAGTCTAGTAATTCTAAATCCAGTATATCCATTTTTTATTTGGTTTACTGCATGCATTTGAATTTGGTTTAGTACTTGAGCCCTGCGATTTTCTAGATTTGTGTACATGTCACTCGCCGCAGCAACCAATTCCTCTTTGTACTGCACCTTAGGAACCTCCCTGTTCTAACTCTGTATATCCTCTTTCGTACAACATATTTAATTTTACCATAAGTTTTTTTTAAATGCAACAGATTTTATGTAAACTTTTCAAAAATTTTATAGTTTTGTATTAACAGTAAATAAATTGTAACATAAATTTTATTGACCTATAACCAAAAATGAATATAATATATGTAGAAATAACGCAAAGGAGAAAAAACTATGTTATGTTCAGAATGTAATAAAAACTTAGCCGTAATATTTATGACAAAAATAGAAACTGGTAAACAAACTACCGAAGGCTTGTGTTTAGAATGTGCTAAAAAAAGAGGAATTGATCCTATTAATAATATGTTACTTCAATCTGGGATGTCTGAAGAAGAACTCGAATCTTTAACTACTGAAATGGAAGGTTTTTTAAATAACCTTACTTCTGAAAATGAAGATTCTGATTCCATGGTAGCTGATGAAAAATCTATTTTAGGAGCTTTTGCTAAAATGTTTGGTGGTAATGAATCCTCTAATAACCAAAGTAATCCAAAAGTTGCAGTTCAAGAAAAAAAGCCACCTAAAAAGAGAAAAATGCTAGATGCTTACGGAACTAATTTAACTACTCTGGCTAGAGAAAATAAATTAGACAAAATCGCTGGTAGAGAAAAAGAATTAGATCGCACAATTCAAATATTAAACCGCCGTACTAAAAATAATCCTGTTTTAATAGGCGAACCAGGTGTTGGTAAAACTGCTATTGCCGAAGCTCTTGCTCAAAGAATCGTAGATAAAAAAGTACCTGCTAAATTATTTAACCGTGAAGTTTACCAACTTGATATAACTGCTGTAGTTGCTGGTACCCAATTTAGAGGTCAATTCGAATCTCGTATGCGTGGTATTATAGACGAAGCAAAAAATGCCGGGAATATTATTTTAGTAATTGATGAACTTCATATGATAACAGGTGCTGGAGATGCTGAAGGTGCTATGAGCGCTGCTAATATATTAAAACCAGCTTTATCTCGTGGAGAAATTCAAGTAATTGGTACTGCTACTTTAAAAGAATATAGAAAACATGTTGAAAAAGATTCTGCTTTAGAAAGAAGATTCCAACCTATTATTGTTGATGAACCTACCGCTGAAGAAACTCTTAATATATTAAAAACAATACGTCCTTATTATGAAGATTTTCATAAAGTTACCCTACCAAATGAAACTCTAGAACTTGCAGTTTCTATGTCTAATAGATATATCCATGATAGATTTCAGCCAGACAAAGCAATAGATTTAATAGACGAAGCTTCTTCTAGAATAAACTTAAATAATAAACCACTTATAAAACTTGAAATACTAAAAGCTCAACTTAGGGGTATTCAAGAAGAAAAAGAGTCTGCTGTTTCTGCTGACTCTATTGAAGACTACCAAAAAGCTGCTGATTTAAAAACTAAAGAATGTAATTTAACTAACCAAATTGAAGAATTAGAAAAGAAAATAAAAAAATCTATAGTAACTCGTGAAGATTTGGCGAACGTTATAGAATTATGGACTAAAATTCCGGCGAAAAAAATCTCTGAAGAAGAATCAGATAAGCTTCTACATTTAGAGGAAAATCTTCATAAAAGACTTATTGGGCAAGATAATGCTGTTTCTACCCTATCTAACGCAATAAGACGTCATAGAGCAGGCCTTAGAAATAGAAAACGTCCACCGTCCTTTATATTTGTAGGGCCTACTGGAGTTGGTAAAACAGAACTCGTAAAAGCTCTTGCTTGTGAATTATTTACTAGTGAGGACTCTATAATACGACTAGATATGTCCGAATATATGGAAAAACATGCTGTATCTAAGTTAATAGGTGCACCTCCTGGATATGTAGGATACGATGAAGCCGGTCAACTTACTGAAAAAGTTCGCCGCAATCCTTATTCTATCATCCTGTTTGATGAAATTGAAAAAGCTCATGGAGATGTATTTAACTTACTTCTTCAAATTTTAGATGAAGGAAGACTTACAGATAGTCAAGGAAGAACCGTTAATTTTGAAAATACAATTATAATTTTAACATCAAATGCTGGTACTGGAAGTGCTTCTGCTTTAGGTTTTAACCAAACACCTACTCAAAATGATGATAAAGTAATCTCAGCATTAAAAGAATATTTTAAACCTGAATTTTTAAACAGATTAGATGAAATAATTGTGTTCCATGAACTTTCTGTCCCTGAAATACGTCAAATTGTTTCTCTAATGATAAACGAAATAAATTCAGAATTAAAAAATATGAAAACATCTGTTGAACTTTCAGATAAAGCAATTGACTATATTGTAAAAATTGGGTATGATGCTAAATATGGTGCTAGACCATTAAGACGTGCGCTTCAAAAAAACATAGAAAATAAAATTGCAGAAATGATATTGAAACATGAAAATCTAAATGATAAAATTATCTATGTGGATTATAAAAAAGAATTAACTTTTGAAATAAAAGATTAATAGAATGGAGAAGCTCAAATGAATTTACCTAATTTTCTAACAATAATACGACTTCTTTTAGTACCAATTATGGCGTATTTTCTTATATCTCGTGACTTTACTTTAGCTATACTATTTTATGTATTAGCTAGTGTTACAGATATTCTAGACGGGTATATAGCTAGAAAATATAATCTGATTACTGATTTGGGAAAAATACTTGATCCTCTTGCAGATAAATTACTTCAATTTTCTGCTTTAGTAGGATTATGGGTGGTTAATATAATACCATTTTGGATTACTTTAATATTTTTCTTAAAAGAAATATTTATGGGACTTGGTGCTATAAAATTGTTAAGAAGAAATGATGTAGTAGTGTCCTCAAAATGGTTTGGAAAATTATCAACTATACTTTTCTTTATTGCAATAGTTTTTTCAATGTTTAGTGAATATTTTATGATGTTAAAACCTTATGTTTTGCCTATGTTTATATTAGCAATTTTGTCGTTGTTCTTTGCTTTTATCATGTATCTTATAGATTTTATTAATGTTCAAAAGAAAAATTAGAGGGAGTTTAAAAACCCCCTCTTTTTTTATTGTTCCATTTGTTTTCCTAAAAAACCAGCTGCAGATTGTGCTAACTTTACTTCTGCATCTCCCATCTGACTTCCCGCTTCTGTTGCCATTAGAACTACAGAACCAATTGTATCTCCCTCAGATACTATTGGTGAAATTACTTGCGCATAGTATTTATCTGTACTTTCATTCGTAAATATAGGTACTCTCTTTTCACTAGCACTCTTTACTACCCAAGTAGTTTTATCATTCATAATTTTTTCTAGTTCATAACTAATATTCTTATCTAAGAATTCTCTTTTAGGCGCACCAGATACTGCAATAACTGAATCCTTATCTGTAATACAAGCCACATGTCCACTTGTTTTAGCTAAAGTTTCAGCATATTGAACCGCAAATTCGCTAAGTTCACCAATAGGAGAATATTTCTTTAATATAACTTCTCCATCTTTATCGGTAAATATTTCAAGAGGATCGCCCTCTCTTATTCTCAAAGTTTTTCTTATCTCTTTTGGTATTACTACCCTACCTAAATCATCAATTCTTCTAACTATTCCTGTCGCTTTCACAACAACTACCTCCTTATCTTAACGAAAAAATTCATTTAGTAGTAGTATCTATAAAAAACGACAAAATTATACACAAAAAAGCAAGAAAATTAATTCTTGCTTTTTTATCTTAAAAATTTATAAATTATCATACAAAACTTTATTTACAACGATTTTTGAGTTCTTAAGCCAATCACTAGAGATTTCGTTCAAATCATTTACTTTTATCTCTTGTTTCTCGGATTCTGTTAATTCTCTTGTACTTTCTATTGTTTTCTTCTCTAACTTAATTATATGATATCCATAACCTGATTTTACTAATTCAGGATAAATTTCTCCTTCTTCAAGAGATAATGCTGCGGTTTCAAATTCTTTTACAAATTCACCAGTTTTTACATTTTCATATAAACCGCCATTTTGGTTAGAACCTGTATCTGAACTATACTCATTTGCAAGTTTTGCGAAATCTGCGCCATTCTTTACCTGGTCTAATAATTTTTCAGCAGATTCTTTTACTTTTAAGCTTTCTGCCTCAGATAAACCTTGGGTAGAAAGTAATATATGTCTTGCACTATATGTACCTATTAAAAGAGAAGAATCAATATCTGCATGAGAATGTTTTGAATGATCAATATTTTTATAAAGCTCATCAGACAATTTCGAAATCAATTTAGCTTCACTTTCCAATTTATATAACTGGTCTGAAGTTAAATTATAAATGTCACACATATTACTTCCTTCTGAACTACTTATATAGGCATTTATTTCTTGTTTTTCTGCATCATTTAACTCTATTTTTAACTCTGCCGCTTTTTGAAGCTTTATTCTATCTAATATTATTTCTTCTTTGGTTTCATCTTTAACTATTTCATAAATCGTCTTACCTTCTATTTGTTCATTCCATATTTCATAACTTTGGAATATGGATTCATATAATTTCTTTTGCAATCCAAAATACAAATTAAATTCATCTTCAGAAATCTCTTCTCCATTTATACTAAGTACAGCATTTGGAGATATATTGGGATTTTCTAGTTCTTTAGGCGAATATACGTTATATATGATGGAACAAAATTCTGCTCTCGTTATTGTATCACTAGGTCTGAAATTAGATTTCTCGTCTCCAGACATAATGCCTTTTTGAGCAATAAATGCTATATATTTTTTATCTTCTTCAGCAAATTTAGCTTTATCATTAAATTTATTAATTGCAGTATAATCTATTTCTTCATTATCTACGCCTAATATCTTTGCTACTAACTTTGCGACATCTATTCTTGTAGCATTTTCAAACGGTTTAAAAGAATAAACTCCATCATTTTCTTCTAACTCCATGTATTGAGATACTAATTTAATATACCCTTCAGACCATCTACCAGCAGGAACGTCTCCGAACTCTTTTTCTTCCTCATTTTGAGTAAGCTTAAAGAAATTAGAAACAACAGACGCCACTTGTTCTCTTGTAATTGTGTCCTTTGGTCTAAAAGTTCCATCTTCAAATCCACTTATTATTCCATCATTATACAACCTATTAATTCTTTCATATGCCCAAAACTCTTTAGGCACATCTGAAAATGCAAATGAATGAGTTATTATACCCATAAATGCAATTGTCAGTACTAATAAAAACTTTCTCACAGTCTTCTCCTCCTCTAAAATTATTGTGCTGAATTATACCTTTGCTCATTTATCTCAACTTTCGCATCATCAACCCATTTTTTTGATATCTCATCAAACTCCTTTGATATTAGATTCCTAGCAGCAGTATTACTTAAATATCCAGGTTTTGAAATTTTCTCTAATTTTATAATATGGTAACCGTAACTTGACTCAACTAACTCTGGATAAATTTCTCCGTCTTTTAATGATAGCGCTGCGGCCTCATAAGAATCAACAAAACTTCCGCTAGCTATATTTTCATATAATCCACCATTATCTTTTGAACCTGGATCTTCTGAATATTGTTTAGCAAGGCTAGCAAAATCTGCGCCATTTAATATTTTTTGTAAAACTTCTTCGGCTGTTGCTTTTACTTTAGCTGCCTCTTCATCTGATAAACCTTGAGTCAAAAATAGAATATGTCTTGAATCAAATTCTACTACATCTTGAGGTGCTTCACCTTTTTCAAGGCTCGTAACATCTACCTCACCATGGTTATGAGAAGTATGGTCTGTTGTTTTATATACATCAAGAGCTAACTTATCTATTAAAGAAACATCTTCCGTCATCTTGGCGAACTCTTCTACAGTTATTCCATATTCTTTTAATCTTTCGACATATTTTTCAGCAGTCTTTCTTAATTCGGCTTTTTCTTCCTTAGTAAGAGATATCTTTCTTGCTTTAGCTTGCTGTACCTTTACTACAGTATCGATCATGCTTTGCTTTGCAAATTCTCTAGCGCTCTCAATAGCAGGAGTTTCCTCTATAAGTTCATTTTCCCAGTCAATTTCTCCATTTTTCTGTTCTTCCATACTCGCCTTTTGAAGTATTAAATACGGTTCAAACTCACTCATAGATATTTTCTGATCGTTTATTTTTAGTACATAATCATTCTGAGAAATACAAGTCCATGCGAATACAAAAGCTGCTAATAATATTACTGTAATTAATAATGGTATAAAAATCTTCCTTTTTGTGCCCATATAATGTGCCTCCTCAATTTTATTTAATATAATTCCAAAAATACATTTTAATTATATTAAAATAAAAAACAGGATTCAACTAATTTATGCTTTGTAACAAAAATTTAATATTCTTTAATAATTCATCTTCATTTTCTTCAAAACTAAAAGTTATATATGGCTTTTCTCCGGCTGAAAACAATAATTTCCCTCTCATTTTTTTCATTACATCACTTAATTTTTCCATATCAATTTTAGTAGAATTATAAAATTTAAATATAACTCTATTGTTATTTTCAGATATTTCCTCTATTCCAAGGTTCTTTGCAATAGACTTTATCTCTACAACTTTTAATAAACGTTCCGTTTCTTTTGGAATATCTCCATATCTATCAGTAAGTTCATCGGTAATATCTAATAATTCTTCACTATTTTCTATCTTAGAAATTTTTTGATACATCTCCATTTTTTGGACGTCATTTTTAATATATTTTTCACTGATGTATGCATTTATATTTAAATCAACCTTTGTATCATATTCTTCTTTTTCTTCGATTTTTTCACCTTTTAATTCTCTAATCATACCTTCTAAGATTTTACAATAAGTCTCATAACCAACTGCATCCATGTGACCATGTTGCTCTGCACCGATTAAATTACCTGCCCCTCTTATCTCTAAATCTCTCATTGCAATTTTAAAACCAGAACCAAACTCAGTAAATTCTCTTATTGCATTTAAGCGCTTAGTAGAAATTTCAGATAAAACTTTATCTTTTCTATACGTAATATACGCATAAGCAATTCTATTTGAACGTCCTACTCTTCCTTTTAATTGGTATAATTGAGATAATCCTAAATTTTCAGCATTCTCTATAACTATTGTATTAACATTCGGTATATCTACTCCAGAATCAATAATAGTAGTACAAACTAACACGTCAAATTCACCATCTGAAAACTTTAGCATAATATCTTCAAGTTCCGTAGGATCCATCTGACCATGAGCATAAGCTACCCTTGCAAATGGGACATCTTCTTGAATCTTATTTGCAACTCTTTCAATATCTGATACCTTATTGTATAAATAATAAACTTGACCATGTCTCTCAATTTCGCGAGTTATAGCCTCCCTAATAATTCCTCTATCATATTCGAAAACATAAGTCTGAACAGGATTTCTATCTGCTGGAGGTTCATATATAACACTCACATCTTTAACTCCTACCATAGACATATGAAGAGTACGCGGAATAGGCGTTGCTGTTAAAGTTAAAACATCAACGTTTTCCTTCATCATCTTTATTCTTTCTTTATCCATAACACCAAATTTTTGCTCTTCATCCACTATTAAAAGGCCTAAATCTTTAAATATAACGTCTTTTTGTATTAATCTATGAGTACCTATTAAAATATCTATATATCCAGCTTTTAACTGTTTTAATATTTCCTTTTGTTCCTTTGGCGAACGAAGCCTACTTATTACCTGAACTTTTACAGGGAAATCTTTCATACGCTTAATAAAAGAGTGATAATGTTGAGAAGCTAAAACAGTCGTAGGGGCAAGGTATGCAACTTGCTTGCCATCCATAACTGCCTTAAAAGCGGCCCTTATCGCGACCTCTGTTTTTCCGTATCCAACGTCGCCACAAAGAAGCCTATCCATAGGTCTTTCTCTCTCCATATCTCTTTTTATTTCTTCAATACATCTTAATTGATCGTCTGTTTCTTCATAAATAAATTCATCTTCGAACTGACTTTGCCAAACAGTATCTTTTGAAAAAGCAAAACCTTTTGACATCTCTCTTTTTGCATATAACTTTACTAAATTATCTGCAATATCTTTTAAGCCACTTCTTACTTTCGCCTTAACCTTAGCCCAATCTTGTCCACCCATACGGCTAATTCGAGGAGCTTTTCCATCTGCACCTATATACTTTGTTACACTATCCAATTGATTTACAGGAATATATAGCATATCTTCCTTAGCATAGGATATTTTTACATAATCCTTTATAACTCCAGCTGCGTTTAGGGTTTCAATTCCTAAATATATACCTATTCCATGCTTTTCATGAACGATATAATCTCCAACTTTTAACTCATCAATTTTAAGTGGTATACCCTTTTTCGTTTTCTTTCTTTTCTTCTTATCTGCTCCAAAAAGCTCATTATCACTAACAATTGCGACTTTAGCCTCAGGATACTCAAAACCACTAGACAAATTGCCTTTTGTTATATATATAATTCCGTCACTTGGTAATTTTTCTAGCTTATTTACATATACACAATCAATTCCTTTTTCCTCTAACTCTTTACAAACATTTTTCCCCTTTGTTTCTGTACCAGAAAGTAAAATTACTTTATACTTTTGCTCTTGCCATTCTTTTAAAGAATTATATAGATTATCTAAAGAATTACCAAAGCTTGAAATCTCACGACTTAATATGAAATATTTTTCTGCATTAGAAAAGCCCTTTAATTTCGTCTCTAAAGTAGATAAAAATATTGTTTTTCTATCTAATAACTCTTGAAAAATCTCCTCACGAGAAAAAATCTTCTTTGTTTCTTCCTCAATACTTCCTTTGCTAAGCATTTCTCCATACTCAAATATAGTTGTATCAATTTTATCTACAACCCTTTGAGGCTCTTCTAAAAATATCAGATAATCGTCCGTCAAATAATCCAAAAATGATACAAATTTATCTTCATCTTGGTCTGTTGTAGCTACAGGAAATACCTTTGCACTTTCACATTGCTCAATAGTTCTTAGAGACATAACATCAAAAATCCTTATAGAATCAACTTCTGTATCAAAAAACTCAATCCTT
>JAEEXS010000059.1 GCA_016287855.1 Clostridia bacterium
CCAAGCTTTTCCTCTCTGATTCTATTATAATTTTTGAAGTTTGTCAACTTTTCTTAATTTACTAAAAAAATCTTTTAAAATCTCTGAACATTCGCTTTCTAAAAGCCCTCCTATAACATTCACATTATGGTTAAATATATTAGGCTTAAATAGCTCGGCCTTAGAAACTACGCCCCCAGCCTTTGGATCATTTGCTCCAAAGAAAACATTTTTTATTCTTGATTGAATTATTGCTCCTGCACACATAGGACAAGGTTCTAGCGTTACATATAAATCACATTCGTCTAACCTCCAAGATTTTAATTTTTTACATGCTTTATTTATTGCAATAATTTCTGCATGCATTAGAGAATTATTTTTTCTTTCTCTTAAATTATATCCGCGAGATATTATTTTATTCCTATAAACTATTACCGCTCCTATTGGCACTTCTTTTTTATTAAAAGCTTTTTTTGCTTCTTTTAGTGCCTCTTGCATGAATTTTTCTTCCATATTTTCTCCTTATATGATAAAATAATTAAAAGGTGGTGCAAAATGAAAATAAATATTCATAATACAAAATTTTTACTTTCAGCTGTAAATAAGAATCAATTTCCTAAGGACAACCTTCCAGAAGTTGTTTTTGTTGGACGTTCAAACGTAGGAAAGTCTTCTATTTTAAATGCATTGTTAAATCGCAAAAATCTTGCGTACGTAGGCTCTACTCCTGGTAAAACTCAACAAATTAACTTTTTTAATATAGATAATAAGTTGTATTTTGTGGATTTACCTGGCTACTCCTTTTCGGTAATGGGTAAGGAAAAATCTCAAAAAATAAGTAAGTCCATTGATTCATATTTAACAACCAGAGAAAATATCTCTCTTGTTATAATGCTTGTAGATATTCGCCATAAACCTTCTAATGACGATAAACTTATGTACGATTATCTCATAAACTCCAACTTAAATTTTATAATTGTTCCTACTAAAGCGGATAAAGTCGCTATAACTAAAATACCTGATTATTGTAAGGTTATCCAAGATGAGCTTAATTGTCCGCCTGAGGTAGATATTATTCCTATTTCTTCTACCAAAAAGAATAATTTAGAAACTATTTGGCAAGCAATTCTTGAAACTCTTCCGGAAGATTAGAGGAAAATTCCATGTATTCTTTAGACGTTGGGTGTATAAAGCCCAACGTTTTTGCGTGTAATGCTTGGCTTTTAAACCCATATTTATTTTTTCCGGAACTATATACCGTATCTCCAAGTAACGGATGACCGATATATGCCATATGTACTCTTATTTGGTGAGTACGTCCTGTTTCAAGCTTTACTTCTAGTATTGCACAATCTTCTAATTGCTTTATTACTTTGTAATGAGTAACTGCATTTCTTCCGTTTCCTACCACCCCCATCTTCTTTCTGTCTTTTGGGTTTCTTCCTATCTTTGCATCTATAACCCCTTGTTTATCTTTAAAAACTCCTCTTGCAATAGCTATATATACTCTTGTCATACTATGTTTTTTTAATTGCTCTGCTAAAGATATATGAGCTTTATCGTTTTTCGCAATAACTAAAACACCGGACGTATCTTTGTCTATTCTATGTACAATACCTGGTCGGATTTCTCCATTTATTCCAGATAAATTATCTTTACAATGTGCCATAATTGCATTTACTAAAGTCCCACTTTGATTTCCGTTTGCTGGATGAACTACCATTCCTTTTGGTTTATTTACTACTAGTACGTCATCGTCTTCATACAATATATCTAACTTTATATCTTCTGCTACGATTTTTACTTCTTTTGCTTCCGGGATTTCTACCATTATAACTTGTCCAGGAAATACTTTGTCTTTATTTTTTGCTTTTTTCCCATCAATTGTTATACATTCTTCTTCTATTAGTTTTTGTACCCTACTTCTAGATATGTCTAATTTTTGAGATATAAATTTGTCGATACGTTCATCGGATACGTCTGAAATTATTTTTTCAATTTCCATTATCTTTCCTTTCTACTTAACTAGAGAGCAAAAAGCTTTCCCACGTTCTTCGAAATTTTTGAAGAAACCATAACTTGCGGCAGCGGGAGAAAGTAAGCAAATTTTTCCTTTTCCAGTTACTTTTTTGGCAAGTTCTACTGCCTCTTCTAAATCTTTTACGTAAGTTACTCCATCTCTTTTTAATAATTTAGCTATCCTAATTCCTGTATCGTACATTAAAATTATATTCTTAACAGATGATTTTTCTAGGTAATCAGCCAATTTTTCATAATGAACGCCTCTATCTAGCCCACCTATTAAAATTGTATCTACTTCATTTAAGCTCTTAAGCGCTTCAATAGTGGCTTCTGGTATTGTTGAAATTGAGTCGTTATAATATTTTATTCCATTAAATTCTCCTACATATTCTAATCTATGAGGTAAGCCTTTAAAATTCTTTACACTTTCTCTTATCTTTTCTTCTTCTATTCCAAAAACACGAGCAACTAGCCTAGCTGCCATTATGTTTTTCTTATTGTGTTCTCCGAGCAAATTGCTTTCTATCTCATAATCATACGGGAAAGAGAATTTCTTCCCTATTGAATATTTACTTATATAGTTACATACTAATTCATTTTCATTTGAGTAAATTACAATATCTTCCTCCTTTTGGTGTCTAAATATATTTACCTTTGCTAGTTGGTAATTTTCATAAGTTAAATAATGATCTAAATGCTCCTCAAAAATATTTAGTAATACTGCTATATGAGGTGAATATTTTACGTTTTCCAATTGATGAGATGACATCTCACAAACAAGTATTGTTGAGTCTGTTATTTCTTCTAATGATTCAAATATTGGTATTCCAATATTGCCTACTAATTTTACATTCTTTCCTGCATCTTTTAAAATACAATATATTAAGGACGAAGTTGTACTTTTGCCTTTTGTTCCAGTTATTCCTATCATGTTTTTTCTATTTGCCATAAGCATTAATTCAGTTTGAGATGTTACTTTTGCATTTTGAGGGATATCAAAAAAAGGGATTCCCGGTGATTTTATCGTTATATCATAATCCTTTACTGCGTCTAAATAGTTTTCTCCAAAATATATTTCTTCTTCACATTCCGGTTTTTCTTTATCTGCTACTCCTAGTTTTTTATAATTTACATATTTTTTTATAAAGTTATATGTAGATTTTCCTTCTCTTCCAAAACCAAGTATTAAAATAGATTTATTATTTAAAAAATCGCGTATATCTGAAATAACATCTATCATTTTTATATCATTCTCCTTATTATTTTAATAACGCTGGTAAGTTATCTTTATATTTTTCTTTTATCATAGAAATTGCTTCGTTTACTTCTTCTCTTGTTCCAACACACTCAAATGGTTTTGTTTTCTCTTTTCCAGTAAGTTCATCAAAATATTTTTTTAGTTCTAAGTCGTCTAATAAATCTCTTCCGAATATATCTATAAGCTCATCTTTCTCTAAGAAAGGTGCAAGTATTATATATACAAATAAGCATTTTGGACATTTCCCGCACCATTCATTTCCACCGTTTTTACTTCCTACATTACAACTTCTAAATATCTTATGATATTGTTTATACTCGGAAAATTTCTTTGCAATATCTAGCTCTCTCATCCCTCTAAGTAAGCTAAAGTATTTAATATGTGAATTTATATATTTTTCAACGTATTTTACAAAATCTAATTCAAATTCTAAAGATTTAGAATACTGGTGATTTGCCCCTGTTTCTTCGTCTGTTGCTTCGTTTGCACTACTTTCATTAGATAATACAACATATTCTTTTTCTGAAAGCAAAGCACAAAATATTCCTAAGAAAGCTAAGGACGCTGAAAATGGGACATGGCCATTTAAAAAGCCTTCACCATTTAATTTTATTAATAATGGATCTATTTTTCTAAGGACTTCAACCGTATCTTCCATACTATATCCCGCAACGTTTACAGTATCTATTGTTGCACCCCTTGGATTAACTATAAAGCAAGTATTACTTTCTTTTTGAACTTTTAATAGTTCTATTGTTACTATTGAGTCTTTTCCTCCACCAATCGGTACTAAGTTTCCAAAAAATTTATCTTGCTGAGATTTCCTAAATTGAAGTTTTGTTGCATTTTCAAAAGTTACAAAATCTTCATATGGAATATCTATATTATTGACAAATCTAAATTCGCCTAAACCTTTATAAAAGAGTTTTTTCCAAAATTCTTTTTGCTCTTCGTCTAAATTTCCTGCTCTTAATATAACTCGCTTTGGACATGCTAATTTATAATAGCTTATTAGTTCTACTAGTCCCAAGTTAAAGAGAAATACGTCTTTTTCTTTTAAGTTATTTAAGTTAAAAAATTTCTTTTTAGGTATATTTATTTTATGAGTAAAATCATATTCACCTAGTTGATAGAAATACGATATTTCTAGGTCATCTTGGTTTTCTTTGCATATAAAGCTGTTGTAAGAAATATTGTCAAATTTTTCTCTTAATTCGTTTACGTTCATTTTTATTCTCCTTTTTAAGCCCGTTTATTAAAGCCCCTCAAAAGCATATATAGTAGAAAAATCCCAAACAAGCCCATAACATAATAAAGTTTCGCGACTAACGTAGAAAAACCAAATAAGCTTATACCATATGCTCCTAAACAAATAAGCAAAAACTTCATTTTGTCTTGATCAAATCGCATATATACACCGTATAAACAACCTATCGCCGTAGTCAAAACTGCTATTATAAAAGATACTCCATAAAGCAGACTATATTTTGAACCTGCCAATGTCAAAATTGGTATTTCTACCCCTTGTATTTTATCATAATTTACCAAAAGTGCAAAGTATATTATACTACCAAATATCCCTATTATTAGACCAGATATTATAGAAGTTACTTTTATTTTCGTCGTACTTTTTGCTGTACTTCCAAGAGAAGCTAAAACTGGCATCGCCATTATTATATTGTACGAACAATATATTATTGAAGAAAATAAAACAGGCAAAATACTTTTTGTCTTCACTTCGTTTATTAAAGTAAATCTAACTATATCATTTCTCCAAAACGAAGATATTGAAATAATGCAAGTAAGTAATATTAAACTAGGTACTATTATGGAATTAACTTTCATTATTTTTTCTATTCCGAGTATCGTCAAAATCGCAGTAATAATCATCATAACAAAAGAAACTACCGTAGCTGAGATTCCAAAAGTTTGGTTAAAAAAAGCCCCTGTTCCCGAAAACATAGTACTTGCAGTTGCAACAAGAAAAAAACATAAAATATAATCTACTACTTTTTTGAATTTACATCTAAATCCGTAGTTTAGTATTCTATCGTAAGAATCCGATTTTGATATATACCCCATCATCATTATTTTTTCGCCAATAATCATAAATAAAATTGCAACAAAAATAAGCCCTATGAAGCCCATATAGCCAAAGTCCGTAAAGTATCTTCTTATTTCTTGACCAGAAGCAAATCCTGCTCCAATTATTGTGCCAATAAAAGTAAAGGCAAGTTTCAAATTTATCACTCCCCTTTTATTTTTATTCATTTGGCACAATAAAATTCATGCAAAATGACTTTTATTCACTCTTCCAAATTAAAATTTGAAATTTTTTCCAAAATTATATTGAGCAAAATCCTATTTTATAGTATAAATATAGTTATGAGTATTATAAAAAAGGAATGCAAGGTGATTACAATAAATAGATTAAATATATTTATAGATGAAAGTGGTGATTTTGGATTTGTAAACGGTAGTTCAGATTTATATGCTGTATCTTTTACATTCCATGACAGTTCTAATTCAATAACAAAAGAATTAGAATATTTAAATAACAAACTAATAGAACAAAATTACTCTGGCATGTTACATTTTGCATATTTAATTGCCAAAAGAGATGATTATTCTGCTTTTGAATTAAGTCAACGCAAAAAAATTTTTTGGACAATATTTAATTTTGCTAGAAAAATTCCAATAAAATTAAAATCTATAATAATAGGTAAAAGATATATAAATAATAAAAAGCAATTGAGAAAAGCTTTATTACTTGCTTTAAGCCAATTTATCGATGAAAACAAAGACTTTTTTAATTCTTTTGATAAAATAATAATATACTATGATAATGGCCAAGAAACACTATCAAACATATTAGATATCGTATTTTCAATAAGTGCAAAAGTGGAAAGAAGAGTTAATTTTGATCATACACAAAAAAGATTATTTCAAGTTTCGGATATGCTCACTTTTATTGATAAATTAGACTATAAATTTCATAATAATTTACCATTTACTAAAGCTGAAAAATACTTTTTTAGTAATAAAGAAATTGAATACATAAAAAAGAAATTAAAAAATAAAAGAATATAAATAAAAAGTCATTCGTAACGAATGACTTTTTGCGACGATTACCGTCAGCACGGGTCAGGTCCTACAATAGCGAACTATTTCAGACCCAATAGAATATTCATCTATAAAATATAATATTCCCTAACTCCTTTTATTTTACACTATTCTTTTAAAAAAGTACATACTTTTTTAAAAAATTACTAGTTTTTTACAGTAAAACATAAGTATAACTTTTATAATTTATTCTAAACTCATTTCATCTGTATTGACATCATATATCAATATGTAATTTTTATCTAAATATTTAAAATCAAATTGTATTATGTTGTCTTCAAGATTTTTAGCACTCCATTCAGTTGTTTTATCAAAATCTATTCCCATATCTTTAATTTTATGTACTACATTTTCTACTATAAAATCATTCTTATTTATTGTACTTTCTTGCTCAATAATTGATGTCTTAGAATCTGTCACACTAGAACTGTTTTCATTGGTACGGCTATCTACAATAATTGATATTACAATAAATATAACCAACACAATACAAATTACTATTTTTTGATATTTCTCATTAATCTTTATCCTATTATTGTCATCATAATAAATAATATTATTTCCTTCTTTAATAGTTTTTTTGCTCGTTGTAGCTATTAACTTTGCTAAATATTCCCTGTCCCATAATTCAACATTATTTAATGTTCCTTCTGTCTCAGCTTGTTTTGTAAAATAATTATTAGTTATAACAACACCTTTATCACATTTATACTTGTTCATTCCTCTTAATACTTCTCCAATTGGTTTAGGGCCAATTTTACTTTCAAAACGTTTACATTGAAAAGCATATTTAATATTGTCCTTTGAGGCAATAACATCTGCTCCATAATCTCCTGATTTACTCGTGACAATAATATCATAAAAGCCTAATTGTTGTAAAAGAAATGCAATATATTCTTCAAACTTCCATCCATCCATTAAATCTATTTCTTTTAATACCTCTATTACATCTTTATTGTTTAGATAATTATACTTAGAATATTCCCCCATTCCAATTATGTCTCCAACAGTAAAAAATAATATGAAATAAAATAAAATTGACACGATTATTGCAGTTACAATATGATTTGTAATACTACAACAAATCCCAAAAATAATTATAAAAATCCAACTTCCGCACGACATTTCTTCTGTCTTCTTTTTCCCCATATCTTACTCCCATGCGACCTCATATCAAAATACCCTTATTCATATATAGGAAACTTCTTGCAAAGCTCCTCCACTTCCGCTTTTACTTTTTCTTTATTTCCTTCAAAATCTTTTAATGTCAAATCTATTAATTCCGCAATTTTTACCATTTCATTTTCTTTCATTCCACGAGTTGTAACCGCAGGAGTTCCAATTCTAAGTCCACTTGTAATGCTTGGTTTCTCAGTATCAAAAGGAATTGCATTTTTATTAACTGTAATTCTTACTTCGTCTAACATCGTTTCAGCTGCTTTTCCAGTAACTCCAGTTCCTCTTAAATCCATAAGCATTAAGTGGTTATCCGTTCCTTTTGTTAGCATATTATATCCACGATTTATAAGCTCACTTGCAAGTACAGATGCATTTTTTACAACTTGTTTTTGGTATTCTTTAAACTCAGGACTAAGCGCCTCTTTAAAGCAAACTGCTTTTCCTGCAATTATATGCATCAATGGGCCACCTTGCACTCCAGGGAATAATGCTTTATCTATTGCTTTTCCAAATTCTTCTTTGCAAAGTATCATTCCACCACGAGGTCCTCTTAAGGTTTTATGAGTTGTTGTAGTTACGAAATGAGCATATTGTACAGGGTTATTGTGAAGTCCTGCAGCAACTAAACCCGCAATATGTGCCATATCTACCATAAGATATGCTCCAACTTCATCAGCTATTTCTCTAAATTTCTTAAAATCTATTTCTCTAGGATATGCACTTGCACCAGCTACTATCATCTTAGGCTTATTTTCTAATGCTTTTTTTCTAACATCTTCATAGTCTATTAAATATGTATCTGGGTTTATTCCATAACTGATAAAATTATATATATTTCCAGAAGTATTTGCCTTACTCCCATGAGTTAAATGACCACCATGAGCGAGGTCCATTCCCATTACAGTATCTCCTGGTTTTAACATTGCAAAATATACTGTCATATTAGCTTGTGCTCCAGAATGAGGTTGAACGTTAGCATATTCTGCGCCGAAAATCTTACAAGCTCTTTCTCTTGCCAAATTTTCAACTATATCTACACATTCACATCCGCCATAATATCTATGACCTGGATAGCCTTCTGCATATTTATTGGTAAGTACAGTTCCCATAGCTTCTAAAACTGCTTTGCTTACAATGTTCTCGGAAGCGATAAGCTCAAGATTTCCTTTTTGGCGTTTAAGCTCCAATTCTATAGCCTCTGCAATATCTGGATCTACCTTTTTTATTTCATCTAACATACTATCTCCTCCTATACAATTCCATTTTTTATGGCATACAAAGCAGCATTAGTTCTATCTGCCACATCTATTTTTTTAAATATATTATTTAAGTGATTTTTAACTGTCTTTTCACTTAAAAATAATTTCTTTGCTATTTCTTTGTTGGTCATTCCTTTTCCTATTAAGCCTAGTACTTCTGTTTCTCTTTCAGTAAGTCCGTCTTCCTTTACATTTTTTGCGGTCATAGCTATCTTTATTAAGGGCTTTATATAATGTTTTTCCCCAGAAACAGAGAACCCAGAATACAAAAGCCCCATAGATTCAGCAATATTTACTTTATTTTTATTTATTTCATTATTAGTGATTTCTAAAACCCTTCTTGCACCAATATTTTTTATCGTATTAAAATTATTTTCAATGTCAGAAGTACTTTTTAAAAATGCACATTCTTCTCCGCCTATTTTAGCTATATAATAATTACCTTTAGGTAAGACTTCATCAAAAACTTTTTCAAAGTTAAAATCTCCAATGACTGCTAAGTCCATTTTTTAACTCTCCTCCTAAAAACTATATTGTATCTGCAAGCAAAGCATAGTTAATTCCTTGAGAAACAACATCAGATACACTATCTATTATCTCATCAATTTCTTTTGGAGTTACAACTAAATCCCCTACATACGGGTCTAAGACCTCTTTTATAAGCCCATATTTTTCTTCTTGTTGCATCGGCTTTATTCTATCATAATCATTTGTGTTTTGTGAAGTATTTTTATCCATATTTTTTAACATCAGATCAATAGTGTCGTTTGCCATTGTCGCGGCATCAACCACAGTCGGTACGCCTATTGCAATGACTGGCACACCTAAAGTTTCTTTAGAAATTGCTGTTCTTTTATTTCCTATTCCAGAGCCAGGATTTATTCCTGTATCTGCTATTTGTATAGTTGTACTTATCCTTTCTAGTTTTCTTGAAGCTAAAGCATCTATTGCAATAACAAAGTCAGGCCTTATTTTATCTACTACTCCTCTTATTACCTCGCTTGTTTCCATGCCAGTAGTTCCGAGCACTCCTGGTGCTATTGCACTAATGGAGCGAACTGGACGGTTTAAAATGTCTGGTGCATATTCTAGAATATGTCGTGTTACTTCTACGTTTTCTACTACCTTAGGCCCCAAAGCGTCTGGTGTTACATTTTGATTGCCAAGCCCAACTACTAATACCGATTGCTTTATATCTGTTCCAGTTAATGCTCGTAATTCCTTTGCTAATACTTTATATATTTTTTCATTTATATCTGGGTCATTTTGTTTTATCTTTGGTGCATCTAACGTGATATAATTTCCGATTGGTTTTCCTATATGCTCTGCTCCTTCTTCTGTTTCTATCTTTACTCTTGTTATTTTTACTTCGTCTATTTCATCTTCTTCGGAACTAACTCCTGGGGCATCAGTTTTCTTCGCTGTTTTATACGCATCACGCATTTCTACAGCTAGGTCTGTACGAAATGAAAAGTTCATATTTTTCTCCCTTCTAAACATTTTTCTTTTATTTTGTCCAACTATTATTTTTTTATGATATAATAAGTTGAATAAATAGTTTAAATGAGGTGGTTTCCTTTGGCTCAAACAGTTCAAATTGCTTGTCCTAAATGTAATACAGTTTTAACTTTGCCTAGTAAATATATCTTTGAAGGTGGATGTCCAAGATGTGGTTCTCAACTTAGATTTAGAGATGGCAAAGCCTACGATAAAAGTGAAATAGCAAATAATGTCTTATATTCTTTAACTGTTCTTTTTGGTAATATTGCTAGAGAAGATAAAGAAAATAAAGACGTTTATTTTGCATTTTTTAATAATTTTATAAATAACCAACAACTTACAAAATCTCAATTTAATGACTTAAATAAAA
>JAEEXS010000060.1 GCA_016287855.1 Clostridia bacterium
ATTATTCATAAGCCTTATAATTACTCTGCCACCAAAAGAATGGCCCATTAAAGTAATATTATCTAGCTTTAGTTTTTCTATAAATTTAACCGTAAACTCCATATAGTCGTTAACGTCCCATGCAGCGGGTGGTTCAGGAGTTTTCCCAAAACCCGGAAAGTCTAGAGCTATAACCCTTTTTGTTTTTTTAAGCTGATCAAATACACTTTTATATATATCAAGATTAGTACCCCAACCTTGTAAAAAGAGTACTATATCCCCAGCTCCTTCATCTATGTAATTAACTTTTATACCCATAACCTCGGTATTCAAGCCTATATCACCTCTACAATAATATCATATTCTTTTGCACCAATAACTTTACACATATAATATTCGCCTATTAAAAGTTCCTTTTCCGTTTCAATAAATGCAAACCCATCAACTTCAGGAGAATCCTCATATGTTCTTCCAAAAAACGTTCCATTAGGTAGTTTCCCTTCAACTAATACTTCTACTAAACTTCCTATCTTCTCTCTATTTTTTTCTAAAGATATTTTTTGCTGTTCCGCCATTATTATATTCTTACGTTCTTTTTTAATTTTTTGTAAGACTTGATTATCTAGTTTATATGCTGGAGTTCCCTCTTCTTTAGAATATGTAAAAACTCCAAGTCTATCAAATTTAACCTTTTTTACAAACTCTAAAAGTTCGTTAAATTGCTCTTCAGTTTCACCAGGGAATCCAACAATTAAAGATGTTCTTAAAGTTGCATTCGGTATTTCTTCTTTTATTTTTGCAATCAAGTCTAGAATTTCTTTTTTATTTGTATGTCGTCCCATATGCTTTAATACTAGGTCGTTACAATGCTGTATAGGTATGTCAAAATACGGTAAAACTTTTTTATTGTTTTTAACCACATTTAGTAACTCATCCGTTATCCCTTCTGGATAGGAATATTGAAATCTTATCCAATGAACATTTGGAATTTTAGATATTTTCTCTATAAGCTCCGCAAGCTTCCTCTCTTTATAAATATCTAATCCATAATAAGAAGTATCTTGAGCAGTTAAAATTATTTCTGTAACACCTTCATCAGTAATAGTCTTTACTTCTTCTAAAACATCTTCTATTGTTCTACTTTTATACTTTCCTCTTAAATAAGGGATTACACAATATGTACAGCAATTATCACACCCATCTGCAATTTTAACATAAGCTGTATAAGGCGGAGTAGAGCGAACTCTTTCTCCAAAGGTAATCTCTTTTATATCATTAACTTTTTCTTTTGATTTTTTATCTATATAATCTATAATGCTCTCATAGTCGTTTATTCCAGCAACAATATCTACTTCAGGCAAACTTTCTTTTATTTCTTTTTCATATCTTTTAGCTAAACATCCCGTAACAATAAGACCTTTTAGCCCTTTTTCTTTTAATTTTCCAATTTCTATTATTTTATTTACAGACTCTTGTTTTGCATCATGAATAAATGCACATGTATTAACAATAACAAAATCAGCTTCTTCTTCGTTAGATACAATTTCATATCCACGTTTTACAAGTAAGCCTAAAATCATTTCAGAATCAACTAAATTTTTATTACACCCAAGTGATACAACTGCTATTTTTACCATAGTTAATATTTTATTCCCTTCTAAATTTTATGCTTACATTCTAACACAATTCCATGAAATTGTAAATTATTCCTCGCCTTCAGGAGAAAGCATTATCATATCTTCAATTCTAACACCAAATTTATCTGGTAAATATAATCCTGGCTCTACTGTTACAACCATACCTGGCTTAAATACATCACTACTCTTTCCAGCAACGAATGGTCTTTCATGAACGTCTAACCCTACTCCATGTCCCAAAGAATGTACAAAATATTTATCCATCGCATTTTTCCTAAATTCATTTACTGCAACTTCATTAACTTCTTTACAACTAACTCCCTCTTCTATAGCATCAATTGCAAATTTTTGTGCCTTTGCTACCAAATCATAAATTCGTTCTTGTTCCTTGCTCATTCCACCAACAAATACCGTACGAGTAATATCTGAACAATATCCATCATACACTGCTCCCATATCTACTACAACCGCATCCCCATTTTCTATAACCTTGTTACTTGCAACTCCATGAGGAAGTGCAGATCTCTTTCCAGAAGCAACTATTGTATCAAAAGAAGGTCCACTTGCTCCCATTTTTTTCATCGTATATTCAATTTCATTTGCTATGTCTATTTCCCTTACTCCAGCAACAATTTGAGGTTTTACATACTCAAAAGTATCTAATGCTATTTGAAGAGATTTTTTTATAATCTTTATTTCTCCAATATCCTTTATCATTCTAACACGTTCAAATACGTCTTTTTGAGCGACCCATGATACAAAATTAATTGTATTCATCATATGTTCTGCTTCAGAATAAGTCATTGTATTTCCTTCAAAAGCACATTTCTTTGAACTATCATTTTTTAAAATCTCGCCTATTGTCTTTACAAAATTTCCGCCGTAATCAACAACATTTATTTTGCTCTGACTTTTAGCCTGTTCTGTAAATCTACCATCAACAATCAAGTATGCTGATTTATCTGTAATAACAGCCATACCCTCGTCCCCAGTAAAATTAGAAATATAACGAACATTCTTTATATTAGAAACTACCATAGCATCTATATCTTGTTCATTTAATAATTCTCGTATTTTATCTATTCTCATTCATAAATACCTCCTTCATAATAAGGGCATCCTCTGCCATAGTTCCGTCGGATTCGCAAACAACAGTTGGTTCCAATTCATATTTCTTCAAGACCTTAGCAAGTGGCGGGAACTCAGGGCCATATACTGTATCACTAAAAGTAAGATGCCTTTTTTCCCCACCTTTAGTATATTCTACTTTACTAAAATGTATATGAAGATTTTTTACTTTCTCAATTCCCAGCTCCTCAATCATTTTATATATAATTCTGTCATAATCTTCCTCTGTTTTTAAACTCCCCATCTCTCTAGCATTAATATGTCCAAAATCCACGGTAGGAATAAGCATCTTATCTAACTTACACATACGTATTATCTCATCCACCGTACCAATCTGATTTATTTTCCCCATTGTTTCAGGGCAAATTATCATATCCTCATATCCATTATCGTATGCAGCTTGTACCGCTTCTCTCATCGTTTTTTCAGCAAGTAAATATGCTTCTTCCCTATCTCTATCACTACATCCTCCCGGATGAACAACTACCTTTCTTCCGCCCATGTTTTTGCAAGCTTCAAGTGTTTGCAAAATATAGTTTATAGAATTTTTACGCTTTTGTTCCTCTAAACTTGCAAGTGAAATGAAATATGGAGCGTGAACAGTAACTTCTATATCATATTTCTTTGCTTCCTCTCCAAACTTTTTAGCGGTATCTTTAGATATTCTAACTCCTTGCCCGCACTCATACTCGTACAAAGAAAGCCCTTTTTCATAGAGCCACTTCGGAGCTTCTATTGTACTTTTGTGTCCTTCATTATAAAAAGAAAGGGAGTTCCCTCCCGGTCCGAATCTTATCATCTATTTCACTTATTCCTTTCTAAAGTACGTTAAAATACCAAGTTAAAATATAGCTGCCAAAAAACATAAACAGCATTGTGGCCATAACAATATATGGGCCAAAAGCTATTTCTTGTCCCATTACTTTTTTCTTACTAATTAACATTATTAATGCTCCAATAGAGCCAAAAATAAACGAAAAGAATATTGTCCCAATTGTATTAACTATTCCAGATAATAAACCTACAACGCACATAAATTTTGCGTCTCCTAAACCCATACCATCCTTTTTTAATACTAACTTCGAGAATATAATTATAATTAAGAAAAAGGCCAAACCTATCATTGCTGCAATTATAAAATCTTTAAACCAAAATTTATCGAAAAATAGGCATATACAGCCTAAAATAAATGCAATCAAATTCAAAATATTAGGTATTATATGTAATCTAAAATCTATGAAAAACACGGCTGAACATAGTGCATTTAATATTACACTTCGAAAAAAGTCAACACAAAACATGCCATCATAAATCTTAAATAATATAACTGGAATTAATACGTTCCAAGCCAATATAATGATGGTTTTTGTTTTGTCAAAATTAGGCTTAAAAATTTCACCCTTTTCATTTTCATCTACTGTTAAAATATAGTTATTCAATATATAACCAATAAGCAGTCCTACGGCTGCCACTAAAAATATCTCCAAAATTCATCCGCTCCTCGTTAAAATCTCATAGCTCCTGGAATAAATAATTCTTCAAATTTATTAATAGCATATCTATCCGTCATACCGGCTATATAATCACAAATAACTCGTTCATTTCCCATCTTAAGTAACATATTTCTAAATTCTTCTGGCAATTCTAAGGTATTATCCATAAAGTAATAATAAAGCCATTTAATAATAGACCCCGCTCTTACCTCTTCCATTTTAGCATGAGATGCTAAATACACTCTATCAAACATGAATTGTCTTAAATCCCACATAGCTTTATATATGTCTTCTGACATGGAAATAATATTTTCCCCCTCTGAGGCTTTAATAATATCTCCTACCATCGTACTAATTCTTCGAGATGAAGTTGTTCCAAGCAAATTCACACAATGCTCTGGCAAATCTTTATCTGTAATTAAACCAGCACGCTCAGCATCATCTATATCATGATTAACGTAAGCAATTCTATCTGCAAATTTAACTATTTGCCCCTCTAAAGTACTCGCCATATTGGCTCCACTATGATTAACTATACCATCTCTAGTTTCCCACGTTAAATTTAAATTTTCTAAAACATCTACTACACGTAAGCTTTGTTCATTATGCTTAAATCCTTCAGGATATAACTCATCTAATATTTTTTCACCTATATGTCCAAAAGGTGTATGACCTAAATCATGACCTAAAGCAATAGCTTCGGTTAAGTCTTCATTTAACCTTAACGCTCTTGCAATAGTACGGGCAATTTGAGATACCTCCAAAGTATGAGTTAATCTAGTTCTATAATGATCGCCTTCTGGTGAAATAAATACTTGTGTTTTGTGTTTTAATCTCCTAAAAGATTTACTATATATGATCCTATCTTTGTCTCTTTGGAAATCTGTTCTAATAGGGCACTTCTCTTCTGCGACTTTCCTTCCTTTCGAATTTACACTTAGTGTAGCGAACTCAGAAAGGAATTCTTTTTCTCTCTCTTCTTGAGTTTCTCTAATATTCATATTTAACCTCATTCCTTTCCTAAAGTACAAAAAACTTCCCTAAAAAACAAAAAAATAGCTTGCGCTATTTTTTATTTTTGTTAATCGCTGTTTTCAATATATCAAGTGCTTGGATTTGAACCTCAGCAGCTCTTTGGTTCTCTTCCATCATTTCAACATAAACTTCTTTTCTAAATACTTTAACATCCTTAGGAGCATTTATACCTACTCTAACTTGATCCCCTTGGATATCAATAATTGTTACTTCTATATTATCGTTTACAACAATCGATTGATTTCTTTTTCTTGTCAAAACAAGCATTCTACACTCCTCCTAAGCTTTTACAAATTCCTCTGTTATTAAGTGTTTGAATTTGTATTTTTCATTTTCAAGTACAACCTGGCAACCTCTATTATCTTTCGCATTTATGATTATTGGTGCTTTAAGATTTATAGATATTTTGGAAATATCTTGAGGTACAGTAACTATACAATAAATCAAAGCATCATTCTCGTCTTTTATCTTTAGTAGATTTGCAGTGAACATATCAATTTCAGCCTCATAATCAAATACTAAATCTCTAGGATTCATTATTACGAAAGCTAAATTTGGATTTTCAGTGGACTGCAACCATAAAAATGGATCGTCTGGAGAATCTGTTTTACCTAAAATAACAAATTTAGTCATACTCTCAAATCCAGGTATTCCATACTCAAAAAATATTATATCTTCCTCCTTGATTTCTACCTCTCCAAAGTTTTTTGTTTCAAGTACCATTGTTCATCCTCCCTAAAAAAATCTTCCTTTAAATATCGGCAGAAAACTAATTCATATTTAATTTATAATATTAAATTTTTCTTGTCAACTATTTTTTATGCATTTTCATTGTAAATTTTAAAAATGACCGCGTTAGCGGTCATTTTCTTGGTCTTTTCCTATTAACATATCAAATAAAATTGCCCCTATTATAACTTCACAAAAAGTATGAACATTAGCACTAACAAACTCCCGAGCCAAATTCAGCGTTGCAATACTATCCGCTCTTTTAATTAATATACTCGAAATTATAGAAGCTATTAAAACTATTGTTAAGCCATACTTTAATATTTTTTTTGAAATTTTATTAAGATTCTCGAGGCGATCCGATAGCTTGTCCATAAGCACCCCTCCCGAGTGGTAGTATCCACTTATAATATACCATACCTTAGGGGCTTTGGGCAAATGTAATTATATCCTACGCTGCCATTCTTTCGGATAAAATGGCTGCAAACTCTGTACTCATATTTTGCATTATCTCTGCAAAAGTAGCAGTCTTCATGTTTCTACATATTTCTACGACCAAACTAATGTTAAGTTCACCAACTTCTTCTAGTATTTTTGCTGCTTCGCTGGCTTCCATACTTTCATAAATTTTTACTAAATCTTTAATATTTTCCTTTCTATCTGTAACTGTTTGGGTAGCACTTACCGTAACTTTAGCTTCATAATCTGCAATTAATTTAGACTGCCTTTCTACTTCTTTTACTAGTATTTTATATTTACTTTCGAGTTCTTTATTATCTGTAATTTGACCTTTTAATTGAGATACTGTTTTTTGAAGTTCCACATTTTCTTCTAATAAAGCCGCATATTTTTTATTTATTTCCTCTCTCGACATCAAATTCGGATTAGTTGAAGGATCTGTAACTTCTGGCAATATCAAGCAAACTATTGGAATATCTTTTAACCTTGGGCGTAACACCTCTCCCAATCCAAAAAATTTATTAGTCCTTATTAAATAAACCCATATGCCTATAGCAATTGCTAACGCTAATATAACCGCAAATATAATAAGTGGTTTTGCACTTTTAGGTTTATCCGAATCATTCTTCGCCATCTTTTACACCTCCGTTATACTTGTAACTTACTACCTCATCAAGCTGTGCTTGTTCTTTTTTATAATACTCTTCCCAATATTCCTCTAGCTTTTTTTCTTTTAGTGTTTCAAACATTTTCCTTTGTTTTGCAGCTTCTACAAGTTCTAGTCTCGCTTTTTCCACTGCAGCTTTTGCTCTCTCTACAACAACAGTTTGAATCTCTATACTCCTTTTTAATCTATCCATATAATTGTTATATACTATCAATTCTTTAGGAGTTAAACCGTTTTTGCCTTTTTCTCTCATCAACTCAAATTGATAATCTCTTTCTTCAATAAGTACGTTTAACTTATCTGTTTGGTTTTTTAATTCTTCGTTTGCTTCTCCATATTTAGATTTTTTTTGGTCTTCTATTCTTTGTTTTAAATCTAGTATAGATTGAAACTTAAAGCTAAATGCCATCTTTTACACCTTGCCTTTACTCAATATCAGCAATTTGCTTTAATAATTCTATAGTGGTATCAAATTCAATGTTTTCATCTACCTGTTGCTTCAAGAACTCATTTATTTTATCAATTTTATTTACTGCTAAATCTATATCTTTATTGCTACCTTTTACATAAGCACCTATATTAATTAAGTCTTCAGCTTCTTTATATGTTGCAAGTAGGCTTTTTAAATGTCCTGCGTAACTTCTATGTTCCGGAGTTGTAACATCTCCCATAACCCTACTTATGCTTGCCAAAACATCTATTGCTGGATAATGGTTTTTATTTGCAATTTTTCTTGAAAGAACTATATGACCATCTAAAATACCACGTGCCGTATCTGTTATAGGCTCTGTCAAATCGTCGCCATCTACTAATACAGTATATAGCCCTGTTATTGACCCCCTATCCGAATTACCTGCACGTTCCAGTAATCTTGGCATCATAGAAAAAACTGATGGTGTATAACCCCTTGAAACAGGAGGCTCCCCGGTTGCAAGGCCTATTTCTCTTTGTGCCATAGAAAAACGTGTAAGTGAATCCATCATAAGCATTACATCTTTGCCTTGATCTCTAAAATATTCTGCAATAGCTGTCGCCAAAAAAGCAGCCTTTACACGGACTAATGCCGGTTGATCAGAAGTAGCTGTTATAACAACAGAACGTGCCATTCCTTCTTCTTTTAAATCTTTTTCTATAAATTCCTTTACCTCTCTACCACGCTCTCCAATAAGCGCAATTACATTTATATCTGCCTTTGTATTTCTAGCTATCATACCAAGTAATGTACTCTTTCCTACACCACTTCCGGCAAATATTCCTACCCTTTGACCTTTTCCTATAGTAAGCAATCCATCTATAACTTTAACTCCCATTGGAAGAGGCTCTCTTATTCTTTTTCTAGATAAAGGTTGTGGTGGATCATTTAAAACAGGATAATATTCATCTGATTCGATTTCAGGTTTTCCGTCCATCGCATAACCTAAACCAGTTAAAGCTCTACCTATTAATTGAGGGCCAACTTTTACTCTTAATACTTCACCATTAGCAAAAATGGGCTGACCTGGCCCAATTCCTTGCATCTCGCCAAGTGGCATAAGTAGTACTTTGGAATTTTTAAAACCTACCACTTCAGCTCGTATATCCTTATCTTCAGTTTTTATCGTACAAATCTCGCCAATACTAACTTGCGGTCCCTTTGACTCAATTGTAAGACCTACTATTTGAGTTACATATCCTAAATAATTGATCGGGTTTGCAGCATCTATTACGCTTTTATATTTTGATAAATCTATAGCCACAATAACACCGTCCTTTACTTTTACTCTTCATTTAATATACTCGTAATAACTTTTTGAATATTGTCCATTCTAACTTGAATACTACCATCTATAACCCCAAGTGGAGTATCTATTATTAAACTTCCTGGTTCCATAGACTCATCTTGAACTAAATCAACCTCTCCAAAGCCCTTAACATTTGCCATTAAATATTTTTTATTAGAAAGTACCGTATAGTAATCAGCAGTAGAAAGTTTAACAATCACATCTTTCTTGCTCATAACCTTATCTAAGGCATCTTTTACGATTCCTAAAACGTAATTATCGCTTTTTTCTACTTCGTAATTTATAATCTTTTCAGCAATATTAAGCGACAAATCTAAAAGTTCCTTTTCAGTATTTTTTAGTTCTTCCTGATATTCAGCTTTTAATCCTTCTTTTAAACTTATTACTTCTTCTAAAATTCTTTCTCTTTCGGCTTTTGCCTCTTCAATCATATTCATTGCTTCTTGCTCTGCTTTTTTTAGGCCCTCTTCATAGGCTCTTTGCATTTCAGTTTGATAATATTCATCTATACTTTTTTTAGCATCTTGTACATATTGAGGCATATTTTCCTGTGGAACATTGCATATAGAATTTATCTGTAAACCAGAGGTTGTACCCTCTGTATTTTCATCACTCATCGGTATCGCAGATTTAATTATAGCGTTTTTTTCTTTTATAAGATTTTTACTACTATCAAAAGCATATGTTACACCAACATTTACGGGTATTCCTAAATCTATAACCTTACCCGATTTTATCAAATTAGACAAAAACATCCTCCTCTCCGCCTTTGCTAATTACGATCTCACCTGCTTTTTCAAGATCTCTTATCTTCATAACAATCTCATCTTGTGCCTTCTCTACATCACGAACCCTAACAGGTCCCATAATTTCAATTTCCTCTTTAATCAAGTCGGCAACACGATTAGACAAGTTCTTGAATAATAGATCCTGAATATTCTTCGTAGAAGCTTTAATAGCAAGTGCCAATACACTATTATCAATATCACGCAATACTCTTTGAATACTCTTATCATCAAGTTTAATGATATCTTCGTATGTGAATAATTTCTTCCTAATTTCTTCTTCTACTTCACTATTTTCTTTCTTTAAGTATTCCATAATATTCTGTTCTGTTCCACGATCTACCGCTCTTAAGATTTCTGTTAATGTCTCTACACCACTTATAGTAGAATTCATTTCATCATTCATATAATCGTAAGATATTTTCTTTTGTAGAATCTCTTCTACTTGTTTAACTATATCATAAGAAGGTTTTTCCATCATCGCTATTCTTCTAGCCACATCTGCTTGAAGATTCTTAGGCAACATAGCAAGTATAGTTGCTGATTGCTGATACTTTATATTGTAAAGTATTAAAGCAATCGTTTGAGGATGCTCATCTTTTATAAGTTGCGCTATTTTTACAGGATCCATAGATTTTGCAAAATCAAATGGCCCGTTTGATTTTAAAGACGCAGTCATCTTCTTTAAAAGTATTTCTGATTTAGATGAACCAAATGCTTTCTCTAAAATTTCTTTAGCATAGTTTATACCACCTTCAGTTATATACTCTTGAGCTAAAGATAATTGGTAAAATTCCTCTATAACTTTATCTTGATATGTATTTTTTAATT
>JAEEXS010000061.1 GCA_016287855.1 Clostridia bacterium
TAAATATAGAGCCGTTAGATGCAGACGTTGTTATTGTTGATGAGGTATCTATGATAGATGCAATTCTTATGAGTAATTTACTAAAGGCAATTGATGCTTCAACTACATTAGTTTTAGTTGGAGATGTTGATCAACTACCATCGGTTGGACCGGGTAATGTGCTAAAAGATATAATTGAATCAGATGTAGTTAATGTTTTTAAACTTACAAAAATATTTAGACAAGCTGAAGAGAGCATGATAGTAGTTAACGCTCATAATATAAATTCTGGAGAGATGCCGAGGTTTAATGAAAAAGGTAGCGATAGTTTTTTAGTTAATGCATCTACATATAGTGAAATAACGAATAAATTGATAGAACTTGTGACAGAAAGAATTCCTAATTTTAAGGAATGTAATTCAATAGAAGATATACAAGTAATTACTCCTATGCGAAAAGGTGCATTGGGCGCAAATAGTTTAAACAAGGCTCTTCAAAAGGTGCTTAATCCGTATGCATCGTATAAAAAAGAGATAATAGTAGGGGATAAAGCATTTAGAGTAGCAGACAAGGTTATGCAAATAAAAAATAACTATGATATAGAGTGGTCAAACGGAATAGAGCGAGGTACAGGAGTTTATAATGGAGACGTTGGAAGAATAAGAGCAGTAGATACCGATAACGAAGCAATACTAGTTGTTTTCGATGATGGTAAAGAGGTTTGGTATGATAGTGTTCAGTTGGAGGAGCTTGACCATGCTTTTGCAACGACAATTCATAAGAGCCAAGGAAGCGAGTTCCCAATAGTAGTTATACCGGTATTTATGGGCGGTCAAAGACTTATGACTAGAAATTTATTATATACTGCAATGACAAGAGCAAAGGAATTGTTAGTTTTTGTAGGTAGTATTTCTAGTATTGAGTACATGGTTAGGAACTTGAATAAGAAGGAAAGATACTCTGGGCTAAAAGAGATGCTTTTAGAAGAAAATAGTTAAAATGATACTAATAAAAAGGGACTGTCAAATTTGACGGCCCCTTTGTCATACTTATCCGTTGATGCCGAGATCATTATAATTGATAATTTGAACCTTATTAATTTCTGGAGCTCCTGGTTCAGAAATGCCGAATATTTGCCTGTTTTGTTTCACTTTTTTCTGTTTGATGGTTAAGGTATCTTTTTTCAGCGGTGGTGAATTTAATTTTACATATCGAATTCCTACCCAAAAAGCACTTACGGCTATCAAAATACATAAGACCTTATACAAAATGGAATAAATCATCTTGCCTTCCTCCCTAAAATAATAATTTTGTAGGTGTTAACTTGAAAAACAGGAGCAATATAAAAGATATTAAATCATGATTAGTATAGCATAGATAATCTTAGCTTTCAATATTTGTATTTTTATATTAATCACCATTAGATAAAGAAAAAAGTGAGGAGTAAATTATTGACAACATTGTATTATTTAGAATATAATTATCATAGAAGGTGAAAAGCCTTTAATGTTTTAGACATTGAAAAAAATACCAACAAAAAAGCGAGGAGACGCCCTCGCTTTTTTGTTGGTAAAATTACATACACACATCTATAAGAAGTATGTATATAATTATTACCAGAAATATTATTTTCAATGCCTTAGACATCTTAATACCTCCTTTCTAAAGAAATTTGGTATAAAATACCATGAAAGGAGTATAGCACGTTCAAAAAGAAGAATTTGCTGAATTTTGTCGAACATAAAAAATATTTTTAAAATTTTTTGTGTTTATATCTACATTTTTCTTATTTTTTTATAAAACAATAGTGAATTTGTATAATTAAGAGGAATTGGCTAAAAAATGTAGAACTACAAGTTGTAAAAAGTTGTCGAAGAAAATCGAAAAAAATTTCGAAAAACATATTGACAAAATTCGCCAAAGGAAATATAATAATTTTAGAACAAATGTTCAACTAATAATTATTTTTTGGAACGGAGGATAAATTATGGCTAAAGATACTATGAACGAAGAAAGAAAAAAAGCACTTGAGGCAGCTATGGCTCAAATAGAAAAACAATTTGGAAAAGGTGCGGTTATGAAACTTGGAGAAGTTTCTACTATGAATGTAGAAGCTATTCCTACCGGAGCTTTGAGTTTAGATATAGCTTTAGGTATAGGTGGTGTACCTCGTGGAAGAGTAGTAGAAGTATTCGGACCTGAATCTTCTGGTAAAACTACTGTTGCTCTTCATGTAATTGCTGAGGCTCAAAAGGCTGGCGGTGAGGCTGCTTTTATCGATGCAGAGCATGCGTTAGACCCTGTATATGCTAAAAAATTAGGAGTTAATATAGATAACTTGATAGTATCTCAACCAGATACTGGCGAACAAGCTTTAGAAATTTGTGAAGCTTTAGTTAGAAGTGGTGCGATAGACGTAGTAGTAGTAGACTCTGTTGCGGCACTAGTACCTAAGGCTGAAATAGATGGCGAAATGGGAGATGCCTTTGTAGGCCTTCAAGCTAGACTCATGTCCCAAGCCTTAAGAAAACTAACTGGTGTAATAAATAAATCTAAAACTACTGTAATATTTATAAACCAATTAAGAGAAAAAGTTGGTATAATGTTTGGGAATCCTGAAACTACTCCTGGTGGACGAGCTCTAAAGTTCTATTCGTCTGTAAGACTTGATGTAAGGAAAATAGAAACTTTAAAAAGAGGCGACCAAGTTATTGGTAGTAGAACAAAGGTTAAAGTTGTAAAGAATAAAGTTGCTCCTCCTTTTAGAGAAGCCGAATTTGATATTATGTATGGCGAAGGAATATCTAAAGAAGGAAATATATTAGATATTGCTTCTAACCTAGATATTGTAAATAAGAGTGGAGCATGGTTCTCTTATAACGGAGAAAGACTTGCTCAAGGGCGAGATAATGCTAAACAATACTTAAAAGATAATCCTAAACTTATGGCAGAAATAGAAAAGAAAGTAAGAGATAATTTCTCTGAGGCTTTTGTTAAAGGAATAGGAAATGAAGAAGAAAAAAGTGATGAAGAAATAGAAGAATAGTTAAATACAAGGGGGAGGTAGGCGAGTAAGCCTATTTCCCTTTTTAAATGAAAGGGCTATTAAAATGGAAAAAACAGAAGAGTATATAAAAGCTCGAAGCAGAGCTATAAAATATATAATGTATAAAATGAGGACTAGTTTAGAAGTATATAATAAATTAAAGGAACTCGAATTTCCTGAAAATGAAATCAATAAAGTTATTGAAGATTTAACGCAATTAGAATATATAAATGATGAAGAATATGCTAAAAAATTTATAGCTAGTAATATTAAAACAAAAAAATTATCTAAAAGTATTTTAAGATTAAAACTTAAAAATAAAGGTATCTCTGATGAAATTATTGATAAATACTTATTAGAACTAGGTGCTTCCGATATTGATGCTATAATAAAAATATTAGAAAAAAAGAATTTTTTAAAAACTATAGATTTTGATGAGAAAAATAATATAAAATTGTACTGTATGAGAAAAGGTTTTTCAATTTCTGATATTAATAAGGCAATAAAAATATTTTTAGAAGAATAAAAAGGAGCGTGTAATAAATGGAGATACCTAATCAATGGTTTGAAGAAACAGCTGAATATATAAAAGCACGATTAATCGATATCCCTGATACTGTAATAGTTTTAGGATCTGGTCTAGGAATATTAGCAGACGAAATAAAAAATCCTATAGTAATAGATTATACGGAAATACCTCATTTCCCTAAATCTACTGTGGTTGGGCATGCGGGTCAATTAATATGTGGGCTTTTAAATTATGTCCCTGTATTGGCTATGAGTGGGCGTTTCCATTATTACGAAGGATATGATATAAATCAAGTTACTTATCCTGTAAGAGTATTTGCTAAATTAGGGGTAAAAAATTTGATATTAACTAATGCTGCTGGAGGAGTAAATTTAAACTTTGAACCAGGAGATCTTATGGTTATAAAAGACCACATAAACTTTTCTGGAGTTTCTCCGTTAAGAGGTCCTAACTTAGACGAATTTGGACCTAGATTTCCAGATATGTCTAATTTATATGATGAAGAGTTATTAAGAATTATAGAAGAATGTAGTGGGGAAATGGGTATAATGATAAATGAAGGTGTTTATGCTTACCTCCAAGGCCCTAACTATGAAACTCCTAGTGAAATAAAAGCTTTAAGGACTTTAGGAGCGGACGCTGTGGGTATGTCAACTGTTCCTGAGGCGATAGTTGGTCGTCATTCGGGGCTAAAAGTAGCTGCCATCTCATGTATAACGAATATGGCTGCTGGAATTTTACCTAGACCTTTAGACCATAATGAAGTAAAAGAAGTTGCTGAATTTGCAAGTAGAAAATTTATAAGCCTAGTTACTGCTTTAGTAGTAGCTTTGTATAACGAAAAAAACAACCCAAAAAATATGTTAGGTGAAGGGGATGTAAAGTATTTAGATGGAAACGTTGACGGAGAATAATTTATATAAAATAAAAATTGAAAATTTTGAAGGCCCGTTAGACTTGCTTTACCACCTTGTAGAGAAAAACAAAATGAATATTTATGATATCCCTATAAGCGAGATAACAGACCAATATATTCAATATATAAATTCTATGAAGGCGATGAACTTAGAAGTTACTGGAGATTTTTTAGTTATGGCGTCAAACCTTCTATATATTAAATCAAAGACGTTGTTACCTACTGAAGAAAAAGAAAATGAAGACGAAAATATTTCTAGAGAAGAACTTATTCAAAAATTAGTAGAATACAAGAAGATAAAAGAAATAACAGAATTAATGAAAGATAATAGCGAGAAATTTTCTCAATTTCATTATAAAGATCCTGAAAAACTTACTTTTGAAAAAGAAAAGCCAAAGCTTGAAGCGACTTATTCGGCTGATTTAATACCATCTGTCTTTATGAAAATAGCTAAGGCTAATATGGAAAAAATAAATCATAATGCAAATGATATAAACCGCCTAATAGAAAGTGAAAAGGTTACGGTAAAAAGTAAGATTAAAGATATTTTAAGAGGAATTTTGAAAAAAGGTAGTTTAATATTTAATAAAGTATTTAATATAAATAAAAAGAGTAAAATAGAGGTTATAACTGCTTTTATGGCTATGCTAGAATTAAGTAGTGCCTCCAAGGTAAACATATCTCAAGAATATACCTTTGGAGATATAAAATTAACAAAAAGAATGGACTGATAAAAGTGTATTTAAACGAACAAGAATCAATAATAGAAGCAATGCTATTTGCGTCTGGGAATGTGGTAAGAGGAATGGATATAGCCGATGTGCTAAATGTAGATGAAAAGGAAGTAAAAGGATTTATAAAAAGTATAAATACTAGATTTGATGAAGAAAATAGACCTATAACTATCAGAGAAATTGATGATGGCTTCCAAATGTGTACAAAGCCTAAATATCACGAATATATTAAAAAAATTCAAGAAAAGAAACCTAAAAAAAATCTTTCGCAATCTGCTATGGAAACTCTTGCAATAGTTGCATATAAGCAGCCTATAACTAGAGTTGAAGTTGAGAAAATAAGAGGCGTTAACTCTGACTATGCGCTAAATACTTTAGCGGAATTTGGATTAATTGAAGATATAGGAAGAGCAGATTTACCTGGACGTCCATTATTATATTCTACAACTCAAGAATTTTTAAGAAAGTTTGGGTATAAAAGTTTAAAAGATTTGCCGGAAATTAATTCTGGCTCACCTGTAGACCATTCTGAATTAATTCCTAAGGACTAACAATTATTAAGAATTTTTACATAATTTCCGATATCTATTAGTAAGTATTTGTAAGAATAGTTTAAGGAGACGTAATATGCTTGTCTTTTTGATAGTTTTAGTGGTAATTTTGTTTTTGTTTATATTATTTTGCTTTACTAATATTAAAGTTTATCTTGAATTTGATAACGTATCCGATTGTAATACTTTAAAGGTAAAAGGATATATTTTTTCAAATTTATTAGTATTTTGGACTAAGAAAAAGATAAAGAGTGAAAGTAAAAAACAAAGTATAAAAGATAAACTAGACACAATAGTAAGTTATATAATAGAAAGTAAAGCTGATCCCGTTGATTTTGCAAAAAAAACAATTAAAAAAACCGACGGAATTCCAGATTTATTAAAAAGGTTTGATTATAGGAATTTATATTTAGAAACTATGAATTTAAATATTTGTTTAGACCTTAATAATGCTGCTTTGTCTGCTATAGGAACTGGAGCAGCTAATGCAATTTTAGGTATGGTTACTGCAAAATATGCAGATAATATATTAGGACCAGTGAATTATAAGGTATTTCCTGGATATACTGGAAATGGTATAAAACTTGAAGTAAATGCAAAATTTAGAGTTAAAGCATTTGAAATTGTAAAATTAATCTTTGAAAAAAAGAAGAAAACATATAAAGGAGGAAAATAAAAATGAGTGATCATCCTATTGACGGTTTAATGTCTGCTGCTATGAGTAATATTAAAGATATGGTAGATGTAAATACGATTATTGGAAAACCTATATCTCTTCCTGATGGAACTACTATTATTCCTATTTCAAAAGTAGCTTTTGGTTTCGCTGCTGGTGGTAGTGAATTTAGTATGGGACAAGACCAAAGACTTCCTTTTGGTGGAGGAAGCGGAGCTGGAGTTACAATAAATCCTGTTGGTTTCTTAGTAGCTTCAAGTGAAGGAGTTAAATTTATTGCAGCCGGACAAGGATCTGTTGCAGATAAGCTAGTAGAGTATATTCCAGAAGCAATAGAAAAATTGCAAGATATGACTGGAAGAGAAAATAAAAAAGAGAGAAAATATGAAGGAGAAAATGGAGCAGTTTATGTTTCAGAAGATATAGAAAATTTATAAAAAAATAATTTAAAACCTCACTTTGAAGTGAGGTTTTTTTATGCCAAATTATAGTCATTAAATGTTGTTTTTCTGAAAAAAAAGTAATAAGATAGTATAGGAAATGAATAAAAATATTAGAAGGGACTGGTATAGGAAATGAACGAAAAAGGTAAAAAAGTTCTTATTTTTGGAGGTATAGCACTTATTATTGCTATAATTGGAACAGTTTTTACAATTAACTACTTTGTATCTAATACTCTTGATAATTTAAACTTCAAAGTAGTGGCTGAAAAAGTAGAAAAAGATGCGGTGCTAACAGATACTAGCTTCATATTAACATCTGAAAAGGACTATTCACCTAAACTTATGAAGGAGATAGTATCTATTGAGCCTAGTGTAGATTATACACTTTCAAAATCTGCAAAAGGTACATATATTATTAAACCTGAAAAAGGTTTAGAAGATTCGTCAATATATAATATATATATAAATGCAGATGAAGATAAGCCTGCCTTATCTTGGGCTTTCCAGACAAAGGCTGAGTTTAAGGTATCAAGCGTAAGACCTTATGAAAATGCAACGTATGTAATGGAAGATTCAACTGTAGAAGTTACGTTTTCTAAACCAGTAGATAATATAAAAGAATATTTTGATATCTATCCTGATACAGTAGGAAGATTAGAATATCACGATAAAAAAGCAGTATTTATTCCATCTGAATTTTGGAAAGAAGATACTGTATATAAAGTAACATTAAAGCAAGGATTAAAAGATATATATGGGGATGAACTAGGTGAAGAGTATTCTTTTTCATTTAGAACCAGAGCAACTAAACCATATATATATTTATTAGATGGTTATCAAACTACATTTAATTCAAAAGATGAGCAATCAATACGTTTTTCGGGAGATAGCAAATATACAGATACCGAATTTGTATTAAATATATATCAACTATCTTCTGTAAAAGAATATTTAGATTACCTAAAAATACATTATAAAAACGTAGATAAAGGTGTTGGAGAAGATTACGACCATAACTTTGATTTGGCTAATCGCACAAGTATTTATACATCAACAACCCTTCCTTTAGAAGCAGGGGATTATTGGAGTAAATATATTCCTATATCTGAAAAACTTCCGAATGGCTGGTATATTGCAGATATAGTAAATCCTACATATGGGGCCCATTTCCAACAAGCAATTCAAGTTACTGATTTGTCTGTTTATGTATTTGGTATAGATGAAGAAGTTAGAATTTGGATAAATGATGTAGTAACAGGAAAAGAAGTAGTAGGTGCAACTGTTCAAGTTGGCGGAGTAGCTGCTATTTCTAATAAAGACGGAGTCGCAGATATTAATGTTGCAGACGAAGAAAGAAAAGAAATATTGATTACGACTAAAGACGGAAAAGAATTTGCAGAATATATGCAAGTAACATATATGCAAGAAACTGAGCTAACTGATGATTATTATATATATGCTTATACAGATAGAAAAGTATATTTACCAACAGATAAAATAAACTACTGGGGAGTAATAATTCCTAGAAAATCTGGGGTAAAAATTCCTGAAGAAGTTGAAGTTCGTTTAGATACAAACTTAAAACAAACTGTTAAAGTTGGCGAAAAGGGCGACTTTGCAGGAAATATTGAAATTATAAATCATGCAAGTACATGGCCAGATTTTGTATTAAAAGTTGGAGAAAGAGAAGCTTATATGGGGTGGATACAAATTGCTGACTATATAAAACCAGTTTATAAACTATCTTCTTCTTTTAGTAAAGACTATTATAGAAAAGGTGAACCTATAGAATTATCTATTTCTGGAAGTTTCTTTGACGGAACCTCTGCTCAAAATACGAAGATAAATGTATCAAGTAATGGTGAAGATAAGACCGTTGTATTAAATTCCGTAGGCGAAGGAAAAGTAATTCTAGAGCCAAATACATACGATGAAAGTGGAGATTATGATTATATATTTGCATCTCTTGAAGTTGACGGAATTGACGAATATGCAGTAGCATATAATCATACTTTGTATTTCCCTAGTGACTACTATTTAGGAGCTGAGTGGGATGCAAGTAATTCTAAATTAATGCTAAAAACTAATAAGATGAATTATAGCGCGATAAATGGAAAGAACTTTGACTATGAAAAGTTACATAGTGGAGAATCCTTTGATCAAGATATACATGCAGAGCTTATTGAAACAAAGTATGAAAAACGTTATACAGGAGAAGTAACATATAATGAATATAGTGGTACATATTCACCTCAATACGTTTATGAAACTATAGAGAATGTTTTGGAAACTTATGATTGGCATATTTCTAAAGATAAGACTTTTGAGGTATATATTCCAGAGCCAGGTGATGATGATACATCTTATAGGATAAAGATGATATACAAACTTCCAGATGGTTTTGACGGAAAAAAAGATGTATATATATGGTATGATGACTATGAAGGACAATATAATTACAATTATTTCTCAACAGATAAATCCAGATTGGCAGAAAATGAAACCACAAGACTTGCTTTGGAAAATAGTAGCGAAGGAAGATTGTTATATATAGTTTCAACAGATAGAATAAATACAATTGGCTTAACAAACAATAAATATGTTGATGTAAAGATGAGTAAAGAACTAATCCCTAGTTGCATAGTGTCTGGTGCGTTCTTTGATGGAAATAAAGTATATGAAGTTAATTCAAGGTGGTTATATTACGATACAGAAGCAAAAGAATTATCTATTGATATAACTACAGATAAAGATAGTTATAGACCGGGCGATACAGTAAAAGCTACTGCAAAGGTTACCGACAAAGACGGCAAACCTGTTCAATGTAATTTCTTATATAGTGTAGTAGATGAAGCTGCATTATATGAATATGAAGACTATGATAATGTATTATCAAGATTGTATGAAGAAAGATATCATTGGCCACTAACATATACCTCTGACCATTATGAAAATAATTATGGAGAAGGCGGAGCCGGAGGCGGCGGAGACGATGAAATTAGAGATACATTCGCTGATGTATTAGCTTTCGTTTCTACATATACAGATTCAGAGGGTAAAGTAGATTTTGAATTTGAAACAGCAGATAATTTAACCTCATGGAGAATAACAGGAATTGCAATAAGTGATGATATAAAGGCAGGAAAGACAAAAACAAACATTGTAACAACAATTCCATTCTTTATAAACCAAGTATTGAATGAAAAATATACTGCTGACGATGATGTTGTATTTTCGCTTAGAGTTGCAGGGCAAAATGTACCGCTACTCAGCTCGTTTGTAAAATATGATGTAGAATTGTTAAATGAAAAAGATGAAGTTGTAAAAACAGAAACAAAGACTGTAAAGCCAGTAGATATTGCTATGATA
>JAEEXS010000062.1 GCA_016287855.1 Clostridia bacterium
AACTATAATATACCTACCTTTGGGTATTTCTTCTCCTTTTAATATAGTTTCTCCTGCAAGATTCCTTTGGCTATCATATAAATCCCTTTTTTCCATATTGGGCTCCTTCCTTATTTTTTACCGCAATACCACATTTTTCTTAAATCTAACAACATTATTAAATTATATTTCTACCCATTTTATTATATTACCTTCTTCATATATGCTACAAAAGTATTTCTCTTCTACAAGTTGCTCAAAACAAATTTTAATTAATTATCAAATTCAGCATCAAAAAGATTAAACAATATTTCAAATTCTTCTTCATGTCTCAATAAATCTGGTTGCCTATTTATAACCATATTTTTAAACTCTTTATATGGCACATAAAAAATCTCAGATATTTCTTCCTCTTGATATCTCATTTCATTTATAGTCTTATTTGTTCTTAAAATATACAAATCAGCAAATTCATTATTTATAAAAGTTTCTGTATATCTAGAGCTTTTCTTTAATGTTTTTATGAATTGTAACTCCTCTGGTTTTACATTTATATTTAGTTCTTCCTTTAATTCCCTCATTGCACCAGATAAGGAATCATCTCCAGCTGACAAATGTCCAGCACTTGAAATATCCAGCATATTGGGATTGCTATCCTTTGTCGCACATCTTCTTTGCAATAATATGTCTCCTTTATCATTTATAATCCAAATATGTACTGCCTTATGCCAATCTCCGTCTCTATGAACTTCTGACCTTAATTTAGTCTTACCTGTCTTATTACCATTTTCATCTAGTATATCAAAATACTCTTCATTCATTTTACTCACCTACATCTTTTTATTATCTAAAATCATTCCATATCCTAAATTTGCATCTATTCTTTTTATAAATCCAAATTTTTCATAAAACTTTTCTCTATTTTTAGAAGCTCCTAAATATACCCTTACATCCGGATTCTCTTTCTTCACTTCATTAACCTTTTCTAATAATTTATTCATTACCAAAGTACCTATTTTCTTACCTTGATATTCTGGTTTTACCATAACATCTTGGATGTACAGAAAGCATATCGCATCTCCTATTATTCTTCCGTAACCCATAATTTTTTCATCATCATATATACTTACTGAATAAAATGTATTATCTAATGCTTTTTGTGTAATTTTTTCATCATATGCTCCCCATCCAACAGCATCATATAATAAGTTAAATTCCTCAACATTTTTTATATTTTCTTTGATATTTATCATATAAACTCTCCCTATATATTAAACTTCCTATTTTTGAATAATTATGCCATTTTCATCATATAGTAAATATAATTCTTCATCAATATTTTCTTTCACTTTTCTAATAAATTCTTCTTTTCTGTTAGCATGAGGAATGATTATTCCATCTATTATTCTAAGTCCACTAAAATCTTTCAAATCAACATTATTTTCATCAAATGGTAGTGCATATTCTACTGAATTACCAAGTATTATACTTCCTGCACTAGATCCTATGTATATAGTTCCCTTATCTATAGCTTTTTTTATTACTTTATCGAAATTATGCTTTCTAATCATATCCATTAAATAAAAAGTATTTCCACCCATCATATATATAACATCAAAATCATTAATGTTTATTTCTTTTTGTCCTATTTTATATTCATGTATGTTTTCTTTACTAAATCCTAAATCAAGAATAGTTTTATATTCATCAGCCATCCATGACTTATCACTGTCATTTTCTCCATCAGATGCTGTTGTAATATATAATATTTTTTTATTTTTAACCTCTTCTTTATTTATAACTCCATAAAATTGTTCTTTAAATTTCTCATTTATAATTCCACATGAAGTTAAAACAATATTTTTCATTTTTATAACCTCCGAATAATACTACATTCTATCTCATAACTTTTCTAAATACCTAACTACTTTTCCATGCGCTTTTGCATATTCAATTTCCGACTTTGTACTTTCACCAATATAACCACCAACATTTATAACAAATATTTCATCTGACATATCAATTTTTCTCTTATGCATATCATCTAGCATTTCTTTGGTTCTAGTTAATGTTCCCTCATCCATGTTCTCCCATACTTCACTATCTCCAGCATGACCAAACATGCCAACAGATATTACAATATTCCCTTGTAATGTTAATTCTTTTTGGGCTTCCATAAATTCATTTTTGAATCTTGTTGAACCACATAATGTTATAACCTTATAATTTCCAACCATAATTTCCCACTCCCATTTTATTCTAAATCATTAACATCAATTGTTTTCACACCATTATCAGTCAAATAACTAATAGTATCTTCTAAATCTTCTACAAATAAAATTTCATCTAAATTGCAATTCATAATTTTTTGAATAATCTTTATTCCTTCCACTTTCATTTGCTGTGATGCGGCAGATAATATTTCAATATCGCTACCATAATGTTTATTAATAAAGCTTTGCTTGGCTTTTAAATTAAATGAAAATTTCATTCCAGATAAACAATACATTTTTATATTCTTGTTCCTTAATTCATTGATAAAATTATATAAAACCTCTGACCTAAAACATGGTTCTATATCTTCATAAAAGTTTTCAGGGGTTAGATAAGCAGCAGAATAATAAGCCAATCTTTTTTCTTCGCTCTCATAATGATGTTTTATAAAATCTCTATCTTTATGAATTGCTAATGTATCATCAAAATCAAATATTACTACTTTTATATTACTTGTATCTATATCATTAATTTTCATAATTCTTATCTCCTTTCATTTTTATATCTTTTAGACTCCCTTATTTACATCCGTATTTAGTGACTTGACAATTTTTAAGAGCTAATTTTAATAAATTATCATCTTCTGGTATTCCATTAAAATAACAATTTACCGGTATACTAATTCCACCATGTGTTACAATTAAAATGCTTTTATCTGGATACTCTTCTTTTAATCTATTTAAAAATTTATACACTCTTTCGAAGAGATTCCTTATATTCTCAGCTTTTTCATAATAATAATTTTGTTTATAACTCCAATACCCGTTAAAATCAAATTCTTCTTTTCGCATACCTTCAAACTCTCCAAAGTCTCTCTCAATAATATCTTCATCATAAACAATAGGTATATTTCTATTCTTGTTTATAATGTCTGCAGTTTGCTTTGCTCTTTTTAATGGTGAGCATATAATTAAATCAATATTTTCACTTTCTAATGCTCTACTTGTTTCTTCAGCTTGTTCTACTCCTTTTTTATTTAGCTCTATATCTGCTCTACCTTGTACTTTACCTAAAACATTCCATTCTGTTTGTCCATGTCTTGTTAATAAAATTTCCATCTTCTCTCCCTCTCTATATTTTTAATCAAATATGTAATCAACTAGTTCACCCAGTAACTAATGCTATTATTTCATTCATCTATTTCTCTTGATTATTTTTTCCAATTAATATTCTAACATAAAAGCAAGTGATTTTCAATTTATCACTTGCTCTATACATTCATATTCAAAAAATTCTCATTTATTTTAATCATTATAAACTCCTTCAAACACAATATTAGCTGGACCTGTCATATATACAAATTCATCCCATTTAATATTTAACTCTCCACCTAATAATTTTATTTTTGTCTGGCCGTTGTCTTTTATTAAATTATTTAATATACATGCAACAACTGCGGCTGATGCTCCAGTTCCACATGCGAGTGTTTCACCAGCTCCACGTTCCCAAACTCTCATTTTTATTGTAGAATCATCTAATATTTCAATAAATTCCACATTGGTTTTTTGTGGAAAATGCTTATCACATTCAACTATTTGACCATATTTTTTTACATCAAAACTATCTACATTATCTACTATAGTTATAGCATGTGGATTTCCCATTGAAACACAAGTAAAATCAAAATTTTTATCCAATACTTGTAGTTTAACATGAGAAATTTTGCCATTATTAAAATTATTTGTTACTTTTGTATCCGAAACACACGGAATTAAATCTTCCTGTAAAATAGGTCTTCCCATATTAACAGTAATGCTACTTACATTATTATCTTCTATATTTAAATCTAAAGTTTTTACTCCTGCTAATGTTTCAATTGTTAAGCTTTTACTATTAGTTAAACCTTTTGAATATACATATTTGCCAACACAGCGAATTCCATTACCACACATTTCCGCTTGAGAGCCATCTTGATTATACATTATCATTTTAAAATCTGCCACATTACTTTTACATATAAGAATTAAGCCATCAGAGCCTACGCCAAAATGTCTATCACTTATTTTAGAAGCTAGTTTTGATATGTAATTTATTTCTTGTTCAGACTTTTGCATGCAATTTACATAGACATAATCATTTCCTAAGCCTTCCATTTTCGTAAATTCAATCATCTCGCCCCAATTCCTTCCATATATCAATCAGTTCTATTTATTTTTATTAAGATCCACTTTAATTTCTTCGATTATATGACCAATATTTCCCTCACCAGCATATCTAGTCATATCAAAGAAATTATCATTTATATCTACCCATTTAAGCTTATTTACCTCTTCAACTAATTTTACATCTTTATTCAGTATACCATAATATACCTCTAGATCCATATCAAAAGAAACATATTCAATATTCATAAAGTATTTCAAATCAGTATCATCCTTAGTTATAGCAGTTTCTTCAAATAATTCACGATATGCTTCATTTAAGCCATCATTTTCTTTTTCTATTTTCCCACCAACAAAATTATATAATCCCATATAAGGGTCTTTTGTTCTCTTACACATTAATGTTTTTTCAAAATTTTTATCGAATATAACAATTACATTATACTTTTTCATATATCCACTTCCTTGCATTTAAATATTACTTTTTATCTAATTTAATAATAGAAAATACTAATAGACATATTCCAAAAGTAAATAAAGCGGCACCCCAAATAGTATTTAACCTATTTGCAAATAAGCCTATCATGCCTCCTCCAATTCCACATAAAACACCATAAATAACATTTTCCCTTTGCATTGATTGGCCTCCTTTAATTGTAATTAATTTACTTCTACTTCCACATTTTAACATAAAAGCAAATCACATTCAACTAACCTTCTGACGAAAAAATTACAATTTATAAACTTTTAAAGTTCATTTACTTCATTATCTTCATATAATATATTAACTAAATTATATATCTTAAATGCTCACTATGAAAGGGTGTTATGTTGTGGGAATAAAAACTATTATTTTTGATTCCGAAAAAGAGTTTTGTAACTACTTAACTCAAAATCAAACAAACATTGAAAGTATATTTGTTTTTGAAGATACCCCAGACCACGTCATATTCTTCTACTGCTTCCTGAAAAAAGGTTTAATTATCGCGACAAAAGAACCATCAACAAAAAATTTCTTTGCCTACAAAAAAAGCTATCAAAAACTAGCAACCAAATTTAATCTCACCATTATACCAGTTCCAGAACAACCATATGTCCTAAGGATAGGGAAACCAATTTTTCCTATATAATAGCACAAAGCGGAGACTAATCTCTCCGCTTTATGCTTAATATAACTCAATTAATGCATTAATTGAATTATCATCTAAGTTATATATTTTAATATAATTTTTACTATTCTTAACTAATCCCAATACTTTTATTTTATCATTATACTTAATCTCTTTTTTATACAAAATTCTAACATTATTAACTTGATTTATATCCAAAACTTCATATGCCATATCTAAATAATTAAGATTATGAACATGATTATTAATATCAATATCACTCTTTCTAATATAATAATCTATCTCTTGTTCATATGCATCTTGTTCTACAATTTTAGAAAATTCCTCGTCTCCAAAAGCATTTTTGTCTAGCTCCGGTTGATATTTAGCTACAAGCTCATCTGTTATTTTCACTGGTTTCAACGTATTAATATCCACTAATAACCATTTAGCACTAGCAATAGCTTTTAACTTACCATCTACATAAACTTCAAAATCCCTAAATGTATATAGTTTTGTAATATTCCTAATCCATGTATGAATATCTAAAACATCTCCATATTTAGGACGATCTAAAACTTTCAAATTCCACTCTAGCAAAACCCATGTGATTCCGCTGTCTATAATATCTACGACTCCATCTTGTATAGAATCTGCGTGTTTAGATGCACAATTTTCTAAAAATTGTAATAATGCCTTATTAGTAATCTCTTTTTCACTATTTATATTTTCTAAACCAAACTCAAATTTATGTTTAAATATCATCTCAATTTCTCCCTATAGCCACTCTTTGTTTCTCTTTATATATATTTTTTTGTAAATTTGAATAAACACCATATAAATAAACAATAAACCAACAAGCCACCCCAAATATTGATAAGGCATTTTAGTCAAATCAAATACAACTGCAATATTGGTAAATGCAATAACTAAAGTAATTAATACAACAGCAAACGTTGAAATTAGCAATTGGCTAGATGACTTACTTTCAATAAATGGTACTTTACTTGTTCTAATCAAATGAATAATTAATGTCTGTGAAAGGATTCCAAAAACAAACCATCCACTCTGGAAGAATACTGCCTTTTCTACGGTATTATATCCCAATACAAACCACAAAATAACAAAGCATATTACATCTAAAACTGTACTAATCAAACCAAAGTTAAACATAAATCTCTTTATACCTTTAGTATCCCATGTCTTAGGTTTCTTTATATAATCATCATCTACGTTGTCAAAAGGCATACCAATTTGAGCAAAATCATTTAACAAATTTTGAATCAAAATATGAACTGGTAACATCGGTAAAAATGGCAAGAAAATACTTGCTATAATTACAGAAATCATATTTCCAAAATTTCCACTCGTCGCCATTTTTATATATTTTAATAATCTCGTAAATGTTTTTCTACCGTTTATAACACCTTCCTCTAGTACATTCAAATCTTTCTCAAGAAGTATAATATCTGCTGTTTCCTTCGCAATATCAACAGCTGTATCAACAGATATTCCTACATCAGCTTGTTTAAGCGGAGGACTATCATTTATTCCGTCCCCCATATATCCAACTGTATTACCATTTTCTTGGAAAATTCTAACCACTCTCTGCTTTTGTAAAGGCGAAAGTTTAGCAAATAAATGACAATCCTTTACCTTTTCTTTTAATTCTTCATCTGTAAATTTGTCTACATCCTTTCCAGTAATACAATTTTTAGTATCTATTCCAACTTTTTTACAAACTTTAATTGCAACCCCTTCACTATCTCCGGTTAAAACAACCGTATCTACACCATATCTCTTTAATGCATCAATTGCTTGCTTAGCACTCTCTTTTGGCGGATCTAAGAAACCAACAAATCCGATTAAAACCATGTTACTTTCATCTTGAACAGAAAAAGTATTAACATCATGAATCTCATTTTTTTGTGCGACCGCTAAAACTCTTAAGCCATCATTATTATGCTCCTCATACACCTTATATGCTTTTTTTCTTAATTCATCAGTCAACTCAATAACATTACCATCGTAATCAATATATGAACAAATTGAAAGAATTTCATCAACTGCACCTTTAGTTATTAACTGACGTTTGCCCTTTTCATCTCTTAAAACAACACTCATTCTTCTACGAGCAAAATCAAATGGGATTTCATCTTCCCTTTTATATTGCTCTTTTAATACATTTAAATTTTCTTTTTCGGCTCTTCTAATAATTGCAACATCAATCAAATTTTTAAGGCCAGTCTGAAAATAACTATTTAAAAAAGCATGTTTTAATATCCTTAAGCTCTCTTTTCCAGAGGCATCCATGTACTTTTCTAATATTACCTCATCCTCAGTTAAAGTCCCTGTTTTATCCGTACACAAAATATTCATTTGCCCAAAAGTCTGAATACTACTTAATCTTTTTACAATAGTCTTCTTTTTGGACATCTCAATAGCACCTTTGGCAAGTGTTGTAGTTGTAATAACAGGAAGCATTTCTGGAGTTAATCCTACTGCAATTGTAATTGCAAAAACAAGTGAAGATACCCAATTCCCAATTGTAAAAATATTTACAAACAATACAATAGGAACCAAAATAAACATAAACTTAATTAATATTTTGGTGATATCATCAATTCCTATTTCAAAGCTATTTTTATCAGTCATGCTATATAGCGATTTTGCCATACTACCAAAATAAGTATTATTTCCCGTTGCTAAAACTATAGCCTTACTACTTCCACTAACTATATTAGTACCCATAAAACCAATATTATCAATATCCGTTACTGTTTCGTATTCTCTTAAATCTGTAAATTTTTCAACAGGATTTGATTCACCAGTTAATGCCGCTTGATCAATAAATAAATCTTTTACTTCTAAAAATCTTACATCACCAGGAATCATATCACCAGAAGACAATTTTACTATATCTCCAGGCACTATATTCTCTATATCAACCGTATATTGAACTCCATCCCTTATTACTTCCATTTTATTTGTAATCATCTTTTTTAATTTTCTAGCAGCATTATCTGATTTTGTCTGCTGGTTAAAGGAAATAATAGCTGAAATAAGTACCGTGCTCACAATTAAAATAAATGTTGCATAATCTTTTTCTGTAGCAATAACAACATCTGTAATATATGTAATTATTGCAACAATAAATAAAACAATATTAAAAGGATTAATAAAAGCCTCTTTTAATTTGTGACCCAATGTATTATTATCCTTCAAATCTATAATATTTTTTCCATATTCCTCTATTCTGTCGTCAACATCCACAACGCTGATACCATCTAAAGAAGAATTATATTTCTCTAATAATTTATCTACACTTAATTTGCTATTCTCAAGAAGTAGTGCTTCTACTCCATTAAAATTATCTGTCTTTTTCATATTTTCTCCTATCGTATTACTTAGTATTCTCCACTAATTCACTTAGCTCCATTACATCAATAGCTTTCCCTATGCTTTGATAAGAATAAGAAGCTACATTAGATGACCAATTAGCATAATTAATTGTCTCCTCTGGACCTTCATATGTAAAAAACTTAACATCAACATTATTAAGTTGCATCTCTCTGTCTAGCTTACCCCCATATATTCCACTAGCATCTTCATCTTTTCCAAGTTGCATTTCAAAAGATGTATTATCACTATATTTAATTCTAGCATGTTCAGCATTTTCCCCAATTCCAATTACTATATATGCATCAACATCTTTATTTAAAGCAGGAATTTGTACATCAAAATATTTTTGCATTTCCTCTAAAGATGCTACTTCTGTGAGAGGATTCGCTATTTTAACTAATTCATTAGAATTACTTCCCCCGTTGTGTTCCATATTTACCACCGCAATAATAGCTATTAATAAAACCACACAAACAATAATTCCTATCACTTTTTTCATATTAACTCCTCCTATATAATATTTTCATATAATGACTCTAAGCCCAAGGATTAGTAGATTCCATAGGTCTAATATCCGTAAGCAATCCTATGAATGAATCACTCCAAACATAATAATTTCCATCCTTAGCAAGTCTAACAGTTATAGGTCTATCTGAATCAGCTCCTCCACTCTTAATAAGGAACCTAATAAGCCCTTCTTCTGTTCTAGAATAAGGATTTTCCTTAACCTCTACCTCATAACTAGCTGGTGTATAATCATTAGTAGGTACAGCCCCATTAAAATAGGACTTTCCAATAAACTTATACTTCCCATTTTGTAACATTCTATCTTTTATACTTTGTTTCATAAGCGGTGAAAGTGGCTGAAAATCGCCTAATAAATACTGTAACATATTATAAAATTCATCGGTATTATCTGGATTATAATTACACAATGTATGAACTAACATTGTTACAACATTGTTAGGATTAGTCCTATCTACTCCTTCCAATTCACTTTTTGAACTTAAAATCTTATCAAATTTAATATTCATAATATCAGTCCTTTCCTTATATTCACTATAATTTAACAACCTACTAAATAATATCATAAAGGCAAGTAGACTTCAATAATCTACTTGCCTTTAAATTTCAAATTATATTTAACCTTTACTTAGTGCCTTACTTAATTCTTTTGAAAGCCCACGCGGCCCCCTTACCGCTTTAATTCCATAATCATTTAATTTTTTAAAAGTAAAATCATTTTCATTATATCTTTTTAATAGCTTTATCTTCATAACCTTAGTCATAGAAACATCTTTATTTTTAAAAACA
>JAEEXS010000063.1 GCA_016287855.1 Clostridia bacterium
ATACCCTTCATATGCTGCATCACTTGTGAAAGCAATATCTCCTTCGGATACGTAGTATTTTCCAGTTGAAGATCCTATTTCTATTTCATATCTTTCTTCTGGTTCTATTTCCATATCAAAGAATTCTTCTAGTGTTCCATTATCGTTATATAATGACCACTCATTCTTTGGATTACGTTTTACAAAATAGTAATCGTCTTCTCCATATTTTTTTACGCTTATTTGGAAATTGCTTGTTGGCTTATTTGCTACTTCTGACTCTATGCCTTTCACAAAATCTTCCATTGTCATTCCTGGGTTCATTGCTGGCATATATACTTTTGCTACCACTTTTTGATGTGCTACTATTCTAAATGTTCCTATTAATACATCATCATCTGCACTGCTTGTTCCCTTTGCTACCGCAGCACATGCCATTATTGCATTATTCTTAAAGTAATATCCGTCATTTGCTTTTGCTCTCGCTATTAAGTAATATACTTCATCGTCTTCATATTTTTCTAATGCATCTATTAGTTCTCCATCTGCACTTCCTACATGCCATTCATAGCTCATTATTTTTGCATAATCGCTATATTCGTCTGTTACAACTGGTATTGGTATCTTGTCTCCGCCAGTAGCCACTGGTACATCTATTATTATCCCTTGTAATGCTATCCTATTGTTTTCTTCATCATATGTATAACCACACGTTGTACATGTGTATGTTGTTATATTTCCAAAACTTTCTCCACCATCAAAAGTATGATTTTCTTCAATTATTTTTTCTCCACAAACGCTACATTGTTGATAGTGTATTGCTCCTTCATAGTGAATTTCGCTATCTGTATTATATGAGTGGTCGCATTCAAATTCATATTCTTTTGACCATACATATGCATATTTCCCATCATCTGAAATTGTTACTTTTTCAGGTGTTTTTCCCATAATTACAAATTTAGTACTATCTGTAAACTTATATCCATGACCTGCTGTTAAAGTTGCCATTGCTGAATAATTACCAGATAATGCTTCTTGTTCATCTTCAATTAACGCACCATTATGATACCAAGTTGTCTTTATATTCTTTACTCCTGTATCTGTGCATTTTAATGTACTTGCATTTAGCTCTATACCATTTGCCATTGTACCCAAAATCTTAGCAGAAGAGATTTCTTTATTTGTATTTCCATTACGTCTTGCTCTATACCAATTAGAATTTTGTTTACTATTTACAACTATTGTTACAGGGTTATTCGTATTACGCAAATTCTTTGCTGTCCATTCACTGCTTGGAAGTTCATTACCATCCTTTGTAACTGTATGAGTTGCAGAGTCTAATGCTTCTAATGGGAAATAAAGACTTCCAACTTTGGATAAAGAATGATTATTATCTCTACCGTCTGTAGTTATAGAACCACGAACGTTACCCATTATTAAGGCATGGTTTGAATTAGAAATTTGTGACTCCTTTACAGGAACATTAATGATGCTAAGGTGTTGTGTATCAAAGACACCAGCTTTTATTTTTCCTGTTACATCTCCACCGTTATATGCATTTTTTGTTAATGAAAATACATCCGCATTTCCTTTTGCATAAAACTCACCACCATAAATATTTAATTCACCCTCTTTAGCTCTAATTACAGCGGCTCTTGAGCCTTCCAATTCAAGGCCTGCTTGATCATTAAAATATGTATTTAAATATGAATATCCTCTTCCAAGGAATACTCCATCATTTACCGTAACTATACCACTATTTAAAGTTATGCAATCGCCATTTACTTGTTGCCATGCATATCCATCAAATCTTCTTCCTAAGGCATAACTTAAACTGCCAAGCGATAGCGCGCCACCTAATTGGCCTTTCCAATCTTTCACATCTAGGCCATCCATTATCCATATTTGTTTAGAACGGCCGGCTTCTAAGGTACCCCCGTTTACAGTTAATATACCGCCATCTACTTCAACAACGTTTCTATACTTAACATCACTATTTTCGTAGAAAAAAGCACTCGATTTACTTTGAGTTTCCATTCTTCCATAGCAAAACAATTTTCCTGAATTATTTTCACTTGAATCATTTACGATAAGTTCACTACCTTGTGGAATTCTTATCATGGTTGTTTCACTACCAGTTTCTGCATTAAGTTCAGCAGAGAAACCATTTAAATCAAGTGTTTTTTTACCTTTGCCAAGTGTTATCCAATAATCCCCTGTCTTGCCTGTTGTTGTCGTATGAATAATATCTGAAGCCAATTTAATTGTAACATCCCCATCCATTTCTAAATACTTAACAAATGATTGTGGACCTGCAATTTCATGATATTCTTCCTCAGCAAAAATTGCCGTTGGCATTATGATAAACATCGCTACCAACAAAAGAACTAATAACTTCTTAAGTTTCATAAAAAATCTCTCCTTTTTCCTATGTATTTGCAAAATAATTATATCTTTTTATTTTTTTTATTTCAATGTATTTTGTCTTATTTACTTATTACTTTCTTCTGCCAACTTTTTTCCTTGCAACTTGGGCATTCCATATATCTTGTTCTATTAAAATGTGGTGCCCACAACACAGCCCAATACGTTGGTACATATTTGTGATTGCATTTTTGACATTCATAATACCCTGCTACTTGTTCAATTTTTATACAATTTAATATTCCGATTAAAAATATAATCAAACCAATAGCAAGTAGTGAAACTATAAGCCAAGGTTGCATTGTAAAAAATTCAGCTACAAAAGTAAAAACCAAAAGCGTAGAAATTGAAACCCACCCAAGCACAATTTCTATATCTAGTAATCTTTTATCTGCTTCCTCTTTTTCTTTTTTTGCCTCTAGTAATTTTTGCTCTAGTTCTTCAGTATAATCAGCCATGTCAATCATCTCCCATCTTAATATTATTTTACACTCCATTTTAAATACCTATGCTCTTTATCTCTTTTATCGTCTCTATATCGTGTGCAGATATTGTTTTCTCCGAAACGCCATATAAAGTATCATCCATAAACAACATCCTTGTTACATCATCTTTATGTTTAATATCTCCTCTAAGCTCAAAGCCTTTATCTAATGTTATTGTATACACTTTTCCAACATCACTACCATCAATATACCAATATGAACCTACTGCAAAGGCTATTAAATTCTTTTCTTTTGAGAACAACAATGACTTATGATTTGTAAGTAACTCTGACGTATTAGCATCAATTTGTTCAGTAAACATCTCTTTTGGATTTGTCACATCTGTTATATCAAACAAAGCAACTTTTAACTTTCCATTTGTTCCCCAACTTGAACCATCATATCCAAAACCAATTACATGATTTTCATCATAAGTATGTAAATATGTGCTATATCCAGGAATCTTTAACTCTCCAAGTACTTGTGGTTTTCTAACAGAACTTAAGTCTACTACAAACAATGGATCTGTATTTCTAAACGTTACTACGTAAGCCCTATCTCCTTCAAATCTTACAGATTTTATTTGCTCTCCTGGTGCAATATTTAGTAAACTTCCAAGTTTATGCATACTTGGTCCTAAAATATATACTGAACTTTTACTTCCGTACGTTGTTGCTATTCTAAAGTTTCCATCAAATTCATCCATTGCAAATTGATTTATAATTGTTCCTTCAACTGTTCCTTTTGCCTCGTAACGTGGATATTCCGACGCCAAACTAAATTTATATACTGTTGTCTCGCTATACCTACTTTGAGCCATATATAGGCTATCTCTTGACATATAAATATTATTTGAGCCTTCACCTAAATACGTTACAATTTTAGGATTGTTTAGTGGTGTTCCCATATCAAATGCAAAAATCTGCGTATATAATGAATAGTTATCGTTTGGAACATATTGTACGTCCCTTAAATCTACATCAATAAAATTACTTGTGTCCCCTTCTCTGTATTGTGGAACAATATACTTGTCCCCTTCTTTATATACACTAAGATTTGTAAATACATAAACTTTATCATCTATTTTTCTAGATGATGTATACGTACCTTTTACTTCAAATGTCTTTATTAGTTCCGGTTTTGCTCTATCTACAATATTGTATACAAGCATCTTTGTCTTTACATCTCTTTTTGAATAATAATAATACCCTTTATTATTTGTATCTGTTATTAAAAATAATTTATCTCCTGAAACATATAACTCTACAAGGCTATAGTCATTTTCTATTTTAATTTCAGATACTTTCTGCATTTTATCTGCAGGGAACGCATCTATTATAACCAATTTATTACCAGATATTGTGTATATATATTTACCATCATTTTTTAGTATATCTGCTTCGTCTACTCCTGTTACTTGTGTATTTGTTGTTGAATAATCACTCGATGAAGAGGATTGAGTAGCATATGAGGATGTTTTAGAACCCAATGAATTAGTCGAAGAAGTTACAAGGTCATCTCTACTAAATGAATCTATACTATTTAATGATTTGGATGTACCTATACTTCTTGCTGGCTCAAAATAATCAACAACTGGGAAATCCCAATCATACCTATTATATGTATATCTATTACTTCCCACTAATTTCTCTAGTTTCTCATATTTATCTACTGTTGGAAGGCTACCTGTCTTTTGCATAATTACTGAAGTATATAAATTTGTTGCCATCGAAATCATTGCTGGTAAAAATATCATTATAACTATTGCAAGGCAAAATATTATTAACTGAACAATCTTATTCTTCTTCATCTCTCTTGACCTCCTTTATTGCTTTTTTTGGTTCAAGCAAAAATACGAATGTAAGACCCATTGAAGCAAAAATTACAAGCTGATTTAATGGTTCAAGATCTGTTGTACTTACTAAGGCAACCGTCATTAGTAATAAAACTACTAGTGCTAACAACTTCTCATATACAATCTTATTTGATAAAAGCCAAGTAGCTACAGTAAGATTTAAGGCACCAAATACAAGTATAAAATCTTCTTCATTTCCTTTTATTCCAGCAAGTAAAATTGCAATTATTAAAGGGATATAAATTGCAAATCCCTTAAAATTAATTTCCTTAAATCCGTTTACTAAGCCCTCTATAATAAATGTTACAACTAAAAATACAATTGTAATTCCCAACATTACTTTATCAGCAAAGACTATTCCGCCATAATGATTTGACAAATACATAAAATACGCAAAAAATAGTAAAGTTATTAATGTACTTCTAATAATTTTAACAATCGTTTGCTCTTTGTCCAAAAATATCTGTAATGCAAGAAGCAATACGCAGAATATACCGACAGCAACATACGCTTCGAGATTAACAACATACCTACTAATTCCAAGTATTAGCGTAATTAAAGTAGTAATTACAAACAATATTTTGTTCTCTATATTGCCAAAATACTTTGATATAAATAAGTTGAATATTGACCAAATTAAAAATATTGAAAATTCAGAATAACCCATATTGGTATTAACCAACATCAAAAACATTGTTATTCCAAAAAACATTTGACCCATAAAAAGTACTGGACGTAGCCAAGATTTTTTGTTTTCTTCATCATTTAACAAAAATGCTGTGCCAAGCGTACCAACTGTTACAACCAAACTTATAATTATCTTTATAGTTTCACTTATTACTGGTGTCATATATATAATTATTGCCACTATAATCCCAACAAAAAATATCTTTAGTGAGTTAAATAAGTTTCGTCTACCCTCTTCTCTCTCTAAATTATTTGCGGGTTTACTCCTAACTATAGTTACTATATTTTTAATTATTGAATAGCAACCGTAAATAGCCAAAAGCAGAACAACTAAAAAAGGTATTTCATCAATATACATATTGTCCCCTCCTTTTAATATCAACACCTCTTTAATCGACAAATTACTACATAGTATTTAGGAATTAAAATTATAAAAAAATGTAAATATACGTACATATATTTACATTTTTTTGTTTTTTATAATTCTACGCTTCTTAATGCAATAACTATCGCTTCTTGAATTTTAACTAATCCAAGTGCATTAAATTTGTTATTTTTAATATCAACAATTTTTTCTTCAACAGTAAAGTAAGCTGCTTCTTTAGACCAAGCTCTTAATTCACTGTCGTCATCAAATTTATTAACCTTTTCTAAATCAACACTAACATTAATTCCAGCTTTTCTTAAAGCATTAACTAACATCGTTACCATTTGCTCTCTTGAAATTTTAGCATTTGGTGTAAATGTTGTTTCAGACGTTCCACTTGTGATGCCTATTGCATATGCTTTTAACACATATTCATCATCCGTATCTGTAAATGGATTAACCTCTACTGGCTTAGCAGTAGTCTTTGAAATAGCTTCGTAAACCTTTACTGCAACTGCTGCAAACTCTAACCTTGTAATTGATTTCGTTCCGTCTTTCTTTGCAAATGACTCTGGAATTAAACCTTTTGCTTCAGCTTTTATTACTTCATCTCTTACCTCTTCGTCAACATCCAAAATAGCACTCGTTTTTTGGGTTTTAACTTCAATTTTATGACTTGCTTTTACATCGGTAAATGTATATTTTTCTACAATTCCAATAGATTCATTATCTACCAACACATCAGCTATTTCATATCCTTCATCCGCTTTAAACTCAATGGTTTTGCTCTCAGTTCTCTTAACCTTTGGATTTTCTGGTTTAATTGTTCCGTTTTGAACTTTAGTAGTTATTGTATATATTGGAGTTCCTGCACTTTCTTTGCTTTGCCATTGTGCAACAAGAACTATATCCTCATCAACCGTTATTGTGCTTCCTACTTTACCTAAATTCCATTTCAAAAATGCTTTACCTTTTGGTGCTGTAAATTTACATCTTGGCAATTTATATTCTGTTTCTTCATCAAAATCTATTCTATCCATTTCTCCGCTACCACCATTTGAATCAAACGTAACAGAGAAACCTGCTTTTTGGCTTATATAAACATATGGCATTGAATAGAAACGATTATCAGCTTCATTCACATCCGTTAATTCATCAACTATATCCGCATCATTAGCACTATTACCTTCCTTAACTACCGCTATATCCTCATCATATACCAAATTACCTAGTCCATTTAAAAGTAAGCCATAATTACCCTCTTCATCTGGAATAGAAATTTCTAATACCGCTCCATTCTCAAGTGTAACATCTCCGCCACACTCAATTCCGTAAACCGATTTTGATGGATCAGTATGTGTAACAGTAAGTGTAGCATCATCTATAACAATATTATTATCATAGTACATGTCAAAATGTATAGCTCCTTCTGGATAATTATAATCAAATCCTTTTCCTACAATATTTACAGTAGCGCCATCGCATATTGTTAAAGTTGAAGTAGTCCATGAACTTACACATACTTTTCCATAAACATTAAGCGTTCCTTCACCTTGAATAATAACATCTTGACTCGCTGAAATATCCATTCCACGTTTATCGTTTATAACTGATTTCTTACCAATTGAGTTAGTTGTGCCTTCTACAAGTTCAATAGTTAAACTACCATAAGGATATATATACTCATATGAAGAATATTTTGCATTTAATTTATCAATTGTAGCACCATTCAATGTAAGAGTATACTTAGGTCTGTTTTCCGTACCTGTATTTGTTATCCACCATTCGCCCTCTTCAGCATCTTCGTCATTAACATTACTAGAGTGACCAGGAAGAGGAAGTATACGAACTGTCTCATCATAATAAGGTGCTTGGTTATGTTCTTGTGCATATTGAAGTTCTGCATCCATAAGCTCTTGTGTAACATAGTACTCACCATCAACGCCTAATCTCTCTAAAAGTTCATGAGCAGATACTGTACCATAATACTCAAAACCAATGTCTAATTTATCACTTCCACTATCTATTTCAGACAATGGTATTTTTACTAAATAACTCATATGTTGCCAATCATATTCATCAGAAGAATCTGTATACTCAAACCACCAACGACCATTTTCGTTGCTTTCAGTTGTATATACTTTATACGTTTTTACAGTATCTCCACACTTAACATGTACTCCTGCAAAGTCTTTACCATTATCTAATGTATTATCTACAAACGCTTCAAAAAATACATACAAAGTATTGTCATCATTTGCTACATAAAAATCAATCGGTGCATCTGGATGACCTGAATCAGGATAGCACATTTCTCTTGTAAAGAAAAAGTCAGAACTTGGTATTTGTAAATCATCATTGTCTAAAATTGTGCCAAGATTTGAACCTAATGTATAATTGTAGAAAATTGATGCTGGTGTAAATTTTCCAATATTGTGTTTAGGGAATTTTATTGAATAATTTTCCCCCTTAATCTCTTTTGGTGCACGAGCAGAAATAACAAGCTCGCCTTTTCCTGAAAGAATAAAATCTTTACTGTCTTCAATTTCAAGTAAATCATTATCTGTTGCTGAAAGTTTGCGTTCATACCCAACAGGACAAACTCCATTTAAAGTTAGTCTATCAAGATTTAGATCATAACATACACCTCTTACCACTCTAAGTTCTGTAATTGGGTAATCAATCATTACTGATTGTTCTGTTACGTCTTTTTCAAAATATAGTTCTGTTAAGAACTCAAAACCATCACCATAATCGGCATATAATTTAACTGCTTCGTTTGAAGCATTTTTATCTTCAGTTGCATAAACCCCAAAACTACTTGAGATTATAATAGAAATTACTAGTACTGCTAAAAAGATTGTTCGTTTAAATAATTTATTTGTCATTATTTAAACCCCCTCCCATAAAATTTTGTATGTTTTAAAAGAATTTTTTCCTTCAAAAACATTTTAGCAATTATTTGAGTAAACATAACTATGCGCCTATACTATATAACAAAAGTCATATTTTGGCAATACTTTTTAACTATTATATCCAAATTCTGTTATTTTATTATATTATTTTTGGCTAACATTTGACTGATATTTTGCATTTTGGCACAATTTCTTTAAAATGCACGAACCCCGTAAGCCTTACACTTACGGGGTTCTACGTTTCTTTTGGTTGCGGGGGCCAGATTTGAACTAACGACCTTCGGGTTATGAGCCCGACGAGCTACCAGGCTGCTCCACCCCGCGATGACTAATATATATTACCATTATATGAATAAAAAGTCAACTCAATACCAAAAACTAATTCAAAAACTTTTCAATTTTCTTTTTAATTCTTTGTAATGCGTTATCTATCGATTTAACCTCTTTATTTAACTCTCCAGCGATCTCATGATAAGACTTCCCTTGAAGATATAAATACAAAACTTCAAGCTCAAAAGAGCTAAGAACTTCATTTATCTTACCTTCAATTCTAAGAAGTTCCTCCTTACCAATAAAAAGCATCTCTGGATCCGAAATCGTATCGTGGTTAATCGTCTCCATAAGAGTTCTTTCGCCATCATCTTCATACACTGGTTTATTTAGAGATATATATGAATTAAGTGGCATGTGCTTTTGACGAGTAGCAGTCTTTATAGCAGTAATAATTTGTCTTGTAACACAAATTTCAGCAAAAGACTTAAAAGAAACCATCTTCTCATCTTTAAAATCACGGATAGCCTTAAATAACCCTATCATTCCTTCTTGAACAATGTCCTCTTTGTCTGCACCTACTAAGAAATAAGTCTTTGCCTTTGCACGAACAAAATTCTTATACTTATTAATAAGCTCCTCCAGTGCGACATTGTTTCCCTCTTTTATTTGAAAAAGAAGACGTTCGTCTACTTCAGGATCATAATTATAGTTATTAATATCTAACTGAGCCATCTTCTCTCCCTCCACCTTCAACAATCAACTTTATTCTACCAATCTAAATTCTTAAAGTCAAGCGAAAATTACTTCTTTTTTCGCCATATATACCCATTTATTACTCAAAACTCTTTGATACAACAAAAATCGACCCTATAATTATAAGATAAATTGCAAATAACTTCCTTAATATATTAACATCTATACTATTTGCCAAAACTGCCCCTATAACCGCTGAAACAACGGCAATAAGGATAAATTTTAACCCCACCTTAAAATCTATATTCTTCTCCTGCGAATAAACCCAAACGGAAAATATGGCAGTCGGAATATAATAAATAAGATTTATACTCTGAAGTTCAAGCTGAGAAAAACTTGTAACCCAACCTAAAAGCAGTATTAAAAAAACACCGCCTCCAGCACCAAAACCAGTTAATATCACCGCAAACGTACCACAA
>JAEEXS010000064.1 GCA_016287855.1 Clostridia bacterium
GGTGATGTTTTTGATATACATACGGGCGGTGAAGACCATATCCCTATTCATCATGAAAACGAGATAGCTCAAGCAAAAGGTGCTACTGGAAAAATTCCAGCAAAGTTTTGGATGCATGTTGCATTTTTAACTGTAGATGGCGGAAAAATGTCTAAAAGTTTAGGCAATTGCTATAGAATAGTAGAATTACAAGCAAGAGGATTTGAACCTTTGGCTTTTAGGTATTTTTGCTTAAATTCTCATTATAAGAGTAAATTAAACTTTACCTTTGATGGTTTGAAATCAGCACAAACTGCTTTAAATAGACTTCGTAATAGTATAAAATTACATGCCGAAGGCGATAAGAAAATACCTTTAGAAGAAATAAATAATTATAAAGAACAATTTAAAGAAGCAATAAATGATGATTTAAATTCGCCAAAAGCTTTAGCAATACTTTGGGAAGTAGCTAAAAAAGAAGAAAAATCTAAAGACTATTTGGAACTAATAAAAGATTTTGATAGAGTTTTGGGTTTAGATTTAGATATTGAAAAAATAAATCAATTACCAGTAGTAGAAGAAGAATTATCTGACGAAGTAAAAGCTTTAATTGAAGAAAGAAATAAAGCTAGAGCAGAGAAAAATTGGGCAGAAGCCGATAGAATTCGCGATTTACTAATTAGTATGGGAGTAAAAATTGCAGACAAAAAGGCGTAAAAAAATGAGGCAACTTAGTTGCCTCATTAATTTTATCGTTCTAATTGGCGATCTAAAGCTTTTATTTCTTTTTCCATAGCAGCTCGTAATCTTTTTATTTCTTCGTTTTTATATTCTTGAGATATATCAGCTCTAATAGAAACTTCAGAAATTAGCTTTGTATATTTTTCTATTATTTTATTTATCTCTTTATCTTTACGATTAGCTCTTTGATGTATTTTATAACGTCTTTCGAACTCATTCATCAAAGTACATATATATAGAAGTTGTCTCAAAAAGGCTTCTTTATCTTTTAAAGCTTTTTTAAGCTTTAATCCTATACTTTTCCAAAGACCAGGTTTATCCATTATTTCATCAAAAGTTTTTTCAGCAGTTTCCTTGTCTTTTGAAATAAAAACGCTAAAAGTATCCTCAATTAATTGAAGGACTTCAATTGCAAATTGTTCTAAATTAGTTATTTCGTTAAAGTTTTCTATAAAGTTATCGATTTTACTAAATAATTTTTTAAACATCATAATCTCCTTTAAAGTTCTAATACATCTTTTACTACTTTATCTACCATAAAACTTGCAAGTAAAATAAACATCAAGAATAGTATAACATAATCAAAAGGCATTAGGAAAGCCTGAATTAACATAAATATTAAAATTATTGATAATATTCTTACATTTTCATCTACAAAAGAATACAAAAGTCCGAGTATAGACAATACAATTATAAAGTAATGTAGGTAAGAATAAGTACCACTTACTAAAGGATAAGCAAAGTTATTTTTTAGATACGGCCAAATTGTTCCAGTAATATATAAAAGAGGATTTGAGAAAAATGCTTTTATTCCATCTACGAAACTAAATAAAGTATCTCCAATAGGAATAAAATTAGCTAAATTATTTCCCATCAAAGCAAGTAATCCAAATACTCCAAGTATTACTATGATTCCAATTAAAAAGAATAGCATTGAGTTTAATGTAGCAACATGGCGTTGTTTTATTAAAAAATAAATATAAGGTAGAATACCTAGTATTATTATAGCAGGTTCAATTATACAGGATATCATAAAGAAAATGCCTGCAAGTAAATTCCAAAATTTGCTCATTGTATGAACTCCAACATACATAGATAATAGGTATAATACAAAAGAAAAAACGATAAAAATATTTATTGTATATAAATTCGTAATAAAGTAAGGATATACTGCAAATGAGAATGCTGCACAAATTCCAGCAACTTTACCAGCCATATTTTGACCTAAGAAATATAAAGCAAGTATTGTAAGTATGCTTAATATAAATTCTACCCAACAAAAGAATAAAGACGCTGATGTTATGAATTTTGGGGTTAATGCAAATCTAGATAAAGTAGTGATGTGTTGGCTAGATAAAACGGCAGGTCTTGATATGTCAAGACGTAGCATAACACCTAAAACTAAAGTCCCTATCAATAAAATAACAAAAATAGGAGAATTAATTGCAAAACTTCTTTTATAGTAATCCTTCATTTTTATACCTCCAGTTTTTTATAATCATAATACTTTATAAATATCGGTAAATGTGGTACAATTGTTTAGGAAAAAGGGGGAAAATAAATGGAAAAAGTAGCAATAGTTACAGGTGGTTCTAGAGGTATAGGAGAATCTATCTGTGAAGAATTTATAAATAATGGTTATAAGGTTATATTAAACTATAGAAATTCTTATGAAAAAGCTATAAAGATAAAGGAAAAGTTAGGAGAAAATTTGTTTTTAATAAAAGCTGATGTAGGAAATTTAGAGGAAGTAAAAGTTATGGCTGACTTTTGCATTAATCAGTTTGGACGAATTGATGTACTTGTAAATAACGCAGGTATTTCTCAAATAAAACCTTTTGCAGATATAACTGAAGAAGATTGGGATGAAATGATAAGAGTAAATTTAAAAGGAGTATATAATACAACCAAAGCTGTAATAGATTTGATGATTCATCAAAAATATGGGAAGATAATAAATATATCCTCAATTTGGGGAGAAGTAGGAGCTTCTTGCGAAGTTCATTATTCTACTGCAAAGGCTGGAGTTATTGGCTTTACAAAGGCGTTAGCAAAAGAACTCGCCTTATCTAATATTCAGGTAAATTGCATTGCTCCTGGAATTATAGATACGGACATGAATGCAGAGTTTAATAAAGAAGAATTAAAAAAAGAAGTACCAAGCGAAAAACTTGGTACTCCGAAAGATATTGCAAAAGCAGTGTTATTTTTAGCATCAGATGATGCAAATTATATTACAGGACAAGTACTTGGAGTAAATGGAGGTATGTAAGTACTATTCAAATACTCGTTCAATATCTGGGCGGACCATCATAGGATTTACATCTAACTTAACTATGTCTCCAACTTTTGCATCAACATCTGTCAAATCAATGACAATATTATTTGTACCTATTTTACCTATAATAGGTACATTTTTATTATTTATCTCAACATATATTTTTTTATTAAGTGATTTTATTTTGCTATATATTTCTCTAAGGGTACCAAGCAAATCAAAACAATCTTGCCCTTTTTTTAATTCTAGACCATCTAAATATCCTACAGGCACAATTCCTATTTTGGTTTCAAACTTCGTTTTATAAGTATTAGAATAGCCAACATAAGAATTAATAGGAAGCATCTTAATATCTTCGATAGCAGAAATCATATATCCAATTTTGTTTAATCCTAGAGCATTTTGAACTAATATACGTCCAACTAATGCGGAGCCAATTCTAGATGTGTCAAGGTGCATATGAAGCTTTGTAAGGAAAGCAGAAGAGTTACAAATGTGACGAATTCCAGGCTCTATTCCTGCATCAGTTAACTTAGAAACACATTTATTAAAAATATTAAATTGCTTGTCCGTATAATTAGACTTTTCATTAAAAGCACAAGAAAAATGAGAAAAAGTACCTATAATACCTATGTTTGGATGAGATTTTAATTCATTAATCAATTTTTCCATATCTTCTGGTAAAAATCCAAAACGACCAAACCCAGTATCTATTTTTAATTGTGCATATAGAGGCACGTTATTTTCTTTTGAAATTTTATCTAATACATACAAGGCTTCAAAAGAGCCAATAGTAGGTATAATCTCATAATTTAGTAAAGTCAATAAATCACTTTCGATAGCAGTAGAATGTAGCATCATGATTTTGGCTGTTATACCATTTTCACGGAGCTTTATAGCTTCTTCAATCGTTGCAACTGCAAAAAATTCTATGCCATTTTGTTCTAGAATTTTAGGAAATTCATCTAACCCCAAACCATATCCATTATTTTTTAAAGTCGCAATAATTGGAGTATTAGTTATAGACCTTAATTTATCTATATTATCAACTAATTTACTCTTTTCAATAATAAGTTTTTTCATTTAAAAGACTCCTTTTAGCTATTTTTCTTTACAAAGATAATTCTACGAATGTTTTTGTATAAAGCGCCTCCTTTTTCAAGTACAAAACGAGCAAAAGGCTTAAATACCAAATCCATTTCTCCAATAAATTCAGTAAAATCACCAGAAAAACCTTTTTTGAATCTATATAAACCATAGAGGTGATTGTCCTTATTTAAATCGCCAGAAACTCCTCTAAAATCATAAACATTGCATCCGGATTCAAGTGCCCATTTAATCATTTCCCATTGAAGTAGGTAGTTTGGCATATAGTTTCTATGTTGATTGCTACTAGCACCATATAAGTACCAGCATTTATCTCCATAAAGAATTGCGATAGTACCAGCAATAGGCTCATTGTCTAAGTAAGCCATATAAAGTCTTAAATGGTCAGGTGCCATTTCGTCATACATTTTTTCAAAATATTCTAAAGAACGTATAACAAAACCATCTCTTACACCGGTTTCAAGCATTATTTTATGGAAGGCTTTTAAATCTTCACGAGATCCAATTTTCGTAGTAACACCTTTTTTTGAAGCCAAACGAATATTATACCTAGTTTTTTGTTCGAAAGAACTAAGCAATTCATCTTCAGTTTTTCCTTTAATATTATTGATTCTAAAAACAAAACGGGGTTGGATACCTTCAAAATTTTTACTCTTTTTAGGCATAGAAAAACCACATTTTTTAGCAATTTCAGCAAATTTTTCATCTGTTGCTAAAACATCCGTATCTAGTTTTAAAGTATAAGCTTTATATTTTTTAGCAAGCTCTTTTACTTTATTAATAAGCCCAGAAAACACTTCTTCGTCATAAATATCGCATACTGGTCCGCGAGGAGCATACATTAAAGTATAGTTAAATAAAGGCATTTTGCGAATTAAAACTAGCATAGCCCCTATAATTTGGTCTTTATCATCATATGCTACTACGAATTCATGTTTCCAGTTTCCTTTTACCTTTGCCCATTCGAAAGATTGCATAAAATGGGATTTATTGTGAGCTTGTAAGAAGGTATTAAGCTTGTCTTTATCGTAATCAGTAGAGATTTTCACTATTATTCACATCCATTTCAAGAAAACATTCAAAATTATCATACATAAAATATCATAATATTATACTAATTTCAATCAATTAAAATAAGTTTTTATATATTGATTTACAAACTAGACACTATATACCATTTGACTATTAGCTTATACTCTGATAAAATATAGTCGAAATTTGTAAGAAAGAAGGATTTATTTTGAAAGTAGGATTAGATATTGGCTCAACCACTATAAAGTGCGTTATTTTAGATGAAAAAGAAAATATAGTATACACTTCTTATGAGAGACATTTTTCTAAAATTGTAGAAAAAACCCTCGAAGTTTTAAATAAAATAAAAGATTTTGTAACTAGAGATAAAACATTTTCTCTAGCTATTTCTGGTTCTGCTGGAATGAAAATAGCTGAAAAGTTAGATATACCTTTTATTCAAGAAGTTTACTCTACAAAAGTTGCAGTAGACAAGTTAAATCCGGGAACAGATACAATTATAGAGCTAGGGGGAGAGGATGCTAAAATTCTTTTCCTAACAAACGGTCTAGAAGTTAGAATGAACGGTACTTGTGCTGGAGGTACCGGAGCTTTTATTGACCAAATGGCAACACTCCTTCATATTACAGTTGATGAACTAAATGATTGTGCAAAAAAGGCTGAAAGAACGTATGTAATTGCATCAAGATGTGGAGTATTTGCAAAGAGTGATATTCAGCCACTACTAAATCAAGGCGCTAAAAAAGAAGATATTTCAAAGAGTATTTTAGATGCGGTTGTTAACCAAACAATAGTAGGATTAGCACAAGGTAGAGAGGTAGAGGGGAATGTACTATTTTTAGGAGGACCTTTAACCTTTTTATCTGAACTTAGAAATGCATTTAATGAAAAATTAAATATAGAGGGAAAATGTCCTGAAAATTCGTTGTTTTATGTGGCTTATGGAGCTTCGCTAAAAGCAGATAATAAATTAAATTATACAAGTTTAGTAGAAAAAGTTAAAAATTATAGTTCTTCTGCAAAGTATAATTTTATAGAACCATTATTTAAGTCTAAAGAAGAATATGATGAGTTTATAGCTAGACACGAAAAAGAAAGAGTAGAAGTATTAAGTTTAGCTGATTATAAAAATAAAGTGTATTTAGGAATTGATGCGGGTTCCACCACTGTAAAATTTGTAGTTATAGGAGAAGAGGGAGAATTATTATACTCTAATTATCAACCTAATAGTGGAAATCCTATTCCTTTAATTCTAGAGCAATTAAAGAAATTATATAATGAAAATCCAAATATAAAAATTGCTAAAAGTGCTGTTACAGGCTATGGAGAGGACCTTATAAAAAATGCTTTTAAAGTAGATATAGGAGTTGTTGAAACTGTTGCACACTTTACTGCTGCTAAAAAATTTATGCCAAATGTTGACTTTATTATAGACATCGGTGGGCAAGATATAAAGTGCTTTAAAATAAGAAATGGAGCAATAGATAATATATTCTTAAATGAAGCTTGTTCTTCAGGGTGCGGTTCATTCTTACAGACATTTGCGAACGTTTTAGGATATGATATAAAAGACTTTGCAGAACTTGGTTTATTTGCAGATAAACCAGCAGATTTAGGCTCAAGATGTACTGTATTTATGAATTCTTCCGTAAAACAAGCTCAAAAAGATGGAGCGAGTGTTGAAAATATTTCGGCAGGTTTATCTATAAGTGTAGTAAAAAATGCGTTATATAAAGTTATAAGGGTTACTAACCCTGAAGAATTAGGAAAAAATATAGTTGTTCAAGGTGGAACTTTCTATAATAATGCTGTTTTAAGAGCATTTGAAAAAGAAATGAAAACTAACGTAATAAGACCGAATATTGCTGGAATTATGGGCGCGTATGGTGCTGCACTTTATGCTAGGAGCAAAGATAAAGATAATACAAGCACAATAATTTCTAAAGAAGAAGTAGAAGAATTTTCAGTAACATCAAAAACTGTTAACTGTGGAATGTGTAGTAATAACTGCTGCTTGACGGTTAATACGTTTAAAGATGGTAGAAAATTTATTAGCGGAAATAAATGCGAACGCCCTATAAAAAATCAAGTAAAAACAGATAGACTAGATTTATACGAATATAAACAAGAATTACTAAAAGAATATAAACCACAAGCCGGAAGCCGTGGTAAAATAGGTATTCCTATGGTATTAAATATGTATGATTTATTACCATTCTGGCATACGTTCTTTACAAATTTAGGATTTGAAGTGGTTGTTTCGCCATATTCTACAAGGGATATATATATAAGTGGTCAGACAACTATTCCGTCAGACACAATATGTTTCCCAGCGAAGCTTGTTCATGGGCATATTAAGTATTTAATAAATGAAGGAATAGACAAGATTTTCTATCCTTGCATGACATATAACTTGGATGAAGGGCTAGGAGATAACCATTATAACTGCCCTGTTGTAGCATATTATCCAGAAGTTATTGAAGGAAATATGAAAGATGTTAAAGATATATTGTTTATTTATGATTATGTAGGTATCCATAAAAAACGTCATTTTATGTATAAAGTTACAAAAATATTGAATAAATATTTTAATGATATATCAATAAGAGAAGTAAAGAATGCGACAAAAGCTGCATTTGCTGAATATGCAAATTACAGAAGCAAGGTAGAGCAAAAGGGCGAAGAGATAATAGAAAAAGCTCGAGAAAACGGTATGCAAATTGTTGTACTAGCCGGGCGTCCATATCATGTTGATCCAGAAATAAATCACGGAATAGACAGATTAATAACTACGTTTAATGTTGCTGTAATTACTGAAGATTCATTAAGTCCTCATTTAGAAAGAGTTCGCACAGATGTATTAAATCAATGGACATTCCATGCAAGATTATATGCAGCTGCTAAATATATAACCACTCAGCCAGATATGGACTTGGTACAATTAGTATCATTCGGTTGTGGAGTGGATGCAATTACTACTGATGAAGTAAGAAGTATATTGGAAAGAGCAAATAAGGTTTATACTCAAATAAAAATAGATGAGATTACTAACCTTGGAGCGGTTAAGATAAGGCTTAGAAGTTTACTTGCAGCAATAGAAGAAAAGAAAGAGAGTAAATAAAATGAAGAACAAGACAGATAGAGTAATTTTTACAAAAGAAATGAAAAAGACCTATACAATTTTGGCTCCTATGATGTTGCCAATTCATTTTTCGATGTTAAAAACTCTACTAAATGATGAAGGATATAAAGTAGAACTTTTGTCTAATACCGGACCAGAAGTTATTGAAACTGGGTTAAAATACGTTCATAACGATACATGTTATCCAGCGTTACTTGTTATTGGGCAACTTATAAATGCTTTAGAAAGTGGTAAGTATGATGTTAATAAGACAGCATTAATTATCACTCAAACGGGTGGTGGCTGCCGTGCTTCTAACTATATTCATCTTCTTAGAAAGGCATTAAAAAAAGCAGGTCTTGCTCAAGTCCCAGTTATATCTTTAAATATGTCTGGGTTAGAGTCTAATAGCGGATTTAAAATTACTTTTTCTATGATAAAGAAATTAATAGCGGGTGTTACGTATGGCGATTTGTTGATGTTACTCAATAATCAAGTAAAACCATACGAAGTGAAAAAAGGCTCTAGTGAACATGCTGTTAACAAGTGGATAACAAGACTTTGCAAAGATTTTAGAGAAGGAAGAGGTATAAAAAAAGAAGAAATAAAGGAAAACTTGTCAGCTATTGTAGATGATTTTAATAAGATAAAAATTGAAAAGATTAATAAAGTAAAAGTCGGTGTTGTTGGGGAGATTTATATAAAATACTCTGCTTTAGGAAATAATAATTTGGAAGACTTTTTGGCTAGTCAAGATTGTGAAGTTATGGTACCGGGCTTAATGAGCTTTATGTTGTTTAAGGTAGATAATAGGCTTGAAGATATAAAGTTATATGGTGGAAACGTTATAAAAAAACGTGTTGTAACAATGCTATTAAATTACTTTATGGGTCTTGAAAAATGTATAATTGAAGCAGTTAAAAGGTATGATAAATTTTTGCCTCCTACACCTTATCCAGAATTAAAAAAATTGGTAGATGGAGTTATAGGGTATGGAGATAAGATGGGAGAAGGTTGGCTTCTTACTGCAGAGATGATGGAACTTGTTGAAGAAGGGTATTCGAATATTGTTTGTACACAGCCATTTGGCTGCTTACCAAACCATATTTGTGGAAAGGGTATGATAAGAAATATAAGAGAAATTTATCCTGAAGCAAATATTGTTACTATCGATTATGATCCAGGTGCTACTAAGGTTAATCAGGAAAATAGAATAAAGTTGATGCTTGCCATTGCAAGGGAGAAGGTAAAAGAATAAAGATAAATAAATTGGGAAACATATCCTTATGGAGAATAGGGATATGTTTTCTTTTAGGGAATTATTTTTTGTATATATTATAGGGAGTATTATGTATGGAATTATAGAAGTGATTTTTAGGGGATATACCCATTGGAGTATGATTTTGACTGGAGGAGCTTGTTTCTTGCTCTTTTATTTATTAAATTTTTCACTAAATATGAATTTACTACAAAAGTGTTTATTATCCATGTTTATAATTACTTCTTTAGAATTTGTTGTAGGGTATTTTGTCAATATTGTATTTGGGCTTAATGTATGGAATTATACAGAATTGCCATTTAATTATATGGGATTAGTTTGCCCGTTATATTCAGGAATTTGGTTTTTATTTGGAATACCTATGACTTTTTTAGCAAGCTTCATACGAGCTGAACTTTCTGTGGACGTTCCTAAGTCAAAAATCATATAATGTAGTAGAGGTAGATTATATGACTACATTAAATAAAATGCCTCTAAACAGTATTGGAGAAATTATTTCTCTTGATTTTACAGGAAATCTTAGAAGAAGATTCTTAGATTTAGGTTTTAC
>JAEEXS010000065.1 GCA_016287855.1 Clostridia bacterium
TCCTAGACCAAAAAAAGGGAAGAAAAATAGCGTTCTTACAAGCAATAAATTCCAGTCTCTGTTTAATCCCAGATTGCTTAAATATACTCCCAAAATTCCTAATAAAAAGTAGAAAATAAAAAATATGTATTCGTTAACATTTGCAAATTTATTTATAATTTTTCTTATACTACATGTTATGATTTGTATTAAAAACAGCTCTGGAATAAACCAAAAACACAGGTTATATCCAAATTGCTGTCCATACTTTAATGGTTGTATAAATAAATTATATAATGTAAAATCGCCACCTATCATAAATCCCTTTGACTTAGTATATTGTACAAATAATCCATATACTATATTCCATATATACATAGGAATAATCAATCTTTTAATTTTTTTCCACGTATATTTTCCCAATTCATTTTCATTCTTACTTTTATAAAAATAACCACTACAGAACATGAATAATCCAAGATGGAATGCATTTACAGGGAAAATATCAAAAGCCAGATTAATTACACTATCAGCACCACAATGGTTAGCAACAACAAAAATAGAACCTATTGCATATAAAAATGCAAATACAAAATTTCTACCTTTTTTAGCATTGCTTTCATCAATATTTTCAGTTGAACTTTTTGCTATTTCATTATTTATAGTTTGCATTAGCACGCCTCCTTTGTATATCTACTTTTTCTTCAAATACCTATCTTCTCATGCACAATGTTTCCGATACAAACTAACAAGAAGCTTTTTTCATTTTTACCATATTTATTATAATAATTTTAATTTTGGTCAATATCGTATTTATTAATATTGGTATTGTTAATCCAAATACAAGGTATAATATTAAAAAAGCTTTAGGCCCACGATAATAATAATACCAAATCTCAATCTTAAAAAGCCAAACACTAAACGTTGAAAATAATGGTGTAACTTGGCTTAAAATAAAATAAATATATTTTAATATAAAAAATCCCAAAAACTGATGAGCCATTATCGGATATGCATTATTAGAAATACAATCAATAACCTTACTATTCATAGTTATTGGTTCCATTATCTTTGCAATTCTTAACCAAAAAGCAATTCCCAAAAAGCCTACCATATAAGGCAATGCAAGATTAGATGTAAAATCCTCACACCACGCCGTAATAAAATACGGTGCTTTCCCTTCAACAAATATTATTATAAGTTGTAATGTTAATATTATTGAAAAATATATAATATTTTTTAGATTATCAACCTTTTCTAACTTTCTATTATACAATATTCCTAGACCAAAAAAAGGAAAGAAAAATAGCGTTCTTACAAGCAATAAATTCCACTCCTTGTTTAATCCCAGATTGCTTAAATATACTCCCAAGATTCCTAATAAAAAGTAGAAAATAAAAAATATGTATTCGTTAACATTTGCAAATTTATTTATAATTTTTCTTATACTACATGTTATAATTTGTATTAAAAATAACTCTGGGATAAACCAAAAGCACATGTTATATTCAAATTGATTTCCATTCTTTAAGGGCTGTATAAATAAATTATATAATGTAAAATCACCACCTATTGTAAAGCCATCTAGCCTAGTTAATTGTACAAATAACCCATATACTATATTCCATATATACATAGGAATAATTAATCTCTTAATTTTTTTCCACATATATTTTCCTAATTCATTTTCATTCTTACTTTTGTAAAAATATCCACTGCAAAACATGAATAATCCAAGGTGAAATGAATATATAGGGAAAAGATCAAAAGCCAGGTTAATTCCCCCATCAACACAATGACCGGCAACAATAAGAATAGAGCCAATAACATATAAAAATGCAAATACAAAATTTTTATTTTTCTCAGCACCAGTTTTATCAATATTTTCAGGCGGACTTTGTATCATTTCATTATTTATAGTTTGCATTAATATGCCTCCTTTGTATATCTACTTTTTCTTCAAGTACCTATCTTCCTCTGAATAAATACACCCACAATACTTTTGCATATATAACCCTATGTCTCTTGCAATAGCTTGTCCTTCTCTAAAACCCTCTCTAAAATCTCTATAATAGAAGTCAATCTCGTACTTCTTTGCCATCTCCTCACAAACCTCTTTAAGAAGCTCATGCTTCTGATAAGGACTAACAAGAAGAGTTGTACAAAAAGCATCAAACCCATTCTCTTTAGCAGTTTTCGCAACTATCTCCATACGACTCTCGTAACAATATCTGCACCTCTTATCCTCAATACCATAAACCGACCTAGTAAACTTAACTATGTCATAATCCTTAATAGAAATAAGTGGAATATTCTCAAGCTCAGTAAGTTTTACTAAACTCTCATACCTGCTTCTATACTCCGTATAAGGATGAATATTAGGATTAAACCAAAGCGAAGTAACCTCTACTCCTTCCTCTTTTAACACCTTAAACGGATATGTAGAACAAGGTCCACAACAACTATGTAATAATAACTTCATAAAAACTACTCCTTACCCTCATTAACCTTAAAATTCAAATACGCATCAATAAAACCATCAATTTCTCCATCCATAACAGCCTGAATATTCCCAACTTCAAAATTAGTCCTATGATCCTTCGCCATTGTATAGGGATGAAAAACGTACGACCTAATTTGACTACCCCAAGCAATCTCCTTCATATCGCCCTTTAAATCCTCAATTTTATCTAAATGCTCACGCTCTTTAATCTCAAACAACTTCGACTTTAACATCTTCATAGCCGTATCTCTGTTTTGAATTTGAGACCTCTCTGTCTGGCAAGAAACAACTACCCCAGTCGGAATATGTGTAATTCTAACCGCAGACTCCGTCTTATTAATATGCTGCCCACCAGCACCACTAGCACGATATGTATCAACCCTTAAATCTGCAGGATTAATATCTATATTAATATCATCAGAAATCTCCGGCATAACATCTAAAGACGCAAACGACGTATGACGTCTAGAATTAGCATCAAACGGAGAAATCCTAACTAGCCTATGAACACCCTTCTCACAAGACAAATATCCATAAGCATTCTCACCCTCAACCATAAACGTAACACTCTTTATCCCAGCATCATCGCCTGGAAGACAATCTAACTCACGAGCATAAAACCCATTTCTCTCAGCCCATCTTAAATACATCCTATAAAGCATCTCAACCCAATCTTGAGCCTCTGTTCCACCTGCCCCAGAATGTAAAGTCAAAATAGCATTATTTTTATCATATTGACCCGTAAGTAACGTGGCCAATCTAAACTTTTCAATAGTCTTTCTAACCTTATAAATACCCTTACCAATTTCCTCAATAACGGAAGCATCGTCCTCTTCCATTCCCAATATATTCAAAGTCTCTAAATCATCTATTTCACTAACTAGAGCCTTATACTTTTCAACACTAGATTTTAACCCCTTACTCTTCTGAAGAATCTTCTGAGAATTATCTAAATCATCCCAAAAGCCTTCTTTAGCAATTATCTCATCTAACTCACTAATCTCTTTCTCTTTATTAGATATGTCAAAGAGAAACACCCAATTCTTTAGATAACTCTTTTAGCTCCTCAATCTGAATCTTATACTCATCAAACTCAATCATCTTATCAACTCCTAAAGCTACTTTATTCGTTTTGCAATATTATAAGTATACTTTCAAGTGCTTTGCAAAATCATAAGTATATTCTTGCATATTTTACCATATTATAACCAGTTTTTCAATTAGCTATTTAAACTCTTTGCAGCTAGATATGCAGTAGAAAAAGCTATCTGCAAATTAAATCCACCAGTAAATGCATCAACATCAATAACCTCTCCGCAAAAAAACAATCCTTCTACAAATTTCGACTCCATAGTCGAAGAATTAATCTCACTAATCTTAACTCCACCAGCAGTAATAATTGCCTCTTCAATTGGTCTTATTCCAGAAACATTAAAAACTAACCCTTTTAACGTACGCACTAAATTAAGCCTTTCTTCCCTAGTAATAACATTAACAACTTTATTCTCATCAATATTTGAAAGCTTTATAACAACAGGGATTAACCTTTCAGGAAGCAAATCAAACAAAGCATTCTTTATTTGTTTATTACTATACTTTGTAAAATCCCTTTGAACCCTCAAATCTAACTTATCAAAATCCAAAGCAGGTTTCAAATCAATACAACCCGTAACTCCACTAACTTTTAACCTTTCGTCCATATACTTATGAACAACCCGGCTACCACTTAAAACAATAGGACCAGACACCCCAAAATGAGTAAATAACATCTCGCCAAATGACTCGTAAATATTTTTTCCCTTACTATCCTTAAGATAAAAACCAACATTCTTAAGGGATAATCCCTGTAAACCAGGGATATATGAAGTATCCGAAACAAGCCCAACTAAAGACGGCTTAGGTGAAATAATAGTATGCCCCAAACGACTTACTAAACCATATCCATCTCCAGTAGAACCAGTTACCGGATAACTCATACCACCAGTTGCCAAAATAACTTTTTCACAATCTATAACCTCTCCACTACTTAACTTAACACCACTTATCTTACCCTCTTTAACTATAATATCCTTAACCGAAGAATTAAACTTAAACTTTGCCCCATTATTAACCGCTGTTCTATATAACGCATCAACAACATCTTTTGCAGAATCTGAAACAGGGAAAACTCTCCCCCCGCGTTCAGCCTTCGTCTTTACGCCATGAGTTTCAAAAAAATTAATAATATCTTCGTTTGTATATGAAAAAAAGGCACTGTACAAAAACTTACCATTACCAGGAACGTTCTTTATAAAATCACTAATATCTGCCGAATTAGTAATATTACATCTACCCTTCCCTGTAATAGCAAGCTTTCTACCAGGCCTATCATTCTTCTCAATAACTACAATATCTAACCCCTTATCTACATTACAAGCTGCAAATAGTCCAGCAGCTCCTGCTCCAATAATAACAACTTTACCCATATCCACTACTCCACAATCTTACTTCGCATATTCTCTAAAATCTTTTTCTCCATTCTCGAAACCTGAACCTGAGAAATACCAAGCATACTCGCAACCCTAGATTGAGTAGCGCCTTTAAAATACCTCATAGCAATAATCTGCTTCTCCTTCGGTCCAAGATTCGACATAACTTCCTTCAAAAGTATCTTATCAAAACCCTTATCATCTGTATTATAAGAATCTGCCAACTTATCTATCAAATAAATAGGATTTTTATCCTCCTCGCTAATAACAGCATTTAATGACTCTGTCGGAGTCAAAGTTTCAAGAGCCAAAACAACATCATCCTCTGAAATCTTTAAATGCTCAGAAATTTCACGAACAGTAGGTTCAACCCCATTCTTTGCAAAATAAAAATCAATCGCAAGTTTAATCTTAATAGCATTCTCCTTAATAGCACGACTAACCTTAACAATACCATCATCACGTAAAAATCTCTTTATCTCCCCCATAACAAGAGGAACTGCATAAGTAGAAAATTGTGTATTATATGTATCATCATACTTGCGGATTGCCTTAATAAGACCTATACAACCAATCTGAAAAAGATCATCCTTCTCATACCCTCTATTCAAAAAACGCTTAACAATACTCCAAACCAACCCTGAATTTCTTTCAACAAGCAAATCAAATGCCTCTTTTGAACCAGAGTTAGCCTGTTTCAATAATTCCTCATTCGTAACTTCCATAGCTTATCCTTTCTCATTAGTAACAAAACACAATTAATTAGCCAAAGCCCTCTCTTTATGAGGACTCACCATCAAATTTTTTTTAATTCTCTTACTCATAGTAACGGTAGTACCCTTACCCACTTCAGACTTAACAACAAGTTTATCCATAAAATTCTCCATAATCGTAAAGCCCATTCCAGAGCGCTCTAAATCAGGTTTAGTAGTAAATAAAGGTTCCTTCGCCTTAGCTATATTTTCAATACCTCTCCCTTTATCTTTAACTTGAATAGTAACAACATCATCTTTAATCTGAGCAGAAATACTAATCATACCAAGTTCATCATCATACGCATGAACAATAGAATTAGTAACCGCCTCAGAAACCGCAGTCTTAATTTCAGACAATTCCTCTATAGTAGGATCAAGTTGAGAAACAAACGCAGCAACAGCCACTCTAGCAAAACCTTCGTTAGTAGATTTACTCAAAAACTCAACTTTCATAATATTATCATAACTCATCAGCTTACACCCCCACCTTTATCTTTTGTAAAACACTACTCACATCTTTATCCTCATTTAATATCTTAAAAATACCAGACATCTGAAAAATCTTTCTAACAGAAGGCTTTAAATTAACAACAAAAGCCTCTCCACCATTCTTATTAATCAACCTATATCGTCCCATAATAAGACCAATACCCGAGCTATCCATAAAGCTTACACCATCAAAATCAAAAATCAAAAAACGAGCTTTCCTAAACTCAATAGCAAGATCAATCTTTCCTTTTATCTTCTCACAAGTATGATGGTCAATCTCTTCATTTATCTTTACGACAATAGCCCTTCTATCCTTAATAAAATCAATACTAACCATTTAACTTCCTCCTTTCGCCCCACTAATTCGAGCAAAAAGAAGGCTTATCCTTTGTCGAAACACAAAATCATTTCGTTACTGTTTATATTCTAGTTCCTCCAAAAATTCCCTTCTAAATTCAACAAAAAAAGGAATATTTTAAACCCTCCCCACATATATTGCCAATAGAAAAAACAAGCCGGCCGCCCGGCAGAATGGAGATGACCTATGATAAATCTAACGCAAAACTCACTTATATTAAACAAAACCTTTCCCGAATTTCATGACACCTTCTTCATAGAAGGAGACGTAATTATCCCCGACATAAAACCAGACGTAGAAACAATAATATACGTAGATGCCTTCCCAGTAATAGATAACTATGTAGTAAACTCAGGACAAATCACCGTATCTGGAAACTGTGAATTTAATATCCTATACGTATCTGACAAACTACCAAACGAAATAATACGAATCTCAACATCAATACCATTTAAAAACTCATTTGCAGTAGAAAACTTACTACCAGAATCATTTGTAGAAATAAGTATAACCCCAACAAAAATATCTTCACTAATACTAAACGGAAGAAAAATAAGTGTATCTGCCGAACTACAAACCAATATAAAAATATCTGACAAAGAAACTATAACCTTCGTAAATGAAATTGAAGAAAACGACTCAATAATGCAGCAAAAATCTACTACTACCTTACCAACACTAAAAAATGTAACAAAAACAACAACAGCAGTAAAAGATACCGCAATGCTTGAAACCTCTAAGCCAACCATAAAAGACATACTAAAATACGACAACTGTATTGAAAAAGAAGAAACCACAATATCTGATGGAAAAATACTATTAAAAGCAGAACTATGTATTCGGATATATTACACATCAGAAGACACCAACGAAATACATATATTCGAAACCTCTCTACCATTTTCCAACTTCATAGACATAAAAGATTTAAAAGATACCGATACATGCGAATTAAACAACACAGTAAAAAATATGTCAATAAAACTGCTACCCGACTCAGACGACTTAATGCGAATAGTAGAATTTGACTCAGAAATAGATAACTCACTAAAAGTATTCAGAAATGAAGAAATCAATTTAATAGAAGATACCTATTCAACCGAATCTGACCTAATGCCAGAGCGAGAAGATATAACTTATGAAATAAATACTCCTACCCTATCTGAAGATATAACCCTACGAGGCACGATATCTATACCAGAAGACGAAAGTATACAAATACTCACTCCACTCGGAAGAATAAAAACTGTAGATATATCTAATGAAGATAATAATACTATCTTAAACGGAATACTCGATGTAACAGTAATCTACCTAGTTCCTTCAACTGGTAAAATAAACAGCGTATCATTAGATATGCCAATGGAACATATTCTAACTCAAAAAATTCAAACTTTAGGAAATTTAAAAATAGAAGATATAGAAGTAACAAATGTCGGAAGTGAAAAATACGACGTAAAAATAACTCTAACCGCCACAGGTCGAGAAAATAAAAAAGGAGAAATTTCGATTCTTAGAAACATCGTAGAACTAGAAACTCCACCTCAAAAAAATACAGGTATAACAGTTTACTTCGTAAAACCAGGCGATACGTTGTGGAAAATAGCAAAAAAATTCCATACAACAATAGACCATATAATTGAAATGAATAATATAGAAAACCCAGATATTATAGATATAAATAAAGCATTAGTTATATAAAACAAAAAATCGGCAAGTGAATTTTCATCACTGCCGATTTTTTGGGTGTTTTATCTAAATTTTCATCCATAATGGATTTATCTAGAATCCTAATGTATACGGTGAACCCGAGGTTCCACTTCCACCTGTTGTCTTTGTGTATCCGCGTAAGGTTATTACAGGACGAACACCTAACAAACCTGAGTAAGTGGCTGTACTACTATCAGAGTATGCAATGAACAAGTTATTGGTGCCAGCACTTCCATTCGTGTTCAAGAACCATACACGGAAATTAGAGCGGTCGTCGTAGGCTTGCATATGCCTTGAAGCAAGCCATACACTCGCATTTCCACTATTACTGTGTTTCAAGTTTTCGTTACCTGCTATTATCGTCTGATCATCTGGAGCATATGCATTGCCATATGGTGCTAGATTTGATGTCCTTGTAGCTTCATATGTCAATGGATTTGTAGTTGTATTTATTTCTTGCACACTATTTGCTGTTGCGCCAACACTACGACCCGCTACCGCAGATGTACTATTTACATATTGTTTTGCTTTATTGTTTAGTATTCTTACTGCATTTGCATATCCATATGCTCCACCTAGAGTCAAGTCTCCTACGCTTTCCTTACTTATTAGCTCAAGACCTACATCTGTGTCTCTTAATACTACCCAGTTTCCTGCATAGTCTCCTCCACTATAACTTACATAGCTTCCTACTGGTAACGATTTGTGTTGTGTTCCAAGTATATATGGATCTGCTTGAGTTCCACTTCCGCCAATGATTTCTATATCACTACGTAAGGTTACTACTGGGCGGAAGCCATATGTACACGACATGTAACCAGTGCCACTATCCGATACCTGATAGAACAAATAGTTGATGTAGAAGCTACCATTTGCCTCCAAACCGTTCACACAGAAACCGGTGCCACCACTGTAGATATCCAAATAACGTGAAGCAAGCCATATATATCCACTTGTGTGCTTCAAATTATCGTTTCCACTTATTATTGCTTGATCACCTAAACAATATTTATCATTATATGGTAGTGTTTGTCCTGTCGCACTTGCAGCCGAATAGGTTATTGGGTACTTAGTCGTGTCTATAAATCCTATACTGTTTTCTGTTGCACCGACACTTCTTGCATTTACTGCATAGTTTGTATTTACATATTCTCTTGCTTTAGTATTTAGTATATTTATTGCATTTGCGTAGTCACTCTTTGCTTTATTTACATCAGAATCGCTTCCTAAAGTTACATCTCCTACGCTTTCTTTACTTATTATTTCTAGCTGTCCGGCTTTGTTTCTTAATACTACCCAGTCACCGTTGTAGTCTCCGGCACTATATTGTACATAACTTCCGACTGCTACCTTCTCTTTTGGTACAGCTATTCTATATGGATCGGATTGTAATCCACTTCCGCCGACTATTTCCATATCTTCTCGTAGGGTTATTACTGGGCGGAAACCATACATAATTGACGAATTACTATTAGAAGTTCCATCAGAATAGGCAGTATATAGTAAACTACCGCCAAAATTAGCATTTCCATCAAGGTCACGCACAGAGAACCTAACATGGTCATTTGAAGAAATGGTCAGAGCTCTACCTGCCACCCATACGACACCAGCCTGAGTAAACGTAGGATTATTTTTAATTATCGTCATATCACTTGTATAATACTCATCATGATATGGTAGTTTTTGTTCCCTTGCTGCGGCGAATGTCAATGGATTTTCTGTTGTGTCTATTTGTCCTATACTGTTCTCTGTTGCACCAACACTTCTTGCTCTTGTTGCAT
>JAEEXS010000066.1 GCA_016287855.1 Clostridia bacterium
TCGTCATTCTGAGATACTAAAAATAGAAGATAATACATATATTATAGATACACCGGGTTTTTCAAATTTTGATTTGCCGGATATCTCACCTAGTGAGTTAGTTAACTTGTTTATAGAGTTTAGAAGTGAGGTTAAAAATTGCAAATACAATGATTGTAGGCATGTTTTAGAAGAGGATTGTGGCATTAGAAAAGCTGTATTAAATGGAAAAATATCTGAAAGTAGATTTAGTAATTATAAAACACTATATGAAGAGTTGGCTAAAAGGAAAAATTACTAATAGGGAGGATTTTGTATGTTTGAAAAAGAGAAATGGCCTGCGGGTACTTTACTTGCACCAGTTCCTGCTGTTTTAATAAGTTGTGGAGATATAGAAAAATCTAATATTCTTACTGTAGCTTGGACTGGAATTATAAATTCTGATCCAGCCAAAACATATATTTCTATAAGGAAAGAAAGATACTCTTATGATATAATTAAAAATACCAAGGAGTTTGTTATAAATTTGACTACAAAAGATTTAGTATTTGCAACAGATTTTTGCGGTGTAAGGTCCGGTAAAAATATAGATAAATTCAAAGAAATGAAGTTATCTAAGCAACCTGGAAAAGAAGTAAAAGTACCGTTAATTGGAGAAAGTCCTATTAATATCGAATGTAGGGTTACAGATATTGTTGAACTTGGCTCCCATGATATGTTTATTTCAGATATTTTATGTGTTGACGTTGCAAAAGATTTGGTAGATGATAAAGGTAAGCTAGATTTAACTAAAGCAAATTTGATTGCTTATTCACATGGAGAATATTTTACACTTGGAGAAAAATTAGGCAAATTTGGTTTTTCAGTAAAAAAGAAATAGGAGGGGGTAGTATGGAAAAGGCAAAGGTATATTATAGTGATTTAAGGGCAAGACCAGGGCTAAGTTTATTAGATAAACTTGCTCGACTCATGAAGAAAGCTGGAATTGAGAATATTGATTTTCATGAAAAATTTGTTGCAATAAAAATACATTTTGGAGAGCCAGGAAATCTTTCATTTTTACGTCCAAACTATGCAAAAGTAGTAGCTGACGTAGTAAAAGAATTAGGAGGGCATCCATTTTTAACAGATTGTAATACTTTATATGTTGGAAGAAGAAAAAATGCATTAGATCATATAGATGCCGCTTTTGAAAATGGATTTACACCTTTATCTACTGGATGCAACGTCATTATTGCGGATGGACTTAAAGGAACAGATGAAGCACTAGTTCCTATTAATTTAGAATATATTAAAGAAGCTAAAATAGGACATGCATTAATGGATGCAGATATTGTAATTTCTTTAACTCACTTCAAAGGTCATGAGTGTACTGGTTTTGGTGGAGCACTAAAAAATATAGGTATGGGCGGTGGTTCACGTGCAGGTAAAATGGAGATGCATAATGCAGGAAAACCTGAAGTAAATCCTAATATTTGTAGAATGTGTGGAGCTTGCATGAAGAATTGCGCACATTCTGCTATTTCATTTGGTACTGATGGCAAGGCACATATTGACCACTCAAAATGTGTTGGATGTGGTAGATGTATTGGCAGTTGTAATTTCAATGCAATAAGCCCTACTAATGAGGAATCTAATGATATATTAAATGCTAAAATTGCTGAATATACATATGCTATACTAAAGGATAGACCTCATTTTCATATTAGTTTGGCAATAGATATTTCACCTAACTGTGATTGCCATGCTGAAAATGATATGCCTATAATTCCTGACGTTGGAATGTTTGCGTCTTTTGATCCAGTAGCTTTAGATCAAGCTTGTGTTGATGCTGCTAATAAGCAAAATGCAATACCTGGAAGTCATTTGGATGATCAAATTAAAAAGAATGTTAAAGCTGAAGATAATTTTGGTATATCTCATCCAGATACAAACTGGAGAACATGTCTTGAACATGCTGAGAAAATTGGATTAGGGACGAGAGAATATGAGCTTATAAAAGTATAAAAGGAGCAATAGATATGTTAAAAAAAGTAGTAGGTCATTTTTGTACAATAATGAAACATAAGATAAAAGTATTTGGTCTTTGTTGTAGAGCTGGAATCCCATTTAGAGGTTTTATGCATGACTGGTCTAAGTTTTCTCCAACTGAATTTTGGGAGTCTGTAAAATATTATAGTGGAAAAAAAAGTCCTATTGGAGAGTGTATTCATGAAAATGGCTATTCTGAAGCTTGGTTACACCACAAGGGAAGAAATAAACATCATTACCAATACTGGTATGATGAAAATATACCGAATAAAATGCCAGTTATTCCATATAAATATGTCGTAGAAATGATTTGCGATAATTTGGCAGCTGGAATGACGTATTTAGGAAAAAATTGGACTAAGGAATATCAATTAAATTATTGGATGGGACTTCGGACTAGAACTACTATAAATCCAGTTATAGACCAAGTCCTTATAGAAGTTTTTTCTAGAGTAGCTAAAGAGGGAATAAAGCCAGTCATAAAGAAAAAAGTACTTACTGAAATTTACGATAGAGCAATTGTTGAATGTTCAAGAAGAAAATGAGCCTTTAATGGCTCATTTTTCATCTTTTTCAAAATTTGCTAAAGGATTGTTGTCAATTGCACTTTGAAGTTGTTCTTTATTTATATGCGTATATATTTCAGTTGTGGCAACTGATTCGTGACCTAAAATTTCTTGTAGAGACCTAATATCTGCGTTACCGTATTGATACATAAGAGTAGCTGCAGTATGACGTAATTTATGAGGAGAATATTTAGTAGTATCAAGTCCGGCTATTTCTAGATATTTTTTTACTATCGTCTGGACAGTACGAGGACTAATTCTTTGCTTTCTATCGCTCAAAAACAAGGCATTTTTGTCTTTTACATTTTCTCTTGGGCGAACATGCATATATTCATCTATGGCATTTTTACAAGCTGTATTGAGATATACAGTGCGTTCTTTATTTCCTTTACCTATAACGGTCATTTTATCATCAGATATTTGTGAAATATTTAATGAAATTAATTCGGAAAGTCGAAGCCCGCAGTTTAAAAATAGAGTAATAATAGCATAATCACGTTCTTTATTTTTACCATCAACAGAATTTAATAATTTTTTACTTTCGTCTATATTTAAATACTTTGGAATACGCTTTCCAATTTTAGGTGATTCTAGCTCTTGAGCAGGATTTATTTCTATAAGTTTAGCCTTAGTAGTAAGATAATTGAAGAATGATTTGATACAAGCAACTTTTCTTGCACGAGAAGCCACTTCATTGGATTTATCTATACTTAGGTAAGACATGAAGGCATATAGGTCACTTAAAGTTATTTCTTTTACAAAATTTATATCTATATCTGTAATTTTTATGGTATCGAATTCAGAATTGGCAGGTACTTTTTTATAATGAATTTTTAAAAACCTAAAAAAACTACGTAAATCGTAGTGGTATTCACTAATTGTATTTTTAGATTTTCCTTTAATAGTACTCATGTAACTTAAAAAATCTTGTGCCATAATAGGCAAGTCAAAGTAATCTGCGTTCATAGTTTCCTCCAATCAATATATATATTCTATCATATTTTTTATTTACCTTGTTTTTCTATAATATACTAAAATTAAATTAATAAAAAAAATTGCCGATATCTTGAACAGAGGATGGTGAGAAGTTGCAATGGCTTTTGAATACATAAATCTTAATGATAAAAATAGAAATAAATTAAATTTGATTATGAAATCAATTACAGATTTAATTCAGGCAAATTTTTCAATCCAATCCTTACAATCAATAAATCTTTTGGATGAAATCAACGATGAAGAAAGTAAAAAAATTTTAGAAGAAGTAGAAAGATTTTTAAATGCACCCAATAATATTGCTAGTATTGAAGATGAATATAAAGAAGACTATTCAGGATCATTTAATCCTGCTATAGAACGTAAAGCTATCTCAGAGCCAGTAAACATTAACTTGCAATCACTTGACGAAAAACTCTATACTATATTAGACATCACGTTTAAAGCTAATAAATATACTAAATGGTTATGTGAAAAAGCACGCGAAATAATATCTACTCCTAAATCTGGAGAAAATAAATTAGGCAAAGTTATAAATAGACTTAAAGGTATTTATAATAGATCAAAGAAAGAGAATATTAGCCACTTTGATTTAAAGCAAGAATTAAAGAAATTAAGAGATGAAATATTGTTAAATGCAAATCAAAAATATAGTAACTGGAAAGGAAATTTAAAAGTAGAACAAAACAAGTCAGATGAAGATATTTTAGAAGATTTATATAGAGAATTAGTTCCTATTTGGGATATTGAACAAATTTTATATGAAATAAAAACTCAGTTGATTAAACATATTGTACGTTGCCTAATAAAAGATAAAGGAATAAATTTTGAAAATTGGGGTTTTTCTAGAGATACTGAAAAAAATATGTGGGTATTCAATTTTGACGCTGAAAAGTTTACTCAAAGATATGCATTTCATATAAAGACATTAGAAAAAGTACTTAATCCTGAAGTTATAAGAAAATTAGAAGATGGCGATCGTGATTTTATGTACCTTATAGCAGATATTACTGCTGACGTAAGAAAAAAATCACGAGATAGAATAATTGATGAAAATCGAGACGCTTATTTCGCAACTCATAAATATGAGATTTTTGAACAACTAAAGTTAATGGTGGATATAGCAGAAAAACAATATACACTAGCTAAGTTTTTACCTAAAGAAGAAGTTTTTTGCAAAGGTTTAGATGAAGCGATAAAAGAAGGAAAGGTAAAAGAGATTGACCGTGCGCAAATAATTAACAGTTATCATGAATTGAAACTTAAAATAAAAGGAAGTAAAAGTAAAAGTTTTGATAATAGTGGATTACTTGGTGTTTCAAAAGATGATGAAACTAGATTAAAAAACATAGTAACTAAGTTAAAACGATATAAAAGAATATTTATCCAAAAAGGCAGCAATTTAGATATAAATGCTACAATATATGCATTAAAGAAGCATATGAAAAAAATAGAGAAAATGGAAGATGAAATAGAAGTAGTAAGAATAAATGCGGGCGAAAAGGAAACGGCATATAAAAATGGTGGAGTTTTAATAGATGCAGGTGATTTAACTGGAAATAGAATTATACCTAATCTATCTAATAAAATTGTGGAAATAAATGCAAATACATCAATGGCTCAAAGGTCTGCTTGTGGTGTCCTAAGCCAATATGGGATATATGTTCCACCTAAAATTGTTCAATATGCTGATGCCATTATTGCTGATGAAAAGATTTTTGATGCAAGAAATGGACTGAATATAGCAAGACAATTAACGGATGAAGCTTTATTTAAATTTGCAGAGATGAGAAGAGAAGATGGAACATACTTAATAGAGACATATTTGACGGATGATGAGTTAGTTAAGGTAGGAGAACTTTTGATTTCAAAATTTTCAAAAACAGATGAACTAAAAAGAAAAACTGAAGCAAGAGATAGGGAAATAAAAAAAGATATTCCATATATATTTGACCATATTTTTCAAATACCTAATAAAGAGGGTTCAAAAGAATGTAAGTATATTTGCATGGTAGATAAAATGATTAATTGTGGTGCAATGTTATCATATGCTCTTGGATGCGATTATTATGTGTCTGTAGCTAAAAAAGAAGATTTGGAAAAAAACGACATTCAAAAAGCAACTTTTTCTATTACTGCTAATCCTAATAAAGGAACTGGTGCAATTCCTCCTGAAGTATTAGCTTTTTGTAAGCAACTTCGAGATAAAAAAGAAAATGATATTTTTGAAGTACATTCTCCAGATGGAGCAAACCCTTTTGTAAGACAAGATATTGGAGATAAAGGGACTATGTTTGTATTGGGTGGCCTTAAATCTACCGATCTTTATATTACATTTAAAGAAGGTAGTATAATGGATAAAGATGGGGAAAAAGCAGAATTAGACAAAGAGGGAAATATATTATATGATGATAATAGACTTGACAAGTTGGATATAGCAGATACATTGATAGATAAAATTAGTGATTTGTTTGGTGCTAAGACAATAAGAAAAGAACATAGAATTAAATATTTGCAAGGAATTACTTCTAAATGGACTGGAAGGTCTAAAGATATAATGCATGAAATTTTTCCATTTATAAATGGAATGACATTTAGTGAAGTGCAACAAGCAGGTGGTGCTTTGCTAAAAACTCATGAAAGAGGCGATAAAAAAGATGATATCGGAGAACACTAAAAATTCTTATTCAGAAGTTTTTGAGTTATTAAGTCATATAAACAGAAGTGATTTGTCAAAAATTCCTATGGACATATTAGAAAAAATAAAAGAAAATAGAAATAAATCATATAAGCCTCAAATAACGTCTGATAACTTAGACAAATCGCTTAGCAAAAATTCAAGAGCCCTTTATACATGGTTATATATAAATTATATGGCTGAAGATGAAGAAAAAGCAAGAATTATTGATGTGCTTAAGAAAAATGAACTGGAACAAGTTAATAATCTAAGATTTAATAGTACTAAATTAAATAATAATATTGATATGAAAATTAATAAAGAAACGTCTGCTTATGAATTGATTTCATATAAACCTAGTATTTTTCAAAGTTTTATAAATAAAATAAAAAATATTTTTAATAGGGGGAAATAATATGAGTATAAATTTAGAATATTACAAAGTATTTTATTACGTAGCAAAAAACAAGAAAATATCTCTAGCAGCTGATAAACTTTTTGTTTCACAGCCAGCAATAACACAAACAATTCAAAAATTAGAAGAACAATTAGGAACTACTTTATTAGCAAGGACTAAAAGTGGAATTGAACTTACAGAAACAGGGAAAATGCTATATAATTTTACTGCTCAAAGCATAGAAATTTTAGACAATATAGAATATAAATTTAATAAATATGAAAATTTAGAAGAAGGAATAATACGGATTAGAACAGGAAGTAACTTGGCTAAATTACTTTTATATGATGCTATTGAAAACTTTAGTAAAGACTATCCTAATATACAAATAGAGATTGCTACTGGTTCACCAAATGTAGCTGTAGAACTATTACATACTGGAGAAATTGATATGGTATTGACATATTTACCATATGAAAAAAAATATAATAATTTAATGATAACAGAATGTACTAAAAAGGAATATATATTTGCAATGAGTAAAGATTATTGTGAGTCTAACAATGTAAATGTAAATAAACTTGAAGATTTAAATAATTATTCTTTAATACTTCCAAAGAGAACTTCAGCAATTAGAGGTATGTTTGATGAAAAATTTGGAAATAAAATAACAAATTTTCATTATGAAATAGCTCAAGAACAAATGAAAAAAGAATTTATAATGCGTGATATGGGGATAGGATTTATAATAAAAGATGAGGTGAAGAAAGAACTAAAAGAAGGAAAAGTTATAGCGATTGATTTAAAGGAAGCAAGAGTAGATGGAGCTATAGGAGCAATAACTTTTAATAAAGATTTTGCGACGTTTGCAACTAAAAAGTTATTAGAATATATGAATAATAGATAATTAGTCAAATGAATAAAAGAAAGATGCATACTATAAGTTAAACTTATAGTATGCATTATTTTTTTTGATTTTACTTATAAGTAAGACCATACTATAATTATTATGTAAACAAAAATAAGGAGGTAAACGATATGAAAACATTAGAAGAATTAGAAAAAGAACTAGAATCTACAAATGAATATAGCAATATGAGTTATTTAACAGAAAGTGATGTAGTAACTGCTATGCTTGATGGTGTTATTGGATTAGACAAAGAATTTTTATTAAATTTCTTTAAAAATTGTAATAATCATTATGACTGGGACACTTATTTTATACAAAATTGTGCCTATAGTAATGCTTATCAAGATCCTAATTTCATAGATGAAAAAAAGGAAGCAAAAGCTCATAACAAAGAAATTTTAACGTATTTTGCAAAAGATGAAGAACCATATATCTTAAAAGATGATACTCGTTGGTTAAAAGATTATGATTTTGAATCAGAAGAATTATATGGAACTGATAATGAAACTATATGGGAGTTATATTCAAAAAAATATAATATACCTATGTCCGACCTTCCAATTTGCAATTTATTTAGTGATAAAGATTTTACTTTAGAAATATTAAATTTAATTGCACCTTATAGTACGGAATATTTCTTTGAACTTATACCTGAAAATACAATGAAAAATATACTTCTGGCTGGAGATACTTTATATAAAGCTTCTAGAAAGAATCCTAACATCTTACGTTTTGTATTTAATAAACTTAAGGAATCTGAAACTTTATTAAATGATGAAGATTTTGTACTACAATTTTTTATGAATTTAGATAATTCTCACTTAGCTCACCAAACTTATGATATAGCTGCGTTAGTAGCTTCTACAGAACTTTTTGAAAATAAAGAATTTAATAAAAAAGTAATGCACCTAATGGAAGCTAACTGGCAAGATTGTCTTTACGATTACCTTTTAGAATGTCTAATCCCAACTGAAGAATTAGCAAAAGATGAAGAATTGGCACTTATGTATTGTAATTTATTTCAAAAAACAAACAACAAAATAGACAAAAGTTTATTGGAAAACAGAGATTTCCTTGAAAAAATATTAGACAGTATAGATTCTTATGTAGTAGCGGACATGGCAGATTTTACATTACCAAAAAAATTCTGGGATGATAAAGATATTGTAGAAAAATATTTAAGAATTAATGGGAATGTTATAGGTCTAAATTTTGAATTAATGAAATTAGATTATGAAAAATTTCCTAATATGGATATTGACTATTTTTTAGATAATATGGATGAATTGAAAAAAGATAGATTTAACTTGTATAATGAAGATTCCATAATATATAACATTATTAGTGGAATACTCGAAACAGGATCAGTTGTTACACATTTTGGTGATGATTTAGATAATAAAGCATCAATAGAAGCTTTGCAAAGATGGGCAGAATATCATGATATAATCCGAATTGGCGAGCCTCTTAAGGTAATAAGAGTACCAGCTGGTCAAATAAAAGAAGGATATTTAAATATAGATACTGGTGGACATAAGGGGAGTAGAATATTAGAAGATGGAACTGTAATAATAGATGGAGATCCAGAAAGAGGAGTTCAATCGGCTGTAAAAGCTTTATCAAAATTAGATGTTTATGTACCAGAACAAATTTTAGAATTAGCAGATACAAAGCCAAATAAAGTAAGTGCATTAGATTCAAGAAGTGCATTTGCATTAACTAGATATTTAACAGGATCTCAAGTATTTGAACTAGCAGAAAGAGAATTATTGGACAAGCAATTAACAGACGAACAATTAGCTGAATTTAATTTAACAGAGGCACATACAAAGCAACAACAAATAATAGATGCAGGTATTGAAAAAATTAAAAAATACACAATAAGTTTACCAAATGGCGAAAAGCTAGTATTAGCACCTGAACAAATATTAGCAGGTACATCAATTGCTTACGAACTTGGCATTAACTATTATGCATCTGTATCTCAACATTTAGATAGTGATAAGAATGTTGATGGAATTACTTTTGCAATAACAAGCAAACCAGGAATTGAGTTACCAGAGGGAGTTATTAATTTTGGAAACAAATTAGTTGAAGAGTATAGAATAGATGAAAATTCTTCAGGAGTGTTTGTATCTCCAGACAAACAGATGATAGTTGCTGGTGGTAATAAGAATCCTAATTTCAAGATTCCTAATACAAGTGTAGATGAGATGTTAGATAAAATAGAACGAATATTTATTGAAAGAAAGTTGGTAAAGCAAATACTTGATAAAAGAGAAATAGTAAATGATCAAGAAGCTCAAAAAGAAGAACTGAAAAATCAAATAAAAGCAAAAAAAGATACTCCAAATATAGGTGAGTAATACTAGAATTTACGTAGAGGAGGAGCAATTATGGGAAAAAATTATTTAGAAATGTTAAGAAATAAGGAAATACGTTTAGAAGATATCCCAAAACGAGAACGTACGGAAGA
>JAEEXS010000067.1 GCA_016287855.1 Clostridia bacterium
AAATACATTGTCTTTTTCATACTTAGTAAGAGCAAGTTGAGTGGTAGCTTTTTCAGCAGCTTTAATTTCTTTTCGTTCCGCTTTGGCTTTTTTTATGGCCTCTTTTGTAAGTTGCATATTATCGTCTATTGCAACTAACATAGAGGCAACTTGTTTTTTTATTTCCTCTTTACACTGTGCAACTGCTTCCATTAATTTGCTTTTTCCAATAACTTTTGTATTTTCTATTTCACTATTTAATTCATTAAGTAATTCTTTTATATCAATACCTTCAGGAATATTTTTACCATCTGAAAAACTAATCATTAATTCTTTTAATTTATTTAATTTTTCAACAATTTTTTTGCGCATTTCATCATCATTAATAACAATTTTACTCAAATTATCATTTAATGTAGCTTCACTAAATATTCCAGTTGCTGGCATACTATTCTCTTGAGCCATATATATATCCTCCTATTGCTCTACACTCTCTATTTGAGCCTTTAACATATTAAGTAGCTCCATATATGTAGCTAGGTCGTTAAAACTTAATGCATTTTTCTCATCTTGAGTTAAAAATTCTATTTTTTCCATAATCTCCATCTCCTTTATTACATCACAATTGACGTTTGTTAAAAAATGGTATATACTAAATACTTGATATGAATACATATCTTCAATTTGTTTATCGGTAAATAATTTTTTAAAATTAATAAAAACTAGTTTATATATTTCTATTATTACGAAAGGAATGATTAAAAATGAGAATTCTCGCAATAGGCGATATAATTGGTTCTCCCGGAAGAAACTACTTAAAAGAAAACTTAAAAAAAATAAAAGATAATTATAATATAGATTTTATAATTGCAAATGGAGAAAACAGTAGTGGCGGTTTAGGAATGAACCCTATCGCTGCCAATGATTTATTTGATGTTGGAATTAATGTTATAACTTTGGGTAACCATACATGGCGTAAAAAAGATATATTAAAAGTAATAGATGACCCTAGAATAGTGCGCCCTATTAATTATCTTGATGGAACTCCTGGAAGTGGATATAGGATATTTGATTTCAATAATAAAAAAATTCTCGTAATAAATGCTTTAGGTAGAATTTATATGGATCCAGTAAGTAATCCATATCTTGCTATGAAAAATGTTCTTAATGAATTATCTGAAAAAGTAGATATTATTATAGTTGATTTTCATGCAGAAGCTACCTCTGAAAAGAAAGCAATGGGATTTTATTTAGACGGAAAAGTAAATCTTGTATTTGGTACTCATACACATGTTCAAACTGCAGATGATACTATACTCCCTAGAGGAACCGCTTATATAACTGATGTAGGAATGGTTGGGCCTAAAGATTCAATAATTGGAGCAGATAAAAGTATTGTATTAAATAATTTTTTAACTGAAATGCCAGATAAACTTTTGGTAGCAGGTGGAGATTGCATTTTTAATGGTATAATTATTGACATAAATGAAGATACTAATAAGACAATAGATATTACTCGAATCAATATTTAAACTGTTATAATTTTGTCGAAAAAAAAAGTATAATTTTACTTGAAGAATATAAAAAAATATTATACAATTAATTATGAAGTACAAAGGAAAAATTAAAGGAGGTATTAACATGGATATTTTAAAAGTATCATCGAAGTCTAGTCCTAATTCTATCGCAGGAGCACTCGCAGGAGTTGTTAGAGAAAAAGGTTCAGCTGAACTTCAAGCGGTAGGAGCTGGGGCTATTAACCAGGCTGTAAAAGCCGTAGCAATTGCTAGGGGCTTCGTGGCACCTGCCGGTGTAGATCTTATTTGTATCCCGGCATTTACTGACATTCAAATTAATGGCGAGGAAAAAACAGCGTTGAAGATAATTGTTCAACCTAAAAATTAATTTGATATTGTTAAACAGACCATAAAAGGTCTGTTTTTTTTATGTAATAATTACCCTATAAAAATAATTTCCATCTAAATTAATTACAAATTGAGTTTTACTTTATTTAATTACTAACTATCCTCAAACGCACTTAAAAAGCTCGTCAGCTTTACAATTACGCAATTTTATGGTATAATAATAGAGTAAGAATTTTAATAATATATCCCTCACTTTGTTGTGAGGGAACAGCTCTTGGGAGGGAGCAGATAATGAAAAAAGTAGCAAATGGATTGTGGAACGCTCTGATGTCATACCTGATGGTATGCGTCTACGGTTTGGGGATTGCTCTTATTGCCTTCCTCATCATTTTCCCAATCGGATGCCTGTTCGGAACCATCCCGCGCTGGTTGTTCTGGATCTGGCTGGCTGGGCTAATCGCCCTCATCATCTGGCGGAGAATCCGCAAAAAGAAAGGAGGCACCCCCTGATGTTTACTTTTCTGGCGTGGGGATTGATCTGGCGAGTTCTTCGTCGAGTATTCCTCATCGGCCTGCTCCTCGGGGCAGTAGCAGTGTTGATCCTTTTCGGATTTAACTTCCGCACCCTCATCATGTTGGGGGTAATGCTCCTTGGTATCCGGTTCATTCTCCGAGCCGGAAGACTCTAGCAACAATTCCAAGCACTTGGGCGGACCAATTGGTCCGCCCTTGTTTTTTACTCTTCAAAATATTCACATATCCCAGCAAAAATCGAAAATGCGACTTTACTTTGATACTCCTCCTCTTTTAATAACTTCTCTTCCCTGCTATTACTCAAAAATCCACATTCAACTATAACCGAAGGGACATTAACATCTTTTAATAAATAAACATCAATTAGTTTTTTAGCAACTCTTGAATTATCTTCCTCTAAAAATTTAACCATATTTTTTTGAATTTTCTCAGCTAAATTTTTAGACTCCTCATTATTCGCATAAAATGTTTGTGCACCTTTGCAACTCTCTTGAGGGAAACTATTTAAATGAATAGAAATAAAAATATCTCCACTATTTTCCTCTCTTAATCTTTTTCTTAACTTCATATCTTCCCTTTTATTCTCTGCAAGCATTTCATCTTCCGTCCTTGTCATAAGTACTAGCCCACCGCTTTGCTCAATAAACTGCTGTAATTTTAATGCAATATTTAAATTTATATCCTTTTCTAAAGTACCAGTAAGACCAATCGTTCCAGGGTCTCCCCCACCGTGCCCAGCATCAATTATAACCACTCTATTAGTAGTAGGTATAGCAATAGTAGGTATATAATGTTTTAAAGCTAAAATAGCAGATATTACTCCTAAAATACCTACTACGAACACAATTTGCCTTTTTCGAATAATATATATCATCACATATTTCCTCCGATATACATATTATTATATAAAATTCTAAATATTCCAAAATTTTAATCTTTTCAAATCAAAATTATACGTGTATAATAATATTCAGAATATTATCTTTAAATTAAGGAAGGTGATAGGAATGAAGATAGAAAAAATAAATGACAATAAAATAAAAGTAACCCTTTCAACCGCCGAACTTCAAGAAAGAAACTTGAATTTTCAAGCTTTAAGATATAATACGCCAGAAGCTCAAACCTTGTTTTGGGATATGATGAAACAAGCAGAAAATGAACATGGATTTAAGACTGCAAATTGCCAACTATTTATAGAAGCTGCTGCCTCTATGAATGATGAACAATTTATAGTAACAGTTACAAAACTTCAAGATAAAGATCTTGCTCCTGTACCTCAAAAGAAAAAACTACCTGCACCAGAACTAAAAGTACGGAAAAAAGTAGTACCTAAAAACCAAAACTTCATATATAAATTTAATGACTTCGAACAAATATATAACTTAGTAGAATCAACTGAAATTCCAGATAACTTAATTGCTACCCTATACGAATACCAAAATTCATTTTTTATAGTCTCAAAACCACCAAAACAACTTCATTTAATAATATCTGAATTTGGAGAAATCGTAAACGATTCGGTCGTAATAGAAGGAATTCTTGCAGAACACGGGAATAAAATAATAGAAAACAATGCTTTTTCTGCTATTGCAAATAGTCTAAAAAAATAAAATGGCGTTTAACGCCATTTTATTTTTTAATCTATTTTCTTATCAAAGAATACTGCATCTGCATAAGTTTGCATTCCGCCATATTGTTTTAATGCTGTTTTCCCTGTTTGGGTACCCTGCATTTTCTCTTCTATAATACTTTTAGACTCCTCTATTTTCTTTTTATTTATATTCTCTGCACCAAGAATCTGATGAAGAATGTCTGTAACTTTTGAAATTCCTTCTTTCAAAAGTGCTATATTTGCGCTTTGAGTTTCTAACTCATCTAATGATTTAACATCATATATAGTTTTTAAATCATCTGTAATACTTTCAAACTGAGAATCAAGGTTAACAATTATATCTATTTTTTGCTGTTTCCTATTTATTAACTCTCCCAAGTTATCCATATCCTCTGCGTCTATAGCAAGTGATTGTTGTTCAGTTAATAAATATATATCTTTTAATTGTTCATACTTATTTTCTGTTAAACTGATTAAATTATCTACTATCCTATATAAATTTACCAACCTTAACACCTCATCTTATGTATAAACTTACTGACCTCTCCCAGATTGTTTAATTCTAGCTTCCTTCATTGCTTGTGTCCAAGCATCTCTTAGTTGTGTAACAAAACCTTCAGTTTCATCTAACATGCTAGTTTCTTTTTTTACATTAGCCTCAATAAGTCTATCTAGAAAATATGTATATAAATCATATAAATTATGTGATAGATCATATTTCATATCTAATGTTGCTCTAAGTTCCCTTATAATAGCTTCTGCTTTGCAAATATAGAAATTTGTTTTTTCATAATCCTTATCTTCAATAGCTACCTTTGCAAAACGAATAGCTTTTAAGCATCCATTATATAGCATCAAAGTTAACTCCTCAGGAGTAGCTGTCATAACAGAATTTTGTTGATATTGGTAAACCGCATTATTAAGTGCCATAATTTCGCCTCCATACAAAAATCATAATTTTTCCTTAGTACATAAATTAGCCATTGCTATTTAACATATTTAATAACGATTCACTCTGAGAATTCATCTTGCTAAGTGCATCCTCCATAGCAGCAAATTGTTTATAATACCTATCTTCTATGGCTTGCAATTTAACTTCCATTTTGTTAATAGCTTCTTTCTTTCTCTTTAAGGCTTGACCTAATGTACTATTATCAACAATATTCGAAGTTACTCCGGCTTTATTGATTATACTATTCATAGCATTAGTACAAATATCATAAGTCTTTACTGCAAATCCTCTTTCTGCTGAATCATACTTAGCTCCATCTTTAATTCCCATTACTGTTAATGCGTCATTTGCACCAGCATTAAGTTGTAAATCAACACCCTTATTAGAATTAAATAAGATTCTTCCATTTGAAAAACTTACAGTTATTAAGCCATCTCCAAATTTACTACTAATCTTATTCTTTAAGTAGTCTTCAAACTCGTTAACTCCGGTATTAGAACTAAAATCAAAGTTCCTATCAAAAGTTATGTCTAAAGTTTGACCAGCATAATTAATTGAGAAAGACTTTCCACTTATTGAATTCATATTACTTGTATCTATCTTTCCACCTTGAATTAATGATGCAGTATTAGCAAATAACCCTGTAACACCTTCTATATTATCTTTAATTGATTGTTTCAACTTCTCACTATCAATTACAAGTTTACCATTGTTTTCACTATGAACTGAATCGTAAGAATTTGTAGAAATACCAATTTGGAATAAAGATGAATACTCAGAACTACTTACAACAGAAGTAACAGCAGCACGCATCTCACTAATAGCAGTTTGAAGTGTGCTATCTCTTCTTAAAATTCCTTGCTTAGCCTTTGCTTCCCATTGTTCTTGTTGCTTATCTGAAAGCTTTTCTCTATCGGAATCTGTAAGTGGTTCATATCCACTCTTTTCTTCTTTATAGTATTTATTCAAAGTAGTAAGTAACTCATTATATGAATTTACAAACCCTTCAATCTTTCCATAAATTTCATCAACATTTTTAGAAACTGCTATAGAAACTGTTGTATTTTCATCAGCTTCTAAGAAAGTCATTGAAATTCCACCGTATGAGAAATTGTTAGATGAAACAGCTATATCTTCAGCAGTTTCGCCATCTGGTGCACTCATATCAAAAATAGCATTTTGACCATTAACGAAATTTTGGGCCATAAATGTAGAATCGGTAATCTTTATTCCTAATTTATTCCAAAACTTCTCACTACCACCAAGATCTAATATTCTTCCATCACCGTAGGAATCTCTATTAACTATAACTTGTTGTTTAGAATTACTATATCTAATATTAATATCTATATCTAAATCTTTATTTAATGTATCAAAAACGTTACTCAATGTATCTGTTCTGTTAAAAGTAAACTCTTTTCCATTTACAGATATCGTTACTTGATCATTAGTAAATGCACTATTAACAAGCAAATCATCTAAAGTTTGACTTGTATTAAAAGCTGTACTTTCTCCATCTTCAATTCCTAATAATCCTAAAGCACTTTCGCCATTTCCACTTTCAGATATGGTAAGCGGAATACTAAGTGCATTTGCACTAGAAAAAGACACAGAAAATTTACCGCTACTAACGGATTTATTTACTTCGATTTGGCCAGCACCAAAAGCATCATCAAGTTTAGATTGAAGTAAACTACGAAAAGCTTCAGCCCTATCTTGAGGATCAGCAACTAAAGCAGCTATGTTTCCTTCATCACCAAACCTAATGGTTTTAGTCTCTCCATTATATGTAACATTAAATTCTTTTCCTGAAATATCAGCTTCATCTACTCTTATTTTAGCACTAGTGATTTTTTGTTCTTTAGTTTCACCAGTCAAAGTAGTTTGAGTTGCAAGTTGTTTTACAGTAATTCTGTAATTACCTTCTTGCGCCTCAGTAGTAGCTGTCGCCATAACATTCTTAGGACTAGAAGAATTTGCTGTATAAGATTTATAAGTTCCTTGGAGTTTCATATTGAGTGCTTCTGACCTAAACGCAAGCAATTTTGAGTTCACGTCAAGTAAAGCTTCTCTTTGCCACTCAATAGAAGTTTTATCTCTTTCTAGACTTTCTACTGATTTCCTTTGAGCACTCATCAATTGTTCAATCATGCTCTCGGTATCAATACCAGTAGCTAAGCCCGTTATTCTATTTATTGAAGACATATTAAAATCTCCTCCCTTTACTCAAGTCTATCTGCGATGATCAAAAAGTATACCGGTTATCTCTTCCATCTTTTCAGCCATTTCTATAGCTTCTTCAGAAGGAATTTCTGCAACAACCTTTTCACTCTCTTTCTCAACGACTTTGATGGAAATCTTATTAAGTCCTATTCCAGAGCTTTCATGGATTTTGAACTCAATAGAAGTATCGAGAGCTTCTAATTCCTTATTTAGCTTTTCAGCAATCTCTCTCACTTTTTCGTTTTGTCTTTCGATTTCCTCTTGAGTTTTAGGCGCTTCTTTCTTCTCGACTTTTTCAGTTTTTTCGATTTGCTCGTTTTTGATCTCAGGTTTCTCTGTTTTAGGGATTGAAACCTCATCAATGTAACGCCCTTGATTGTTCAATTCTACTTTCATGTTGCACACCTCCATGTGTGAAAAATCTATTCCTACATTAGTTATATCGGTCGAGTTTACAATAAACTTTAGCATTTTTTCGCATTTTTTTAGTAAAATTTGCAAAAAAATGTGAATTTAACAAAAAAAGAAGCATTTCTGCTTCTTTTAATTTTATTTAAATAATTCTTTCATAGTTTCAAAGAAATTTTTTCTTCCTTCATAAGTATCTTCGCCACACTCTTCAGCGAACTTGTTAAGAGCTTCTTTTTGTTTAGCATTAAGGTGTTTCGGCACTTCAACATTAACAGTTATATATAAATCTCCTACACCATAGCCATTAACATCTTTTACGCCCTTACCCTTTAATCTAAACTTAGTACCCGATTGAGTACCTTCTGGTAAATCAAACTTAACTCTCTCAAACAAGGTAGGTACTTCTATTGTTGCACCAGTAGCTGCTTGTGCGAATGTAATAGGTATATCACAGAATAAATCATTGCCTTCTCTTCTAAATAACTTATGAGGTCTAACTTTTACTAATACTCTTAAATCTCCATCTGGACCACCTTTTGAACCAGGTTGGCCTTGACCTCTTAATGAGATCGTTTGGTTATTATCAATTCCAGCTGGAATTTTAATATCAATTTTTACTCTCTTCTTTATATATTTCTTACCATGGCATGTGGAACACGGAGTATCTATAATACTTCCTTCTCCACCACAAACTTGGCAAGTAGAAGAAGTTTGAATTCTACCTAATATAGTACTTCTATATGTTGTAACCCGCCCTGTACCATTACAGGTTTTACAAGTCTTTACGTTAGTACCAGGTTTAGCACCAGTTCCATTACAAGTATCGCATTTAACAAGTCTATCTACTTCTATTTCCTTAGATACACCTTGAGCCGCGTCTTCGAAAGATATTTCCACAGCAGTAGAAATGTTTGCACCTCTTGCGGGGCCATCTGGATTTCTGCCACCAGCTCCTCCATTGAAGAACTCTTCAAAAATATCATTTATACCGCCAAATCCACCAGTAAATTCGAAACCAGAGCCATTAAACCCTCCAGAGAATCCGCTAAATCCATTAAATCCGCCGGCTCCTCCCCCCATAGGGTCAGCTGAACCGAATTGATCATAATTAGACTTCTTTTGAGGATCACTTAAAACCTCATACGCCTCATTTATCTCTTTAAACTTTTGCTCGGCTTCCTTATCACCCGGATGTAAATCCGGATGATATTGTTTAGCCAATTTTCTGTATGCTTTTTTTATTTCATCTTCTGAAGCAGTTTTAGAAACCCCTAAAACCGCATATAAATCTTGTTGTGCCATTTACTAACACTCCCAATTTTACTTGTTTTCATTATTATCATCAACAACATTGTAATCAGCATCAACTACATTATCGTTATTATCTGTAGCTTCTGTTCCTTTATCTGCAGTTTCACCACTAGCAGCTTTTTGTTGTTGTTCTTGTGCTACTTGTTGATACAATTTTTCAGATACGCTATAGAAAGCTTCTTGTAACTTCTTAGCAGCTTCATCAATTGCATCTACATCAGTACCTTCTAATGCTTTCTTAGTATTTGCAATTTCAGTTTCAATCTTAGATTTTTCTTCTGAAGAAATCTTATCTCCTAATTCTTTTAATGTCTTTTCACTGCTGTATACTATAGAATCAGCATTATTTCTAACTTCAGCCTCTTTCTTTTTCTTCTTATCTTCTTCTGCATATTGTTCAGCTTCCTTAACAGCTTTCTCAATATCTGCATCACTCAAGTTAGAACTTGCAGTAATAGTAATATTTTGCTCGTTTCCTGTTCCCATATCCTTAGCAGAAACGTGAACGATACCGTTAGCATCTATATCGAATGTAACTTCAATTTGAGGTACTCCACGAGGAGCAGCAGGAATTCCAGTAAGTTGGAATCTACCTAAAGTCTTATTATATGCAGCCATTTCTCTTTCGCCCTGTAATACATGAACTTCAACACTTGTTTGACCATCAGCAGCTGTAGAGAATACTTGACTCTTCTTTGTAGGAATTGTAGTGTTTCTTTCAATTAACTTTGTAAATACACCACCATAAGTTTCAATACCAAGAGAAAGTGGAGCAACATCTAGTAATAACAAATCTTTTACATCTCCAGCTAAAACTCCGGCTTGAATTGCAGCACCAACTGCAACGCACTCATCAGGGTTAATTCCCTTAAATGGCTCTTTACCAGTTAATTTCTTAACTAATTCTTCTACCATAGGAACTCT
>JAEEXS010000068.1 GCA_016287855.1 Clostridia bacterium
CAGAACAGTAAAATAATAGGCATTCTTCAAGGAATTGATCAATATAAAATTAATGATTTAGAGGATTCACTAGATGGTATGCTAGGAAGATTAAATGAATTAAGTTTAAGGCAAAAAATAAGCAATATGTTAAATTCAGAAGAAGGAAAAATCGTTTTTGAATATGAACATAGTCAAGGCATATTAGAAAAAATGGAAAAGAAATTATATAGTCATAGAAATTTTATTGCACATATAAGTGATAAAGATGATTACTTTCGTGGTGCTGAAAATAGACTTATTCAAAATAAATTAATGTTGTTATTTAGAGCTTTTGTATTAGGTAAGCTTGGCTCAGAATATAACAAAGAGGATTTGCAAAAAATAAGTAAGTATATAGAAGATAGGTATAGAAATTAAAATATGAAAGAAAAATAGCTCTTTATAGGGCTATTTTTTATACCTAAAAATAAAGGAGGTGCTTTATTTGGCGGAAAAGGTAGTAGGAATAGAGGTGCAAATAGGAGGCGATACAGTCGGATTAAATAAAGCACTTCAATCAACAAATAAGGAAATAAGCTCAACACAAAAGGAACTCTCACAAGTAGAAAAATTATTAAAACTTGATCCAAAGAACACAGAACTACTGGCACAAAAACAACAGTTACTTTCAAAAGCAATATCTGAAACCTCAACAAAACTTGAGGCACTAAAATCAGCAAAACAAAAAGCTGATGAAACGATGAAAAATGGTGGAGAGGTAAATCAAGAGCAATATAGGAAACTGCAAAGAGAGATTGTTGCAACAGAAAATAATCTAAAAAGCCTGAATAATAAGGCAGAGGAAAGCAAAGTTAAATTTGATGCATTAGGTAAAAATGCTGAAAAAGTAAATAAAATTATGGCAGGTGCTGGAGTTGCAGTTATAGGACTTGGAGCGGGACTTGCTAATATGGCAGTGCAAGCTGGCAAGTCGGCAGATGATATTAACACATTATCAAAACAAACAGGCTTATCGACAGAGCAGATTCAAAAGTTTAAATATGCATCAGATATAATAGATGTTTCTTTAGATACTTTGACAGGCAGTATGGCAAAGCTGACAAAAAATATGGCTACTGCAAGTAAAGGAACAGGAGATGCATATAATGCTTTTAATAAATTAGGTATAGAAATAAAAAATGCAGATGGTACTTTAAGAAATAATCAAGATGTATTTAACGAAACAATTAAGGTGCTAGGGACTATTGAAAACGAAACTGAAAGAGATGCACTTGCAATGCAAATATTCGGTAAATCTGCCCAAGAATTAAATCCGCTTATACTTGGTGGAGCAGATGCTTTGGAGGAGCTAGGTAAAGAGGCAGAAGAAGCTGGACTTATCTTATCTCAAGATGCATTAGATAGTGCAAGTGCATTTAATGATAGTTTAGATAAACTAAAAGCAACATCGAGTGGAGCATTTTCAAAAGTTGGTACAGAAATTGCAACTGCATTAATACCAGTAATGGAGAAAGTAAGTGAACTTGTTAAATGGCTTTTAGATAATAAAGATACAATAGTTGTAGCTTTGTCAGCTATATCTGCAGGAATACTTGCATTTAATTGTGTAACTATGATTCAGGGAATAATAAAAGCATTTCAAGCTTGGCAACTGGCGACAGAAGGTATGACTGTTGCACAGGCATTACTTAATGCAGTAATGAGTGCAAATCCTATAGGAATAGTTGTAATGCTGATAGCAGGACTGGTTGCAGGAATAGTAGCACTTTGGAATACAAATGAAGGTTTTAGGAATGCATTGATTAGTGCATGGGAGGCTATAAAAACTACGGCAGTTAATGTATGGAATATGATAGTAGATTTCTTTACAGTAGATATTCCTAATGCGTTTCAAACAGTAATTACCTTTGTACAAGAGCATTGGCAGGATTTATTATTGCTTATAACAAATCCAATTGCTGGTGCTCTTAAATTATTATATGAACTAAATCCAAAGTTTAGAGAGTGGGTAGATGGCTTACTTGCTAAAATAAAAGAATGGTTTGGCGGAATGAAAGATATAGGTAAAAATATAGTTGAGGGATTGTGGCAAGGAATATTAAATACTAAAGACTGGCTTTTAAATAAAATAAAAAGCTTTGCACATACAATAACAGATGGAATAAAGGATTTCTTTGGAATAGAGTCTCCATCAAAAGTTATGCGAGATGAAGTTGGTAAATATATGGCACAGGGAATTGGAGTAGGCTTTTCAAAAGAAATTCCTAATATTATAACTGGAATGAAAGAGAAAATGGGAATATTGACAGAAAGCTTATCTCTAGAAGGTTTGGCAGTAGCAGGAGCACCATTAAATAATCCAAATTTCATTAATCAAAATAGTTATGTGACAAAAAACTATTCAAACACTACTGAAGTAGTAAGACAGCCTTCAACTGTTGTATTAGAAGTGGATAAAAGGGAATTAGGTAAAGTAGTAGTGCCAGCTTATGATAAAGAAAAGAATAGATTAGGAGTGGCTATAAAATGAGTTTATTTGTTATAGATGGAGAAAGTTATGATGTAGGAATAATAAAGGTAACAAGAACGCCTAATATTGAAAAGAATAAGTTAGGAGCAACTTTGGATGGCACATACCATAATGAGCCAATTGGAACTTATTTTGATTATACATTTACGATAAATTCAAAAGCTCTTTCTGTATCAGATTATGATGCACTTTATCAAATACTGACTGCACCTGTAGAATACCATACTGTTACAGTACCTTATGGTCAAAGCAGTATAACTTTTGATGCAGATATTAGTGTTGGAAGTGATGAAATGCTTGTAAATTATTCAAACTTTAGAAAGTGGGGACAACTAAAAGTTGTATGTAAATCAATAAAACCACAAAGGAGTGTAGAATGAGTATAAAAATAACATATAAAGATATTGATCCGACTGCGAAATCAGATAGTACAGTAACTACAACAAATAAGCAAAGTTTTGTTAATTTGAATGAACTAAAGGAAGATGAAGGAGTAAGAGTTAATAAATATGCAACACTTGAGGATAACTATTGGATATTAGATGAAAGCTTTTTAGAATTCCCTGATGTAATAGGAAACAACAAAATGGGATATGTAAGTAGTAGTATGAGCGATGAGGATGGTGATTTTTCTACACCAGTTGTTTTGACGAGAACATTTACTCAAAACCATACTAGTGTAGGTGTAACATTTGAATTTAGTCAGTATGGCGATTATTGTCCGTTACTTAATATAAAGTGGTATAGAGATTCGGAATTATTGGCTGACGAAGATTATACTGCAAATTCAAATATATGCTTTTGCCAAAAGAATGTAAGAATTTTTAATAAGATGGTTATTACTTTTTATAAAACGAGTATCCCTCGTAGATATATAAGAATTCAAAAAATAGATGATGGAATCATTAGAACATTTAATGAAACGGAACTAAAAAATATACTAATAACTGAAGATATAGTCGAGGATAGTTCTAGCTTACCAATAAATACATTAAAATTTGAATTAAGTAATCAGACATCAACAGATTATATTTTTCAAAGGAGTCAGCCATTTGAAGTAAAATATAATGAGAATTTACTAGGACTTTATTATATTAGTAATGCAGTTAGAAAGAGTAAAAAGGAATTTGAAATTGAGGCAGTAGATTACATAGGACTTTTAGATAAAACATATTTTGTTGGTGGAATTTATAATAACTCATCTGTTGAAACAATATTAAATAGTCTATTTGCAGATGAAAAAATAACCTATACAATATCGCAATCGTTGAGAGCAAAAACTTTAAGTGGGTACTTGCCATATACAACTAAAAGGGAGGCCCTAAAGCAAATTGCTTTTGCAATTTGTGGAATAGTAGATAGTTCAAGAGATGATACAATAAGAATTTATGAATTAAGTGATGTGGTAGAAAGTGAAATAGATGAGTCAAAAGTATTTGTAGGTGGACATATTGAAACTGGAGATAAAATAACTGGAGTATCAGTTGTAGAGCATAATTATGTAACAACACAAAATACAGTAGAATTATTTAATGGCTCTATATCAGGAAATACAGTTATAGTTTTTGATGAGCCAATACATAGTTTAACTATAAGTAATGGAACAATAGTAGGAAGTGGTGCAAATTATGCTATTATAAATGGAAATGGTGTGGTTACCTTATCAGGTAAAACTTATCAAGATATGCAGAGAGTAATTGAGAAGAATAATCCACTTATCACTTCATTAGATATACCAAACGTGAAAAGTTTTAATAATTATACTTTGGTAACGAGTCTTAATTCACAAGAAGTAGTAAATAATGTGTATGATGCGTGTATTAAAAATATAAGTATAAATGCGGATTTCATATTAAGTACAGAAAAGGTTGGAGATGAAGTAAGTATTTTGACTGAGTTCGAAGGTGAGAAGGAAGGTCGTTTAGTAAGTTTGGATATGAAACTTAAGAATAGCAATATAGTGGCAAAGGGTGTGATAGTAAGTGGAGGAGCTGATATTTGATAGAACAGCACTAGATGTAGAATATGTAAAAAGATTAAGAGAAAAAATAAATTCAAATGGAATAGATAGTTTAACAGAAATTGAAAGGATAGCTTGGAATAGTGGCTTAAAAGGTAGTTATAATGCAAAGGATTTTAATAGAGTAAAAGAATGGACAGAATATTTGGCGAGTTTATTTAACCAATATGAGTATAAGGTAAGTATTACGAGTAGAAGTGTGTTAAGTAGATATAGTTTTCCTTTATCAAGTGATATTCAGGTTTATTTAACTAATATACAGAATTTAATAAATGCTTATTATGTAATGCCTACAACTCCACAATTGCCAGCAAGTATGCAACATTTGGGCTATAGTGGAGCGAATGCAATAGAAAAAATACTATATGATTTGAATGAGTTACTAAAAGGAATGGTAGCTCATTTTTGTTATTTAGGAGAAATATATATCGGGGAGTGATAAAATGGCAAATTATGTACCAATAAATGCAACGGATAGAGTACCTGCAACTGGCAAAGCCAATAGAAAAAAGCTAACTTTTGAAGATGATAATACAATAAGATATGCAAAGGTTGAATATGCAGACGATCCAGTAAATGAAGGCACAAAAATAACGTCAGTATGGGTAAATAGATTGGATAAGAAAATAATCACATCAGATGTTTATCCAAATATAACACCAAATGTTGGTGATGTTTGGGTAGATTCAAGTTTGGCAACACCAAAACTTAAATATTGGACAGGGAGTGCATGGAGAGAAATTGGAGCAACAAGTAAAACAGTTTTGGAATTTTCAAATTCAGGAACATTTGTCGCACCGTTTACAGGTATATATGAAATAATATGTGTTGGTAAGGGCGGAAATGGTGGAAATGGTGCCTCAACAACAGAGAGATATGCTGGCTCTGGTGGAGGAGGTGGTGGTGTAGCATATAGTAGGATTCAATTAACGGCGAATACTCAATATGCTATAACTGCCTCTAGTATAGCAAGTTTTTCTAGTTTGTTATCTGCAACTGCTGGTAGCGATGGAAGTGGAAATAGTAAAAATGAAGTAAGCGGTGGAAGTGGCGGAACTGGTACTGGAGGTAATGTCGCTAATATAACTGGGGGAGCTGGTGCAAATGCCAAAATAAATGGACAAGCAGGCAATAGTACAGCAGGTACAGGCGGAGGAGGCTCTGGTGGATATTCATCATCTACTTCAAGAGAGTATCATGGCGGAAATGGTGGTAATGGCAATTTGGGCGGAGGCGGAGGTGGAGGCGGTGCTGCAGCATACAATACTTCGGCTACTGATACAAGCCCAGGCGGAAATGGTGGTACAGGAAATATATCTATTGCCTCTATATATTGCGGAGGCGGTGGAGGAGCTGGTACTGGTATAGATGCAAATTGTTATGGTGGCTATGGCGGTAATAATGATGTAGTGCCAACTAGTGTAGTAGGTGCTTACGGCGGAGACACCGCACATGGAGGACAGCCAGGAGTTAATGGCGGAAATGGTTGCCAAGGAGGAGACGGCGGAAATCCAGGCGGAGGCGGTGGAGGAGCTGGCGGTAATGGAAGTAAAAAAGGCGGAAATGGTGGCAGAGCGATGGTTATAATTGTTTATTAGAATGGAGAGATAATTATGTATGCAATTTTAAATAGTGAAAATACAGTTATAGATTTGGAATTAAGAGATTTACCACTTTCAGAGTTAATCCATCCAAATTTTCAGCATCTTTATATAGATATAGGTAGTAACGAGCAAGGTGTGAATAAAAAGTGGATATATAGTCCTCAAAGTCAAAGATTTAGTAAGCCAATTAAAGAGTATTTCTTTTTTAATGAAATGAATATATGTGTAGAAATAAAGGCAATGAGTGAAAGCTATGTAGAAACATATTCAGATACAGAAGGCTATGCTAGTTTTAAGGAATATGAGGAGGGGGATTATGATTATGGGTTAGGTTGTAAATATGAAAATAGTGAGTGGAGTAAGGAGGAGTAAAAGTGGAAATAAAACAAATGTTGCTTACACCAAGTAAGTACAATAGACCACAGGTAAAAATAAAGCCAACTGCAATCGCATGGCATTATGTTGGAAATCCAAATACATCTGCAATAGCAAATAGAAATTATTTTGAGAACTTGCGAAATACACATCAAACGTATGCAAGTTCTCATTTTATTATAGGGTTAAAGGGAGAAATACTGCAGTTGATACCAGAGAATGAGAAATCTTTTTGTACTAACTGGGCAAATAATTATACGATTTCAGTAGAATGTTGCCATCCTGATAAATCAGGAAAATTTACAGAGGAAACATATCGTTCTATGATTTGGCTAGGAAAATACCTAATGAAAAAGCATGGGATAAAGGAAAATATAAGGCATTATGATGTTACAAAAAAGGTATGTCCAAAGTGGTTTGTAGACAATCCAAATGAATGGATCAAGTTTAAGAAGAGATTGGAGGATGAGGTAATGTTAGAGGAGCTAATTAGTAAATATGGAGAGAATAATGTTAAGAAGGCATTAGAGGAGCTAATTATAATGTATAAAAATAAAGAAAAGGTTTCTGACTGGGCTAAAGTCGTGTTTGAAAAATCAACAAGGAAAGATAAAGAAGGCAATGCGATTATAAACGGAAATGGTAAAGGAGAATATGACTGGCAAGTACCAGTAACTTTAGAAAGGCTTATGGTAATATTGGATAAATTAGGGGTATTGGAGGGATTTGTTAATGAATAATGTAAAGGCAGAGCTGTCTATAATAGGCAGTTTTTTTATTGGATTAATAGGAGGTTGTGATACTTTGATATTTTTCTTAATTTTATTAGTAGTTGTAGATTATCTAACTGGTGTTACACAAGCGATAAAAAATAGTAAATTTAAGAGTGCCGTCATGCGATGGGGAGCAGTAAATAAAGTAGTTGAATTTGCTATTGTAGCTATATTTTATAAGATAGATCAAACTTTAGGTTTGGATGTTTTTAGAAATGGTGCTATTATATGGTTTCTAATTTGTGAGGGCAGTAGCATTTTAGAAAATTGTATCCAACTTGGTGTACCATTACCTGAAGGAAGTGAAACCATATTAAAGCAATTAAAGAGCAAAATTTCCGTTAGTTTTACTGAAATTGTAAAGAAAATTATAGATGAAAAAAGTGCCGAAAATACTGATAAATAGTGGCTGAAATGCTTGCTATTAGTAGCTTTTAGAGCGATACTATACATAGGAAAAGGAGGTAGGAGGTGTAGTATAATGCCCGAAGAGGTAATCGAAATTTTAGCTGAAATACGGGATGAATTAAAAGATGATAAACCAAGAATTAAGTTCTTATCGAAAAAAGATGTAAAGAAATTGTTGGGATATTCAGATTCAACCGTAGGATGCATTTTTAGAAGGAAAGATTTCCCTTCAATTACTCTTGGTAAGAGCTATGTAGTAGAAGAAAATGCTTTTATTGAATGGTGTAAACAAAAGCGAGGATAGAGGAGGTAATAAAAATGGTAGTAAAGACAATTTTAGCAAGAAAAGCAGTCAATTATGAGCAATTATTTGATGGCACGAAAAAGCGAATCAAAACATTTATTGGAAAATTTGAAGAAATTGAAATTGAAAAAGTTATTGAAATGACAAAAGATGAATATGAAGAATTTAAGAGTGACCTTCTTAAGAATAGGGATTTTATTAAAGAAAACAAGGAAATTACAAATTTTTTAGTAAAAGAAATTGGAACACCTGAATCGACAGGTATTATAGTGGTTACAGAAGGTTTTGATTACCCAAGATACACAGGACTTACGATAAAAGAGGAGAATTTCCACAAATGCAGTAGATGCGGAAAATATTTTATTGGAGAGCCTGCGATTTCAAGAAAAGATAACCAATCGGAAGTTTGTGATGCTTGCGGATTGGAAGAGGCGATGGAGGACTTTGGACATAGGGTAATGCTAGAGTTTTGCAGAAACCTCCAAGATAAAGCAAATGAATTAGGACTTGAGATTATTGTTAGAGCAGAAGATGGTTTTGAAAGAAAAGTAGTACCATATAAATAGAGAGATTAATAGGCTGAGTGATCAGCCTTATTTTTTTTGTTTAAATAATTTCAAATTGGTCAACTTCAGGAACTAAAGCAAGCGAGCTACCATTTTCCCATTTAACATGAATCTGATTAGCATCGTCTATAAATTCAACAGTACCTAGTAAACCATATGGCATTTGTGGCTCATCATGCATATTGATGAGCTTTATTTTTGTGCCTTTAGCAATCATCGGGTTCATCTCCTTTTGCAAATTTTGTGATATTGATGCCGTCTTTCAAACCTGCTAAATAATACTTTTTATTAAAGAAAGCAGATGCACTATATGTCTGAATACGAAAATCGTTAAATACCTGTAACATTTCAGGGTTATTAAGAACATATTTTTCAAGTTCTGATGTCTCATAATAATGTGGGCAGATTTCAAGAAGTGCTTTTTTATCGTCAGGCGATATTTCAACTACCTCTTCATTTCTCATTTCAAACAATTTTTCAATAATATCCATTTAATCATCCCCCTTTGTTGTGTTGTATGTTAGCTCTGAATAAAAAAATAATCAAGACATATTGTCGAAATTAGTTGAAATATGTTATTATAATTTCGTATAAGTATAAATTATCGGAAGTTGCATAGGGGGATAGGTATGGACAATTACAATAATTTATCTGAAGAGGACACAAGAGCCAAGTTTATAGACAAGTGTTTGATTGAAAAATGGAGTGAAGATAGAATTAGGAGAGAGACTCCCTTTACTGCTGGCAGAATAACAGTTAGAGGCAAAATGGTGTCAAAAGGTGCTAGAAAAAGGACAGATTATATTTTATTTGGAAGTGCTAATATGCCACTTGCTGTTGTTGAGGCTAAAAAATATAGTGAGCCTGTTGGTAAAGGAATGCAACAATCTATAGAATACGCTCAAATGCTGGATATACCATTTGCATACTCGACTAATGGGAGAAGTTTTTTAGAACATGATATGTTAAATGGAACTGAAAGAGAAGTAAAATTAGAGGATTTCCCTACACCCGATGAATTATGGAGTAGATATAAAAAAGAAAAGAATATTTCTGAACAAGAAGAAAAAATTATTACGGAGCCATATTATTATCAATTAGGAGATAAACAACCACGGTATTACCAAAGAATAGCAATAAATAGGACTATAGAGGCAATATCTAAAGGCAAGAACAGAGTGTTACTTGTAATGGCAACAGGTACAGGTGAAACGTATACTGCATTTCAAATTAT
>JAEEXS010000069.1 GCA_016287855.1 Clostridia bacterium
TTCTTGATAATAATTAAGTGCTGCATCTTCTAATTCCTGGGCGGTATATTCTTTTCTTACGGCAGTATTTTGCTCTATTTTTCCGGTATTATTAGTGGTCTTATCTCCATTGTTACACCCTACTAAAACTCCGCAAATAAGTATTATTACTATAAAAATATATCTTTTAAAATTTCTCATTATCTTTCCCTCCCATAGTATTATATAATAATTTTTTTAAAGAAAAAAGACACTTTTTTCAAAGTATCTTTTTTATGGCAGGGGTGGAGAGAATCGAACTCCCATCAAAAGTTTTGGAGACTCCTATACTACCATTGTACGACACCCCTATATTATTTTGTTACTAAACAAGTATAGCAACAAAAAAATTAATTGTCAATAATTTTCTATATTCCTTTTTTCTTTATTTACAAAACTTTAACTTGTTCAAATATTCTTTTTATGTTATATATTAAATATATAATAATATTCAATAAGGTAGGGGATTATATGAAAAAGCCCGCAATTATCTTCTTTGATTATGCTCAAACACTTCTTAACGAGGCACAATTTAATGGAACAGCCGGTACTGAAGCTGTATTAAAATTGGCAAAAAAAAATCCGCTAAATATAACTGCTACAGAATTATTAAAATTTGATGGCAAATTGAACCAAGAAATTGGAAGATATAATCCAAATCTTGAAGACAAATATTTATTTGAAATACACAATCACAACTTTCTAAAATTTTTATATGATTATTTTATGTTAGAATTTGATTTATCGTTTGATGAACTGGAAACTATTTTTTGGGATAATGCTGCCCCCTGCACTTTAACACCACATATAGAAGAACTTCTTAAGTATTTATCAGAATCAAATATTAGAACTGCTGTAGTAAGTAATATTTCTTATAGTGGAAATAGTTTAAAAAATAGATTAAATAAATTTTTACCCCATAATAACTTTGAATTCGTTATAGCTTCCAGCGAGTATGTTTTTAGGAAACCACATCCTTTAATTTTCGAACTAGCTTTAAGAAAAGCAAACGTTTCCCAAAGTGATGCTTGGTTTTGTGGAGATAGTATACTTTGTGATGTTCAAGGTTCAAACACCGCAAATATAAGTGCATTTTGGTATACTGGTGCATATTACAATAGGCAAAATGTCATACCTCCGAAATCACCACATATCGAAATAGATGATTGGCTCAAACTTGTAGAGTTTATAAAACAATCTAATTAAATATTTTTTAATTCTTTCTGTAACTCTGTTTTCGATTTTTTATATATTTTCAATAAAATTAATATATTTATTAAACTTATATTTACACCTATTAGCTTTTATGATAAAATGTACCGTAAAATTCAATATGCATATATCACATTTTGTTATGTGATAACAATTTTTCTAAAGGAGATTTGGGTATGGAAACTGATAGGAATCCGTTATTAGATCGGCTCATATTCTACGCCTCTTCTGGTCGCCTGCAAGTCACTCTTCGCCTTTACGCAAAACAAGCTGAACATCTCTCTACCCTCGGTCTTTACGTTGAGAACCTCGGAAAAACTCTCCAGTGCCGTGCTGGGCAATATACCTACCTGATCAAATGGAACTGCCCCACTCCTGGCACCTTCGCCGCCAACCTGTTCGAAACCGCCGCTGCTACATCTTAACTCGCTCCCTTTAGTAATTCCTTTGAAGAAAATAAATTTTAACTTCAAAACCCGCCATACTATATGTGGCGGGTTTTTGTTTTCTATTTCTTTATTACATCTTTTAAATCAGCATATATATTATTTATAGTTGGATTTAATTTTCCTTCTATTGCTTGGCTATAATAAACCGTAGATGTCTCAAAATAAAGTCCTATTATAGGTAACTCTTTTATTAAAATGTCTTGCATTTTATCTATATATTCTTTTGTCTTTCCCTCTAAGAACTCTGTTTTTAACATATACACATAATAATCATAATCTTCATTTTTAAATCCAAATATATTGTTTTTTGAAGCGCTATAGAAATCATATAAAAATTCTGGATATTCTGAAATTGCCCAATCTGCAATCGCTAAATCATAGTCTTTTTTTGCAATTGCAACGTTGTACTCAGGTGCTTCTTTCAAAACGACTTTTATATCTATCCCTATATTTTTCAAATTATTCTTAATAAAATCAGCTTTTTGTTTTGCATTTTTACTATCTGAATTAACCAATAGGTTAAACTGAGCTTTTAATAATCCTTTAGCCCTGCAACCTAGTTTATCATTCATATTCCAACCATTATTAGTTAGAATATCTTGAGCTCTTTCTGGGTTAAATGAATTTTTTTGAAGTGATTTATTAACCAAATATGAGTTTGGATTCATCGGTAAATCTACAGAAACACCATAGCCACCTATATAATTCTCAATAATAATATCTCTATTTATTCCTAGTAAAGTTGCAAGTCTTACACTTGTGTCTTTTAATGCTTCATTTTCAGAATTAAATATTATGCCTTCGAAAACACCTGTAATATATTTTTCATTATTATATGCACTTCTCCCATATGCTCCTACTTCAGTATTTGTATCTGCTATATCAATTTCACCAAGCTTTAATAATTCAAACCCCGGTCTATTTTTAGCAGCAATTTTTATATCAATATTTTTAATATTCCCTTTTGCATTAGAATAATATTTATCAAAAGCGGAAAGTTTCATTTCTTCATCTGTTATTTTAACTTGCCTATAATAACCGGTCCCAATATATTTGTTATCTTTTTGAAGTGATTTATCTTGATAATAGTTTTTAGACAAAACAGGGAAATTCAACTTATTGGTTAAAAAATTATCTGATTTATTTAAATTAATTTTAATCTGATAGTCAGACACCTTATCTACAGATTCTATATTTTCTACACTATATGAGAAAAGAGACTTATCTCCTAGTTCTTTTATTTTATTAATTGTAAATATTACATCATCTGCGGTAAGTTTAGTATCATCGTGAAAAAATACATCATCACGTAAAGTTATATTCCAGCTAGTTAAATCTTCATTAGGAATAAATAGTTTTGCTAGAGCTGGTTCTGGCTTTAAGTTTGAATTAATTTTTACTAGGCTATCAAAAACTAAGTTAGATACTTCCTGAACATATTTATTCTTAGAAACTAATGGATTTAAAAAATCTGGTTCAATAATTAATAAACTTACAGATTCCTCTTTTATAAGCTCCTCATTATTTTCTTCTTCAATTATATCGCTTTCTTTATTTTTAAAAACAAAAACTGATACTGTTAAAATAACAATTATTATTCCCAGTATACTAATTTGTTTTATTTTGTTTGTCATTTATTTAAAACCCCTTTATTTTAAAATGTCAGATATCATAGAAGTTCCCGTACCAATCTTTTCAACTCCTAGTATATCTAATATAGTCTCTGCAATATCTGCGAAACTATTTCTAACATGCAAATTATTATTTTCTTTTATATCTTTTCCATAAATAAGTAATGGGATATGTTCTCTAGTATGGTCACAGCCAGGCGTTGTAGGATCACAACCATGGTCTGCTGTAATCATCAAAATATCTTCTTCTCTCATATTAGATATAATTTCGGGTATTCTTGCATCAAACAATTCGATTGCCTCTCCATATCCTTTATAATTATTTCTATGACCGAATTTCATATCAAAATCTACTAAATTAGTAAAAATAAGTCCATTATCTATTTCTTTCATATAATCAAGTGTTTTATCTACTCCATCCATATTGTCTTTGGTATGTATAGCATCAGTAATACCTATGCCACAAAAAATATCTTCTATTTTTCCGACCGCTGCAACATGAAGCCCTGCTTCTTTTATTTTATCGAGCATAGTAATTCCTGTAGGTTTTACAGAATAATCTCTTCTATTAGACGTACGCACAAAATCTTCTTTGCACGTTCCAACAAAAGGTCTAGCTATAACCCTTGCTACTTCTCTTTCGCCTTTTAATAATCTTCTTGCAACTTTACAAATTTCATATAATTTTTCTAGTCCAAACACTTCTTCATGAGCAAGTATTTGGAAATTGCTATCTACAGGAGAAACATATACTATAGGTAATTTTGTTTTTAAATGCTCTTCGCCATATTCCTTCATAATATCTGTTCCAGAGCCTGCAACATTACCTATAACTCCATCTAATTTAGCTTCTCTTACAAAGTCATCTATAAAATCTTGTGCCATGCCATTTGGGTTTATTCTAAAAGGTACTTCTGTAATAACACCAGACATTTCCCAATGACCAACAATAGTATCTTTTCCTCTAGATTTTTCTTTTAATTTCATATATGTTCCACTTGGTGCTTCTACCTCTCCAAGTTCAGAATTTCCATCGATATTTCCTATCCCAAGCTTTAGTAAATTAGGCATTTTTAAGCCGCTATTTGCTTTATATACATGAAGCAATGTATTAGTTCCAACATCTCCAAAATCAGCAGCATCAGGCAATTCTCCAACGCCTACACTATCCATAACAATTAAAATTACTCTTCTCATTTTAACCTCCTTGTTATGTGAAAAATTATTTATTTAACTCTTTTGTTAAAACATCTACACAGTACTTAATTTCTTCTTCTGTGTTTAACTCGCCAAGGCTAAAGCGAATTGTTCCACCAATTTCATTTTTATTAAGCCCTATTGCAGATAATACATGACTTTCTCCAAATCTATTAGAGTGACAAGCAGAACCTGTTGAAACGAATATCCCTTTTTCCTCTAACATATGCATCAAAACCTCACCTCTTAAACCATTAAAAGAAACGCTTAGTATATGAGGCGCAGAATTTCCATCGTTATAAGCATTTATTTTTGCATTTTTAATATTAGAAATTCCTTCTTTTAATATTTCTCTAAGGTGAGCTATTTTTTCTGTATCGGCTTTTTCACTTACTGCTTTTGCAAATGAAGCAATTCCAGGTACGTTTTCAGTACCGCTTCTAAAGCCACCTTCTTGCCCTCCACCTAAAATAAGCGGTGAAATTTTTATACCTTTTTTTACAATTAACGCACCTATACCTTTTAACGCATGAACTTTATGCCCACTTATGCTAATTAAATCTGCAACATTATATAGGTTACAAGGTATTTTTGTATAAGCTTGAACCGCATCTGTATGAAGTATAAAGTTATATTCTCTTTTTAACTTTGCTATTTCACGAATAGGCTCAATACTACCAATTTCATTATTAACAGCCATAACACTTATGAATATTGTCTGGTCTGAAATAGCATTTTTAAGCTGGTCTATATCTATAATTCCGTTACTATCTACATCAAGATAAGTTACGTTGAATCCTTCTTGTTCTAATTTTTTGAAACAATTTAAAACTGCTGGATGTTCAATTTTAGAAGTTATAATGTGCTTCCCACGTCTTGAATTTGCATAAACACTTCCAAAAATAGCAGTATTATCTGATTCTGTGGCGCCAGATGTAAAATAAACTTCTCCCGTTTCTACTCCCAATGATTTAGCAATAATTTCTCTTGAATTTCTAACAATTTTTTCTGCTTCTAAACCAATTGAGTGAAGGGACGACGGATTTCCATAAACATTTTCTATTACATATTTTACTTCATCAACTACACTTGGTAATAATTCAGTTGTAGCTGCATTATCTAAATAAACTTTCATAAATTAATTCACCTTTTATTCTTCTGGCTGAAAACAGCTTCCTCCAATAAATTCTCTAATTATTGAATTTTCTGGCACACCTTCAGACTGAACTGGCTCAAAATATCTTATAAAGTTAAGCATTGCTTTTGCCTTAGGATAGAAATTTGAGTCCGGTTTAATTTCTTCTAATAAAGGCTCAACAATTGGTCTTAATACACTTATCTCGTAGAACATAGCTGAGTTAAATACTACATCCGCATTCTCTTGATAAGGGAAAATATTTTTATCTTCACCACGTCTTACAGCATCCCAAAGTTCTAAAGTTCTTTCTGGGGAATGACCTCTATATTTATAATCTCTAACCATTCTTCTAAGTAATCTAGAGTCAGAAGTACTTATAGAATTGTGGTCATCAATACTTAGTGAAGTTAATGCACTTATATATATCTTAAATTTATTTTCTTGAGGTATATCTCTTGTTAACTCTTCGTTTAATGCATGAATTCCCTCAAAAATAAGAACTTGATTCTCTTCTAATTTAAGTTTTCTTCCTCCTACTTTTCTCATTCCAACTTTGAAGTCGAAAATAGGAAGTTCTACTTCTTCACCATTTAACAACATTTTTAAGTGTTGGTTAAATAAATCTAAATCAACTGCGTATAAGCTTTCAAAATCCGGTTTACCATCTTCGCCTATTGGTGTTCTATCTCGATTTACAAAGTAATCATCTAGTGCAATAGGAATGGCTTTTATACCGTTAACCATAAGCTGAACTGTTAATCTATATGATGATGTAGTTTTTCCAGATGACGAAGGTCCTGCAATTAAAACTATTTTCTTGTCTGGATTTTCTTTTATCATATCCGCAATTTTAGCATATTTTTTCTCTTGCAAAGCTTCTGCAATCATCATATATTCTCTTATTCTGCCTTGCTTTATAATTTTATTTAGCATTGTAACATTTTCAACGCCTAAAATCTCATTCCACTTTTTAAATTCTTTAAATATTTCAAATAATTTCTTTTGATCAGTATATGGTGGCAAGTGGTAAAAGTCGCCTTTTTGAGGATATCTAACAATAAAACCACCTTCATATAATTTTAATTCAAACATGGTTAAAAAGCTAGAATTAGGTACTAAATATCCGTAAAAATAATCGCTCCAATCTCCACAAGAATAAATAGTAACTGTATCTCTATTTAAAGAGTCAATTACACCAATTTTATCTGGTTGATCTAGTTTTGTAAATATCTCTTTTGCTTCCTCTTTAGTTACTTTTCTCCTTACAAACGGAATTTTATCGTTTACAAGCTCTCTCATTCTTTCATCTATTCTTTTTCTTAATTCTTCATTTATCGGAACAGGGCAATTTCTAAGCTCACAAAAAACACCTTTATTTATTGAATGGCGGACAATAACATTAGCTTCTGGGTAAAACTCTTCACATACTTTTATAAACAGTAATAATAAGCTCTTTCTATAAATTTCTACACCTACTGGAGAATTATAATCTATAAACTTTAATTCTATATCCTCATTTACTTTGTAATTTAGGCTTTTTGATTCATTATTTACAATAGCGCCTAAAATTGGAGATGAGTGCTGAATCCCATAAAAGTTTATAAAGTCGATAATGCTAGTGTCCTTTTCTACCAAAAATTCTCTGTCTTCTAACTTAATTTTTACTTGTTCCATAAAGCCCCTCCTTAGTAATTTAAATATTAATACCTTTTTATTTTATGTGTTGTTGTTTTAGACAATTCTTGTTTTTGTATTTCAAATTTCTTTACATATTTATATGTTGGCATTTGCTTGTTAGATTTTTTTACTTCTTGTGAGATAAGCTTTTCAACTTCATCATCGTCTATTGTAGATTTACCAGTTTGTTTGCGGATTGCATCATAGTCAGGTACTATTATTGCACAAATTTGTGGTTCTAGTTCCCCCTCAACTTCTTTTCCAAAAACCATACTTTCACGAATTAAATGACTTTTATTTAAATACGATTCAACTTCTTCTGGGAAAATATTTTTACCATTTTTAGTTACAATTACATTCTTCTTTCTACCAGTAATATAGTAAAAATCTTCATTATCTTTATAACCTAAATCTCCTGTTTTTAGCCAGCCATCTTCAGAGAAGGTATCTCTAGTTGCTTCTTCATTTTCGTAGTACCCTTGCATAACCATAGGACCTTTTATCCAAATCTCACCTATTCCGTTTTTGTCTGGATCCGCAATTTTAGCCTCTACTCCAGGTAACGGCTTACCTATAGAGTTATTTTTGAAATTATCTACATGATTAACAAAGGCTATAGGGGACGCTTCAGTTAAACCATAACCTTGAATTACAAAGAATCCTATATCTTGTAAACCTTTTAATACTTCTGGCTTACTTGCAGCTCCTCCAGCAATAGCAAGTCTTAATCTTCCACCAAAATTATTTAATATCTCTCCAAAAAACTTCTTTCTTAAGTTTACGTTAAACTTCTCTGCTATATTGCTTAATTTTACTCCTGCTTGAAGGATTCCTAATTTACCACTATTTTTAGCAGTATCCATTATATTTTTATACATTTTTTCATAAATAAGTGGAACAGAAACCATAACAGTTGGTTTTACTTCTTTTAAATTTGGAACAATATATCTTAAGCCTTCGCAAAAAGATATTCTAACTCCACTATATAGCATCAACAAAAAGTTAACCGTACATTCATATGTATGGTGCATAGGCAAAATAGATAAGGTTATATCGTCTTCCCTAACATCTACAACTTGAGTAGTTGCTACTATATCTGAGCAAATATTTCTTTGAGTTAGCATAACTCCTTTAGCAAGCCCAGTTGTTCCAGATGTAAATAAAAGTATAGTTGCCTCATCTGGATTAACTTTAGAATTTGCAAACTTTTTATCTCCTATTCTTATTAGATTTGCACCCTTTTTTAGTATCTTAGGAAAAGATAAGCAACCTTGAACATCTTCTTGTAAATCCATATTTACAAAGTATTTTATACTAGTAATTCCTTGAACTGCTTCTACTACTTTATCTGTTAATTTATCTGAAAATACTATTGCTTTTACATTTGCTGTTTCAAGTAAATATTTTAATTCATTTGCAGGTAATTCTTTATCTAATGGTACTATTGTACCCGTTCCACAGGTAACAGCTAAATAAGTTAAAGCCCATTCATATCTATTTTCACCAATTACAGCGATTTTCTCATGCTTTAACCCCATATTTATAAGTTCCGTACCAAGGTTTTCTATATCTCTATAAAACTCTTTATATGTAATTCCTTCATATTCTCCCATTAAGTTTTTTATCCAAAAAGCGTCTTTATTACCAAAAATACTAACGCTTTGATTTATTAAATCTTTAAAATCAGTTATTTCTCGTTTTTCATAAATCGGCTCTGTCAAGATAATCCCTCCAATTCGAAATTATTCTATCATAATAAAATAAAAGTGTCAAAATAGGAAGAATTTATTTTTATAAAACTTTTATTTCCGTCTTACTCATTAAAACAATTTTTTCAAAGATATTGCATTCTAAAATTTCTTTCATTTTTTTACTTTTATATAAATCCTCAACTTTATTGCCGTGGGCGGTTGCGAGTATCTTCGTACCACAATTTACTGCATAAAAAATAGCTTCTGCATCTTCGTCTGTTCCTATTTCATCTGTTGCGACAAAATCTGGACGCATAGATCGTACCATCATTTTTATTCCATCTACCTTATATACTGCATCCATTATATCTGTTCTATCTCCAATATCGTTTTGAGGTATTCCTTTATAACAACTTGCAATTTCAGAACGCTCATCTATTAGACTCACATTATAGCCACTATTACTTATTTGGCGTACCAAATCTCTAAGTAAAGTAGTTTTCCCGATTCCAGGAGGAGATATTATTAAAGTACTAACAAATTCGTTATTTATTTTTATTTTTGGAATAATACTATTTGCAAAGCCAATTACTTCTCTTGCTATTCTAAAATTAAGTCCTGAAATATCTTTTATCATGTATATTTTATTGTTTTTATATAAAGGTTTTCCGGAAATGCCGACTCTATGGCCTCCGTTTATTGTAATAAAACCATTAGATATTTCTTCTTCAAATGCGT
>JAEEXS010000070.1 GCA_016287855.1 Clostridia bacterium
CTCCTATTACCTTTATTTCTTTTCCATTTCCTTTACGTCTCTTTTTAGGGACTTCTATTTTCATTCTACCGCTAAGGTATGCTCCAGTAATAGATTTCTCACTCTTCTTTATATCTTCAACTGTACCTTGTGCAATAACTTCTCCACCGTGGACTCCGGCTCCTGGTCCAATATCTATAATCTCGTCAGCTGCATACATTGTATCTTCATCATGCTCAACAACAATAAGTGTATTCCCTAAATCTCTCAAGTTTTTTAGCGCATCTATGAGCTTTTGGTTGTCTCTTTGGTGAAGTCCAATACTAGGCTCATCTAAAATATATAGTACACCTGTAAGACCTGAACCAATTTGGGTAGCGAGTCTTATCCTCTGAGCCTCTCCACCAGATAGCGTTGCAGAAGCTCTAGATAAAGTTAAGTACTCAAGCCCAACATCCACCAAGAAATTAAGTCTTGCTTTAATCTCTTTTAGTATCTGGTAAGATATTGTTTCTTCTTTTTTCGTCATCTTTAATTTTGCAAAGAAATCTCTCATTTGTAATACAGATAAATTTGTAAGTTCATAAATATTTTTATTTCCTACTGTTACCGCAAGAGATTCCTTCTTTAACCTTTTTCCACCACAATCTGGACAAACAGAATTAGACATAAGTGTTTCATAATACTCTCTCATAGTCTCTGAGTTTGTTTCTTTATATCTTCTCATAAGAGCATTAATTGCTCCTTCAAACGTGGACATAAAATCTCCGCTTCCACTAGCCGTATCATATTTAACTCTAAAGCGCTCATGAGTTCCATAAAAAATAATATTTTGTATCTTTTCTGGCAAATCACAAAAAGGAGTATCTAGACTAAAGTTAAAGTGCTTAGCCAACCCTTGCAAAAATATATTATTATTTCTTTCATCACTTTTTGAACTCCAACCAATGACCCTTATTGCGCCATCATTTAAGCTTTTTGTAGGATCTGGGAGTACTAGTTTTGGATCTATTTCAAGCAAAGTCCCAAGCCCAGCACATCTAGGACATGCACCAAAAGGACTATTGAAAGAGAATTGTCTAGGTTCTATTTCCTCTATACTTATTCCACAATCTGGGCAAGCATAGTTTTGCGAAAATAACAAATCTTCTTTACCACCAATATCTACCATAACTAAATTTTCTGCTATATTGCATGCTGTTTCAACAGACTCAGAAATTCTTTTCTCTATACCTTCCTTAACAATTAATCTATCCACAATAATTTCAATATTATGCTTCTTTTGCTTGTCTAGAATTATATCTTCAGATAAATCTCTTAATTCTCCATCTACCCTTGCTCGTACGAAACCATTTTTTCTAGCATCTTCCAATACTTTAACATGTTCACCTTTTTTGCCTCTAATAACAGGTGCTAATATTTGAATTTTACTTCCATCTGGTAACGTCATAATACTGTCTGTAATTTGGTCAACTGACTGTTGTGTTATTGGTTTGCCACAATTTGGACAATGCGGATGACCAATTCTTGCGTATAAAAGTCTTAAATAATCGTAGATTTCTGTAACCGTTCCAACTGTAGAACGAGGGTTTTTACTAGTTGTTTTTTGGTCTATTGAAATTGCAGGAGATAGCCCCTCTATATATTCAACATTTGGTTTTTCCATAAGACCTAAAAACTGTCTTGCATAGGCAGATAATGACTCTACATATCTTCTTTGCCCTTCTGCATAAATTGTATCAAAAGCAAGAGAAGACTTACCTGAACCACTAAGCCCCGTTACAACTACAAACTTATTTCTTGGAATATTAACGTCAATATTCTTTAGATTGTTCTCTTTTGCCCCTTTAATTTTTATATATTCCATCAAAACACAACTTCCCTTCTTAGTACACACACTTTACATTTTCTTCGCCTAAAACCCTACTTAGCTCCTTTAATATCTCATCTGAAACATTAACATTATACTCTTTTGGTGCCACTTTAGTAATCTTATCTTTAGAATAATATAGCATCACACTAGTATCCCCATGGCTCTTAGATAATATAGGTAAAATAGTGGTATCTACTATATTTTCTTCATTCTCTTCAATTTTTAAATATAATTTAGATGGTACCAAATTTATTTCCTCAATAGAATTACAAATTATCTTAGGTTCCTCATCTTCCCTTAAACTAAGTCTTCCTTTTATAACAACAGGGATATCCTCTTTTATACTATTTTGCAATCTGCTATATGTTTTAGGAAAAACAATAGCATTTATAGTGCCATATAAATCTTCAATCTTAAAGAATGCCATTGTTTCATTATTTTTTGTAATTTTAGTTTTCTTATTAGATATTATACCACAAATTGAAACTTCCATTTCATCTCTTACTTTACTTTCGAAATTATCATTATCCGCATTTTCAACATACTCTACAACATCTTGAGAAGTTATATTGCTTCGCTTTTCAGCAATATCTCTAAATTTATCTAATGGATGTCCGCTAATATATAATCCTAGCATTTCCTTTTCCATCATAAGTAACTCTTTTTGAGAAAATTCATTTATAACAGGATAATTAAATTTAGTAGATACATTATTTGCTGTTTTCCCTATATCAAAAAGGTTAAATTGCCCCTCAATATTGTTTTTTTCACTTTGAGATATTCCATCAATAATTTTTTCATAGGACTCTAATAAAACGGAGCGATAATGCATACCGTCAAATGCACCACATTTTATAAGAGATTCTATACATTTCTTATTTACTTTTTTTCCAGAAATTCGTTTGCAAAAGTCCTCAAAATCGGTAAATTTACCATTTGCATTTCTCTCTAAAACAATTGCATCTACAGCCTCTTCTCCAATATTTTTTACAGCAGCAAGTCCAAACCTTATTGCATTATCTTTTACTGTAAATAATGTATAACTCTCGTTTATATTTGGCCCCAATATCTTAATACCTAATTTCTTGCATTCAGCAATGTATTGAGGGACCTTATCTAAGCTTCCAATAAAGCTATTTAACATAGCCGCCATAAATTCAGCAGGATAATGAGCCTTTAAATATGCTGTTCTATATGCAACAACCGCATACGCTGCTGCATGAGATTTATTAAACGCATATTTTGCAAAGTCTATCATCTCATCATAAATCTTATTTGCAGATACTTCATCAATATTACGTTCTTTACAACCCGCAATAAAGTTTTCTCTTTCCTTTGCCATAACATCTGCTTTTTTCTTAGCCATAGCACGACGAACTAAATCGGCATGTCCAAAACTATACCCAGCGAGCTCACGAACAATCTGCATAACTTGCTCTTGGTAAACCATACAGCCATATGTAACATTTAATATAGGCTCTAAGGCTGGATGCAAATATTGAATATTGCCTTGTGAATTTTTATTTTTAATATAACGTGGTATTTGATCCATTGGTCCTGGTCTATAAAGCGATATACCCGCAATAATATCTTCTAAAGATTGAGGCTTTAATTCTCTTAAAAACTCTTTCATCCCAGCACTTTCAAGTTGGAATACACCATCTGTTTTGCCCTCACTAATAAGCTTAAATACAGCCGGATCAGACATATCATCTGTAAAAACTATATCTATGTTATAATTTTGTTTAATTAAATCTATCGCATCTTTTATAACTGTAAGAGTTCTTAAGCCCAAAAAGTCCATTTTTAAGAGCCCTAATTCCTCTAAAATAGTCATTGTAAATTGAGTGCTTATGCTATCTTCATTTTTATACAAAGCAACATAGTTCATAACTGGCTCTTTCGTAATTACAACTCCAGCTGCATGAGTAGAAGCATGACGAGGTAAGCCTTCTAGTGAAGACGAAACATCTATTAAATTTTTAACTTCTACATCTGTTTCATACAATACACTTAAATCTTTATTCATTTCTAAAGCTTTTTTAATAGTCATTCCAATTGCAAAAGGAATACTCTTAGCAACTAAATCTGTCTTTGCATAAGATACATCTAAAGCACGTCCAACATCTCGAATAACAGCCCGTGCCGCTAAAGTTCCAAATGTAATAATTTGTGCAACATGATCCGCACCATATTTTCTAATAACATAGTCAATTACCTCTTGACGCCTCTGGTAACAAAAATCTATATCTATATCTGGCATACTAACTCTTTCAGGGTTTAAAAATCTCTCAAATAACAGATTAAATTTTAGTGGATCAATATCTGTAATATGTAAAATATATGCAACAATACTACCTGCAGCCGATCCCCTTCCAGGGCCAACAGGAATACCATTGTCTTTAGCGTACCTTATAAAATCTTCAACTATTAGGAAGTAATCAACATATCCCATCTTTTTTATAACATCTATTTCATAATTCATTCTGTCTATTTTGTCTTGAGTAACGTTACCAGCATATCTCTCTTCTAGCCCTTTCTTACAACGTTCAACAAAATATTCTTCATGGGACATATTAGTATCAATTTTAAATTCAGGTAATTTAAGCTTTCCAAATTCAAATTCAACATTACACATATCCGCAATTTTTAATGTATTTTCTATTGCTTCAGGGAAATTCTTAAATCTTTCTTCCATTTCCTCACTAGATTTAAAATAAAACTCATTCGTAGAAAAAGTCATTCTATCTGCATCAGACATTTTCTTAGCTGTCTGAATGCACAACAACACTTCGTGACTATAGTAATCATCTTTGGTCAAATAATGAGAGTCGTTTGTAGCAACTAAAGGAAGATTTAATTCACGAGATAAACGCACAATTCCTTGATTAACTAAAACCTGTTCATCAATTCCATTAGACTGCATTTCTAAAAAGAAACTTCCTTCTTCAAAAATATCTTTATATTCTAAAGTAAGCTCTTTTGCCTTTTCATAATTATTTTCAGAAAGTGCTTTAGGTATTTCTCCCGCTAAACATGCACTAAGACCTATTAAACCCTTTGAATACTTCCTTAAAATCTCTTTATCTATACGTGGCTTATAATAAAAGCCTTCTATAAACCCAAGCGATACTAACTTCGTTAGGTTTTTGTATCCTTCATTATTTTTGCATAACAAAACTAGATGCCCACGTTCAGCATCTCCAAAACTTGATTCTTTATCGAATCTACTACGAGAAGCAACATAAACTTCACATCCAATAATAGGCTTTATATCATTCTTTTTTGCTTCTTTATAAAATTCCATTACACCATACATAACTCCATGGTCAGTAAGAGCCACGGCAGGCATATTAAATTCTTTTGCTTTAGCAACTAAATCTTTAATTCTAATAGCTCCATCAAGCAAACTATATTCACTATGAACATGAAGATGCACGAATGACATAAAAAAATCGCCTCCCTGATAAATAATATCAGAGAAACGACTTTTTGTCTATAATAATCCGCTTGAATTCATTAAATCTGACCAAGGTGATAGTAACAACTTTGCTAAGAAGAATAGTACAGGTATTAACATAATGAAACCAATATACATCTTTGTTTCTATCTTCTTTTCTTCCATAAGTTTTCTATACTCTTTTCTACTTATTCTTCTACGTTGAAGTGTTTGTAATGCTGCATATTTATCAGATGTAGCACATTGTCTTAAAGTAGAAACTAGAGCCTGGAAGTCTTTATTTTTACTACTATCTCCTAAATTTATAAGTGCTTGTTCAAAGTCTATAGGATATTCCAGCAACGCCTTTTCAAAATTAGGCTTAAATGCCTTACTATTTAATGATAAAATTCTCAGAATTTCTTTTACCGTTACGTTCTCAATAGATCCTACCATGATTGTTAACATTTCAAGTGCAATAACTTCATTATCAAAAGATTGATATCTTATTAAACGTGACAAAATCAAAAATCCATTTGGAATATAGTAACCTACTAATGAAATCATTAATATAATTATTAATGTAACAAAACTTATCTTTCTAGCATTTTGAACATCTATCAACTTATTATACATATTAGTAACATCAGTTGGGCTGTTAGGTAATTCATTTTTAGTTAAAATTTCTTGAATTAACAATTTTACTGCTAAAGAATCTGATGTATTTAGTACCCTTGTGTCTACTAAGTTCTCTACAATTTCATAAGTATCTTTTTTGGCTCTTTCCATCTCACGTTTATCAGCGTTAGATTGTGCAGATTCATTAACATCACTAGCCCCTAAAACATCCACTGTTTCAACTATCTCATCTGTAATTATTGCATTTACTCTTATGCTTCTGTTTATAAAATAAATAGAAAGGAAGCAAATTAAAAGTACTATTGGTGTAATAATTTTAAATAGATAAAGAACTCTCATCGAAATATTAACACCAGAATCACTTATTAGTCTCTCATTTTGCCTATATTCTCTATCTTCTACTGGTGGCATTAAGCTATCAATAGCTTTCTTAAACATTGGATGTAATGTTAACTCTTCCCACGAGAATTTATCATTCTTTACCTTTACACTCTGAGGCTGACGTATAAGTAAAATTAGTAAAAATAGTACTAAAACAATTATTATCGCAATAATAATTCCCAAAAAAATTCCAGACATACAATCTCACCTCTTTATAATTTTTCAACAACCGTCATACATAAGAATGTTATAAATGCAACAACTAATGCAAGTATAATTTCATTTTGACCATTTATTCCCATATAATACTCTTTGGCCGAATCAGACATCAACATATTTGCAAAAATTGCAAGTACAACCAATAACAATGATGCAAGCGATATAAGTTTAAAACCTAACATTTTACTTCTTACTCTATCTTTAGCAATAATATCATTCTCAATTTCTGTATTTAAATCATCTAACTGAGCAATTATTGTTCCACCTTTTGTATAGTTTATTAATAATAAACTTGCAAAAATTCCAGCCCAATCATTTTTTATTCTATCCCTAAAATATTCGACTCCATCTTCAAAATCAATATTATATGATTTATATAATCTCTCAAATTCTTTTCCAACTACTCTAGGCATGTATTGATAAGAATCTCTTAAAGCATTAAATACCTTATTAGATTTCCTATAACTACTTGCGAATTCATCAATCGCTGTAGGTAATTGTTTTATCATTTTGGCAAGTTGTGCCTCATAGAAAATTGTAAATAGCATCCATGGAATAACTATACCAATTACAGACACTAACACTACTGCATAAGGATATCTATTAACAAATGGCCATAACAATGCAACTATTCCAATTGCACAAATCAAGATAAACCCCATAACATATAATGCATATTTTTCATTTTCTTGCCTTGAAGCAGTATTGGTAATTGCAAATTTATTAGCTATTCTAGTTTGAATAGTATATAACAGTGGGAAATCTTTCAAAGAATACACCGCTTTAACTGTACTTTTCCTCTGATTAAGCCAGGCACTATTTTGTTTTTCAGTATAAACCAAATAGCACACTACTCCAATCAATACAACAAGCACTACCGCTATAAATATCAATAAACTACTACCAAAATTACTAAAAGTATTAGCAATTGATAACATATTATCTGACATTTATTTTTCCTCCATTTCTCTGACTAAACTTTACTTTTCTTAGTTTTAATCGATTTAGTCTTATTCTCATTAACTTCATTTTCTTCAACTTCTTCTATATTATCAATTTCAACTTTATTTGCTTTCATGCCTTCTTTGAATAAATTCTTTATTTTTTGAATATTTTCAATAGGCATTCCATAATCAAGCAATTTCTCCATAAATTGATCGGAAATGCACTGAACTGGCATCAACTCTTTCCTAGCATGATCATATTTAAATATATCTTTTACTTCGAACTTATACTCTGTATCATCAGCTTCTACAACAGAAATACGATTTATATATCTTTTACCTGTTTGATAATCTAATCTTCCCTCTAGAATTAAGTCTATAGCATCTGCTACGTCAAATTGTGCTGTCAAGAAATCTTTATATTGACTACTTCTCATACACAAGTTTCTTAAATCATGCACCGCACGCGTAGGTGAAGAACTGTGGAATGTAGCAGCTGAGCCACGGCACTGACGTAACATAGCATTTATTGTCTCAACCGCTTCATTAGAAGAACGAATTTCTCCAAGTAGTATAATATCACGGTTTTGACGTAACATTAACTCAAACAACTTATCTGCTGGAAACTTCTCCGTTGATTGTAATGAAATAACATTTTTACTAGGATAATAGTCGTCTAAGTTCAACTCAAACATATTCTCTATAGTTCCTATACCAATTGCATCCGAAACCTCGTTTAACAACACTCTAAGCAAAGTAGATTTACCACTACCTTGTTGACCTATAATTAGGAAATTAGGTCTCCCTTGGAAAACTAATTCAATAAATCTAACTGCCATATCTGTCAAAGTTGCTTTATCTACCAAATCGTGCTTTGTAACGTTGGCTAAATGGAAATGACGAATATTTAATATAGGATACTTAGCAACAGGCGGTATAACTGCCGTAACACGGCTTCCGTTCATTCTCTGGCAATATACTATAGGCTCACTAGCTGTAATATCGTTCTTACTATCAAAGCTTATTGCAGTAGAAACCTTTTTTTGTAGTACCTCATTACTTTGAAAATGAAGTCTTTTTACTTGTCGTTTTAAACCTCCAACCTGTACCCAAATATAATCTTTACCATTTACACCTGTTTCATCTATATGTCCTTCACAAAGTTCATCAATTACACCGAGTCCATATAACTCTTGATAAACTATTTGAATAAACCTATCTAGCTTTTTCTCATAGTCATCATCTTTATTTAGCATCATATGTTCAAACAATTTATAAAAAGGATCGCTCTCATCATCACCGTAAATATTTTGGTAATAATTTATATAATATTGAGAAATTAGGTCATCAATATTATCCTCACTTATTTGAGAATTTAAATCTTTTAAACATACTTTTAATATTTCTTCTTTTACATAATTTTTAGCTTCGGGACTACCCGCAGCTGCTTGGTCAATTTTCCTTTGATGAAGAACTTTTAATTCTTTATCATCTTTGTAGTTTTCCATTATAGTTTTAATTTTTTCTATAAGATCTACAAGTAAAACCTGGGCCATATTTTCACTCCCTCATTATTTCTTAAACGAAAACAATCTTGAAAAGAAACCTTGTTTAGACTTTTCAATATATTTCTGGTCAATAAGCATATTAGTATTAACAATATCTAACTTTTTAAGCTCATTCAAATCTAATTTTTCAGCGACTTTAATAATTAATTGTGAAAAATCATTATTAAATAAATCATCTGTTTTATAAAAAGGATCTAATATCTTTTGATTATAAAAATTCTTAAACAATTTAGAATACCTAACAGATACAAAATCATCTAGTTTAAATTCTTTAGTTATATTTCCATAATCCGGATAAACATCATCCTCATACATATTAATTACATTAACTACTTTGTCATCTCTGAATTCATCATGTTTTACATACCAGTCAATAATATAAGCATTTTGAGTAAGGATATTTATAAAAACATCACT
>JAEEXS010000071.1 GCA_016287855.1 Clostridia bacterium
TGTTGCGAGTGTGTCTTGTATTTATGGTTTAGGAGATCCTGATGATTACAGCAACATGACAATATCTTTAAGACCTGGAATGACTAAAAATAGAGATGAATTACTTAGAAAATTAGTTGAAATCCAATATGATAGAAACGAAATAGAATTTACAAGGAGCAAGTTTAGAGTAAAAGGAGATACTGTTGAGGTATTCCCTTCAGGCTATGATGATAAGGCTATTAGAATTGAGTTTTGGGGAGATGAAATTGAGAAAATTTCTGAGATAGATCCTCTTACAGGTAAAGCAATATCTACACTTACTCACACTTTAATTCACCCAGCTTCTCACTACGTTACGAGTGGGGAAAAAATGCAAAGAGCAATAAAGGGAATAGAGGAGGAACTACAAGATAGAATAAATTATTTTAAATCTCAAGATAAATTACTTGAAGCTCAAAGAATTGAGCAAAGAACTAATTTTGATTTAGAGATGCTTCAAGAAATAGGCTTTTGTAGTGGAATAGAGAATTATTCGAGACATATAAGTGGAAGGAAAGCTGGGGAAGCACCATATACATTACTCGATTACTTCCCCAAAGACTTCTTACTTTTTGTTGATGAATCTCACGTTACTTTACCTCAAGTAAGAGGGATGTATAATGGAGACAGAGCAAGGAAAGATATGTTGGTTAGTTACGGATTTAGATTACCTTCAGCATATGATAATAGACCACTTAATTTTGGTGAGTTTGAAGAAAGACTTAATCAAGTTGTATTTGTTAGTGCAACACCGAGCGAATACGAAATAGAGCATTCTAAGGGTAGAATTGTTGAGCAAATCATACGTCCAACTGGATTACTTGATCCTCAAATTGAAGTAAGACCTGTTGAAAATCAGATAGACGATTTAATTGGAGAGATAAATAAACGTGCTGAAAATAAAGAAAGAGTTTTAGTTACAACTTTAACTAAAAAAATGGCGGAAGATTTATCTAAATACTTAGGCGAGGTAGGAATTAAGGTAAAATACCTTCATTCAGATATTGATACTTTAGAAAGACTTGAAATAATAAGAGATTTGCGTTTAGGCGTATTTGATGTTTTGGTTGGAATAAATTTACTTAGAGAAGGACTAGATATTCCCGAAGTTTCGTTAGTCGCAATTTTAGATGCAGATAAACCTGGTTTCTTACGTTCGGAACGTTCATTAATCCAAACAATTGGACGTGCTGCAAGAAATGTTAATGGAAAGGTTATAATGTATGGAGATGAAGTAACAGATGCAATGGAATATGCTATAAAAGAAACAAATAGAAGAAGAAAAATTCAGTCTGAATACAATGAGAAAAATAATATTACTCCTAAGTCTATAGTTAAAGAAATAAGAGATATTATTGAAGTTACAAAGGCAATAAAAGAGGATATATCTGAAAAAATCGATGAGATACCTATAGAAAAATTAAGACGAGAAATGAAAAAAGCTGCAAAGGATTTAGACTTTGAGAGAGCTGCTTTCTTAAGAGATGAAATTATACGAAGAAGTCAAAAATAAGTTATTGAAAAAGAGATCGAATAATGGTAGAATATGTTCGGTAGAACAAAAAAATAGGAGGTAGTTTTAATGAAAATATTAGTTATTAACTGTGGAAGTTCTTCACTTAAATATCAATTAATTGATATGGAAACAGAAAAAGTATTAGCAAAAGGAAATTGTGAAAAGATAGGATTACCAGATGCTTTCCATAAGCACAAAACCGCTGATGGTAAAGAAGCTGTATATAATAATCCTTTACCTACTCATTTAGAGGCTGTAAATTCAGTTTTAGCATCTTTAACGGATAAAGAAGTTGGAGTAATTTCTTCTTTAGACGAAATCGATGCAATTGGTCACAGAATAGTCCAAGGTGGTAGTATATTTAAGAAATCTACTATAATAGATGATAAAGTAACAGAGCAAATCGAAGATTTAGCAACTCTAGCTCCTCTACATAACAAAGCACATGCGCTTGGAATAAGAATGTGCCATGAAGCTTTACCAAACGTACCTATGGTTGCAGTATTCGATACATCTTTCCACCAAACAATGCCAGAAGAGGCATATATGTATGGTTTACCTTATGAAATGTGCCAAGAATATAAAATAAGAAGATATGGTGCTCATGGTACTTCTCATAAATTTGTTTCTCAAAAAGCTATTGAAATGCTTGGAAAAGGTCCAGAAGGAACTAAAATTATCGTTTGCCACTTAGGAAATGGTTCAAGTATTACTGCTGTAAAAGATGGTAAGTCAGTAGATACAAGTATGGGTCTTACTCCACTTGATGGACTTATGATGGGAACAAGATGTGGTTCAATAGACCCTGCTATTATTCCATATATTATTAAAAATTGTGGAGTAAAGGTAGAAGATTTGAATAACTTCATGAATAAAAAATGCGGTGTTCAAGGAATTTCTGGTGTAAGTAGTGACTTTAGAGATCTAGAAGAAGCTGCAGAAAAAGGAAATAAGAGAGCACAACTTGCATTAGATATGTTTGTATACCAAGTAAGAAAGTTTATTGGTTCATATATCGCAGCATTAAACGGAGTAGATGCAATCGTATTTACTGCTGGAATTGGTGAAAATGACTGTGAAGTAAGAAGACATGTTATGGAAGGCTTAAACAATTTGGGAGCTGAAATTGATGTTGAAAAGAATAAAGTTCGTGGACAACAAGTAGATATCACAGGCCCTAATAGCAAGATAAAAGTATTTGTTATTCCTACTAACGAGGAACTTATGATTGCTAAGGAAACAATGGCATTAGTAAAATAATTTGAGAAAGGCGATAGGAATGGAAAAAAATAAATTTGAATTAGGAATAGAGATTAGCGAGAACGTATATAAAACTGCTATGCCTAAAAAAATAAAACGTTACGACAATATTCCGAAGAGAGTTGTGAAAACTAAAACTCTTCCGAATAATATGTTTTATAGATATAATCCAGGCATAACTAGTTTTGTAAAAAAGGATATAGATGTCTAGCTATAATGTTGCTTTTCCTAATTTGAATTTGTTTTTCAATATAAATCCTATCGCTTTTTCTTTAGGAAAAGTAAATGTTTATTGGTATGGAATTTTAATTACTTTTGCTATCGTTTTAGGGCTTGTTTTAGCTAGGCGACGTGATGGCAAATATGGAATTAGATATGAAGATATAGAAGACTTTGTTATATGGGCAATACCTATTAGTGTAATTTTTGCGAGAATATATTACGTTATATTTTCTTGGAATAGTTACAAAGACGATTTTAGTTCTGTATTTAAGATTTGGAACGGAGGACTTGCAATATATGGCGGAATTATAGGTGCTGTACTTACAGCGATTATATATTGCAAAGTCAAAAAAATAAAATTATTAGATGTATTAGATTATTGTGTGCCGTTTTTGGCTTTGGGTCAAGCGATAGGCAGATGGGGGAATTTTTTTAACAGAGAGGCATATGGATCCCCAACTAATAGTTTCTTTAGAATGGAACTTTTACAAAGAAACGGAGAATATATTTCTGTGCATCCAACTTTTTTGTATGAATCCATTGGACTTATAATAATATTTATAATTTTAATGAAACTAAAAAGAAAGTTTTCCGGCGAAGTAGTTGCCGTATATTTTGGATTGTATGGGATATTACGAAGTTTAGTTGAATGGCTTAGAGCAGATAGCTTGATGCTTGGGAATATAAAAGTTTCATTGCTTTTATCCATAATTTTGGTTATATGTTCAATTGTATTTATTGTTAGAAATAGAAAGAAAATATCTTAGGATATTTTCTTTTTTGTATTTACTCTTAAATTATTGGAGATAATGTTAGTTATAAAATAACTAAATAATAAGGAGTAAATATGAAAATTATAAAGAAAATTCTTGCGGTAATTATATTTTTATTACTAGACGTATATGTAACGATTTACTCGGTGACACCTAGTAATATAACGATGATACAAGGAAAAGAACTAAGCTATCCCTTTTATGATTTTGTAAATATAAATTTTAACGGAACAACTAATATACAAACAGTAGAAAGCAACTTAATATCTCCTATAATAGGAAATGAAAAAGCAACACTTTCTCTTTTTGGGAAAATCCCTCTAAAAAAAGTTAATGTAAATGTGGTATCTAATAGTGTTGTTGTAGGTGGCGGAGAAACCATTGGAATGAGACTAAAATCTTCTGGACTTACTATAGTTTCATTTGAAGAAGTTACTACAAGAGATTACAGTAGAGTAAAGCCATATAAAGATAAAAATATTCAAAGAGGAGATATAATAATTGAAATAAATGGGGTGGAAGTAGAAAGCGTTGATCAATTTATAAAAGAAGTACAAAAGACTAAAGGCGAAACAGCAGAACTTACTTTTTTAAGAAATGGAAGAAAATATACTGAAAAATTGACTCCGGTAATAGATAGAAATGATGGAAAATATAAACTAGGCTTATGGGTAAAAAACGTTACTTCTGGAGTAGGGACAGTAACATATATAGATAAAAATACTGGAATGTTCGGAGCTTTAGGACATGGGATAAGTGATATAGATGGCATGGATTTATTAGATGTAGAGCGTGGGACAGCATATGAAGCTATAATCTTGTCAGTAAAAAAAGGACAAAGAGGAAATCCGGGAGAGCTTAAAGGAGCTATACGAGAAAATGATATTTATGGGGAAATTGTGAAGAATACTAGGTTTGGAGTATTTGGGTATATAAATAAAGATGTGGATATTACTGGAAATGAATACGAGGTTTGTTTAAAAAATGATATTAAAGAGGACAAAGCTCAAATTTTAAGTACAATAAATGGTGAACAGTTAAAAGCTTATGATATAGAAATAGAGCAAGTAAATATACATGGAGAAATACAGGAAAAAAGTATGATAATTCATGTAACAGACGAAGAGTTAATTGAGAAAACTGGTGGAATTGTACAAGGCATGAGTGGTAGTCCAATTATTCAAAACGGAAAGTTGGTAGGAGCTGTTACACATGTTTTAATAAATGATCCAACAAGAGGCTACGGTATTTTTATTGAAACTATGCTTGAGAATGCAGAGAATTAGTATATGTATTTCTCAAAATCTAAAAAAGTACCCAAAATAATTCCATAGTATTGGGCCAAATTAATTCTTTCTATTTTATGCGGTGTAGAGAGCTCAACTTCACCGAGCACGTCTTCTCCTATTTTAAACTGTACTTTCCCAATATTTTTATTAGCGTTAATTGGAGCAATTAAATCTTTATCAATATATTTTTTGATTTTTATACTTTCTTTTTCATCTTCAGAAAGAGGCAAATATACCCCTTCAGAATAAACAGGAATAAAACTATTTTGTATAGCTTTTTTCACATTTATAGAAAAGTTTATTGGATAAAGTTCTCTTAAATCATACATTTTATAATTTTCAAAACAATAATCAAGAATTTTTACAGTATCGCTTATTCTTAATTTAGACGAAGGCTCTCCTAACGTCACAACAATAATTTCAAGCCCATCTCTTTTCGCAGAAGCAACTAAGCATTTGCCTGCAAGGCCAGTATAGCCAGTTTTCATACCGGTAATTCCTTGATAAAATGAAAGTAGTGGATTAGTATTTTTTAAGTTAGTATACTTCCCATTTATAAAGCTCATTGTATAATATTGAGTAGATACTAATTTTTGTATTATAGGATTTTTTAGCGCATATTGGGCGATTATTGCCATATCGTATGCTGTTGAATAGTGGAAATCTCTATCTAATCCATGAGGAGTTACAAAGTGAGTATTTAAGGCACCAATTTCTACCGCTTTTTTATTCATAAGTTCAGCAAATTCACTTACACTACCAGAAGTATGCTCGGCTATTGCAACTGCTGCATCATTTCCTGAATTTAGCATTAAACCATATAATAGTTCGCTAAGTTTTATTTTATCATTCTCTTTTAAATCTACCGATGAGCCAGGAGTATTCGCGGCATTTTTACTCACGGTTACAATCTCATCTAATGAATTATTTTCTATTGCAACTATTGCAGTCATTATTTTTGTTGTACTTGCGATATTTGCTGTATCAAAAGCATTTTTTTCATATATAATTCTACCACTACTTATTTCTATAGCTATTGCGTTTTTGCCAGATATGGTTGGAGGAGCTTTAGCCAAGGATATTGAGGGTATAAAAATTAGTAGTATCAACATAAATTTTTTCAAAAAATTCACCTTCCTAAATATAAAGCTATTCCTTAAATATAAGATATATGCTTGATTTTTACACTATAAAAGTGGACAATTATTACGAAATGTGGTATAATACAGAATAACAGTAAGGATTTTTATTCTTATAAAGAGGTGATTATATGAAGTTGAAGAAAGCTATAATTCTTCTATTAATTGTTTCAGTAGTTTTTATGGGGGAAACAGTTTTAGCGGATGAAGTCAATATAGGAGATACCGTTACTATTAATGTAGAAAATGTCCCTATACAAGAAGGTATAGATAATCCTAGAGTAATAGGAAAGATACCTAAAGGGACTCAACTAGAGTTATTAGAAAAGAAAGATTTATTTTATAATGTAAATTATAATGGTACATTAGGTTGGATTTTAAAAACATACACAAAAGAAGGGGCGGCTGCTAATGTAGGTGAGTTCTCTTCATATAAGCAGATGGGTCAAATATGGTCAAGTATTAAATATTCTCAAGGAAATATTGGAACTAGTGGTTGTGGGCCTACTTCTGCTGCAATATGTATAAGTGGATTAGGAGACTATACTAATCCAGGTGGCATAGTTCAGGAAGGGTATAAAGTATATAAAAGCTTTGTCGCTGGGACATATTCTAATAGACTTTTATTAAATAATATAGGCTATAATTTATCTGAAAATGTAGGTGCAGCAAGTGCACTTAAGTACTTAAATGATGGCAACCCTATTATTTGTCATGCTGGGCCAGGTTTTTATACGAGTTATGGCCACTTTATGGCTCTCATTGGAGTAAGAGGAAACGAAGTTTATTTATCTGATCCGTACTCGTATAGTCTCACTAGAAATGGTTGGATAGATATAAATACTCTTATGAGTAGGGGCGTAGATGCGTTTTACGTAGTAACAAGGAAGATATAGTAAAAAAGTACGATGAAAAGCTCATCGTACTTTTTTTTTATAAAAATCAATAAAACCTAAAGAATAAATAAAAAGTTACCGATTATTATAAATGGAATTTATTATTTTTTAAGGGAGATATACGCTATGAAGAGATTTTTAGGGATTTTTGTATTTTTATATATCCTACTATTAGATGTATCTTTAGGATATAGTTTATGGGTAGGTGATTTTTATATAGAGGGGATAGAAGCGGGAAAAGCGGTGACCGTTACTGCTCCTAAAAAAATAGGATATGATTTTTCAAGCTGGGAAGTATCGTTAGGAAGTATAACTTTGAATAATCCGACCAGTAATCCTATGACTATTTCGATGCCTAGTAATGATGTTGGTATATATCCTAGTTATATTGAAACAAATATAAATACTAGTTTATATGGGACTAATTTAGGTGATATAGATTTAGATAGTAAAATAAGTATGAGCGACGTAAATTTATTATTAAATTATTTAAACCAATTTACTGATCTTACAGCAGAACAATTGTTAAGAGCAGATGTAAATTCTGATGGTAAAGTTAATGGGTTTGATTTAGTGCTTTTATCTGCATTTGTTAATAGATATGTAAATGAGTGGCCGTTAAATATAAAATGTGGAGATGTAACCTTGGACGGAAGTATAAATTCTATAGATAGCCAACAATTATTAAGATATTTAGGTGGTTATCGTGAACTTTCGCCAAAACAACTGTTAGCTGCTGATGTAAATTTAGATGGCTCAGTAGATAGATTTGACGTGAAGTTAATTGCAGCATATTGTGTGGGGAAAATATCAGAATTACCTATCGACTTTAGATGTGGAGATTTAAATGGAGATGGAGTAATAAGTGGTAGAGATGAGGCAATTATAAGAAAATATGTCCAAGGGAAACGAGGATTAACTGCTCGTCAAGAGATGTGTGTAGATGTAAATTTGGATGGGAAAACAGATAAATTTGATATAGCCTTAATTTTATGCATAAGAGCAGGTTATATTGGAAGTTTACCAGTAGATGTTTTATATGGAGATGTTGATGGAAATGGAGTGGTAAATTCAGCTGATTCAATAGTGGTTTTAAATGCATTAGATGGGGAAATATCACTAACAGATGAACAGTTAACAAAAGCAGATGTGAACCTTGATGGTATGATTGATGAAACAGATGCTCAATTGATACATGAGTATTATTTAGAAAATATTCCTACAATACCAGTAGGACCTATGTATGGAGATATAGACGGAGATGGAGATGTAGATAGCACAGATGTAGAAAAATTAAATGCTTATCTTAGTGGGACATTAGATTTTTCACAAGTACAAGCAGTAAGTGCAGATGTAAATTTAGATGATGTTATTGATGAAAAAGATTTACAATTAATTCAACAATATATTTCACATATTATTCCTGCATTACCAGTATTGGATAATGGAGATGAATTAAGCTTTACCTGGGATACAACTGATCAATTAGAAAAGACAATATGGGTAAAGACAAATGGAACAACTACAATAGACTGGGGTGATGGTTCTACAAGCAATATAGCAAATTCGCCAAATGTTATATTATCATTAACTCATACATATGCAAGTGCAAGAAACTATACAGTAAAGATATTAGACGATGTTGCAACATATTTAAATTGTTCAGGCATGCAGCTAAGTAGTTTAGATGTAAGTAGTGCTACGATGTTAACACATTTAAATTGTAACACTAACAGTTTAACCAGCTTAGATGTAAGTAATAATATAGGATTAAAAGAATTATATTGTAATGCTAATGCATTAACAAGTTTAGATATAAGTCATAACACAGTGTTACAAGAGTTGAATTGTAGTAATAATAATTTAAGTAGTATAGATGTGCACCATAATACGGCGTTGGAAGTATTGAATTGCCAGAATATGCAATTAACAAGTCTAGATATAATTCATAATATAGAATTAAAAGAATTGTATTGTAATAATAACCAATTAACAAACTTAAATGTAAGTAATAATGTGGCATTAGAAGTAATAAGCTGCGGTAATAACAATTTGACAAGCCTAGATATAAGCCATAATATTGCACTAAGAGATTTGCCATGTGATCACAATGCATT
>JAEEXS010000001.1 GCA_016287855.1 Clostridia bacterium
GTTTGCCAGTATTTGTTATATTGCTTTTGTTTTGGTCAATTTTATATACACCTAAGAATCGAAAATAGCCGTCATTTTTTTCGAAGACGAATCGAGTCTTTTTGGCCATTTCCGAAAGAGGAATCCCTCCCCAGGAAACTACTTTGGTATCAAGTTGTTCTTCAATTATATAATCATTGGAGAACCAATTTCGCCAACCTGCTCTTTCTCTACCATCTATATTAACCATCCAAATATAGGCATTATCACCGTAAAAGTAAATGGTTTTCATCCATTGATTATAATGTGTGCCTATAATATTATTTAATAATTCAGCATTTGTATCCGCGTAAATGATGTCACCTTTTTTCATTTGGATTAAAATTGTCCTTTTGTAGAATCTAATCATTTATATATTCGACAAAAAATTTGTTATGTCCTAAAATTTTTATTGTTAAATGTTTTAATTAATATAAATTTTTGTCTGATGTAGGCGATTATCCTAAAAACGAGTATTGAGTCATTTTATAAGCAATATATTCGATTAAAAGTGCTATCTAACTAAAACAGATACATTGTGTGCATTATGGCCTTAAGGATGTATCGGAAAAATTTATTGTTTGACATAAAAAAGACCTAAACAAATTGTTTAGGCCTTTTTTGGTGGAAGGAGATGGATTCGAACCATCGAAGTCGACGGACGGCAGATTTACAGTCTGCTCCCTTTAGCCACTCGGGAATCCTTCCATATGATAGCTAATATTGGATTGGCTTATTAAAGTTCAAATGGAGCTGGCTAACGGAATCGAACCATCAACCTGCTGATTACAAATCAGCTGCTCTGCCAGTTGAGCTAAGCCAGCATAGTAATTGGTGCCTTGGGGCGGAATCGAACCACCGACACGGGGATTTTCAGTCCCCTGCTCTACCGACTGAGCTACCAAGGCATAACACCCTTAAAGTAAAATAGTTAACTCTTTCGGGTTAACTATCTTTGGCGACCCGAATGGGGCTCGAACCCATGACCTCCAGCGTGACAGGCTGGCGCTCTAACCAGCTGAGCTACCGGGCCAAATATTAAGTCAGAATGGTGGGGGCAATAGGACTCGAACCTATGACCACCTGCTTGTAAGGCAGATGCTCTACCAGCTGAGCTATACCCCCTCATTGAACTGACAAGTAATAATATATAAGATTCTGAATAAAATGTCAATATAAAATCATAATTTTTTTATATTTTTTTGGATTATTCTCCATAATTACACTATTTATTGAAAGAGGTTTAATATGACTTTATATTATCGAAGAAGGCGTAGGCGAATAATTTTATTCATAATTTTACCCTTAATAATTACTTTTTTAGCAATATACTTTTATTCAGAAATCTCAAGAAATTTCGTAGACTTAAGCCAAGAAAAAGTCTATTCTGCCTGTTTTAACCTAATAAATTCTGTTATATCAGATAAAATTTCTGAAATAGGTACAGAAAATATTATTGAATATAAATATGATTCTAATGGTTCAATCATCGCAGTAAATGCAAATGTAGTTGCAATGAACATTTTAAACACAAAAATTGCGGAAGAAATAACAAACAACTTGTCAAAACTAAACAATCTCTATGTAAAAATTCCACTTGGAAGTTTTTTCTCCAGCAATATATTGGCAGGAGTCGGTCCAGATATTCCAATTCGTATACTTCCTTTAAGTATAGTTCATACAGAATACAATACCGAATTTACATCTACTGGAATCAACCAAACTCAACACAAAATATTTATAAAAATAAATTGCACAGTTGGTGTTTTATCTTCGTTATCTAGTCGCACACAAGAAATAAATATCGAAATCCCTATTGCTGAAACTATAATTATTGGAAACGTACCTCAAACATTTTTTCAAGTTCCACAGCAAAACTAATTTATTAAATTACATATATCTCCCACAGTGACACATTTAGACAATTCTTCCTCTGTAACAGTTGTTCCCCTTACTACCAATTCCATTTGCAAATTTAATATATTAAGTGATTCCCAACCCTCTAAAGTATTTAATTTCGTATCTTCCTGCAAAGAATATTCCGGTGCATATATTACCTTTTCAATTAATTCAATTTTCTCATCAGTTGTCATGCTACTCCTCCTTTTTTATCTCTTTCGCAATTATTTCAGATAATTTATTCGCACCATTGATATTTAAATGATCATAATCTTGGAAATCGTTTTCGTTAAATTCATCTGATTCAAATAAATTTATTAAAGTACAACATTTATGTGCTTCTACAACTGGCAAAACCAATTGATTATACGAATTTACCATATCTTTTGAGATACTAGCTCTATAAAACTTCGTAGCCGGCGGAACAAATAAAATTACCTTCTTATTTAGCTCCTCCATGTTATCCAAAAACTTATCTAATAACTTTTGATTATATATTCCCCTATCTAAATTAAAATTCGTATTATGACCTTCCGCACGAATTTTACCAGCAGCAAAATTTTGCTCATCAGTCTTTTCTTTAAAATCATAACTAAGCATTCCGCCAGCTGGTCTTTGATTTATCCTATTGTAATATGGCATATTCTCTAATTCTCGCATAAGTGCATTATTATAAATATCTCTAACTGCTGTTATATCCGCCACAATCTCGTAAATTGGCAAATCAGTCGTCCTTGTATAAACTGGTTCTAACTCGCCAGTATATCCATGCAATTTATTGAAAACTGGATAATCTACTTTGCTTAAAATTGAAAGCATATAATCTGATGGACTCGCATTCATATCGCTAAAGAAAAAATAATACGCAAAAGATATAACTATTGTATCTAGCTCTGGTGAGCGCTCTAATGCCTCTTTTACAGACAATAACGTATAATATAAGTCCTGAGCATTAACCGCAACGTTGCTCGCTTTATCTGGCATTTTATCTTCTAGTAAACCAACCATTGTATAGCTAGAACCTGCAAGTAAAATCTTACTTTTTTCTTTTTTTATTTTATCTAATTTTGCAGTCAAATAAAGCCTATCATACGTAAACGGATCTATAGGGTAAATTGTATTTGCTGCTTGAACTAAATCTTCAAAAGTAAGAACAATATCTACCGCATTTTCAAGTTCTTCACTTATTTCCTCATTATTCATATACAACAAATACTTTAACTCATCTTGCATATTATATGCTAAATCAATACATTTTTCCTCATCCTCAATAAGAACGATTTTCATATTTTTGTTGAAAGGCAAATTTACTGTTGGAGTAACAAAAAGTACAATATCTATTTTAGTTAACATCTCACCTTGCATCATTTTTAAAGCCATTTTTAATCTATTCGTGCTTCTTCTAGTCAATGTTTTTCCCTCTACAATAGTTTGGGCAAGGTTTATTAATTCTTTTTGCACCTCGTTAAAACTTTCTAACTCTGCAATAAGACTAACACTACTCGTAAGCCAACCTGAAACCTCTTGAACAAGATCAAATAGTTTCGTACTATCGTCTGTATCAAAGCGTTCAATGAGTTGTGTTACGCATAAAATAGGCAATTTCTCCATCATTACTCCTCCCAACAAACCCATTATACAAAACCAAAAGGGAATTGACAATATATCAACTCCCTTTAATTTTTACTTCATAGCTTCAATTCTCTTTTCAATACCAGCTAAAATATCTTTTAACTCATTAACTCTATCTTTTATTTCCTTAACTTTTGCCTCAGGTGCTTTTGTTATAAAGCCAGTATTAGAAAGCATTGCACTTAATTTATCAAATTCAGCTGTTGCTTTTTCTTTCTCTTTTTCTAAACGAGATAACTCTGCCTCTTTATCTATTAACTCTTCTAGCGGAATATATGCCTCTATTCCAGGTCCCATAATAGATATCGCATTTTCAGGAATGTTCTCTTTTTCTTCCTCTATTATTATTTCCTCTGCAAAGCCTAATTTCTTTATAAACAAATCTCCACCTAAAATCGTATCTTTTGCAGTCTTTGTAACAAAAATTATCTTAGACTTTTTCGCAGGGTGAATATTCATATTTGCCCTTGCATTTCTTATGCCAGTTATTATTGTCTTTATTACCTCAATTTGTTCCTCTTCTTTAGTAAAATCGAATTTACTTTCAGCCTTAGGCCAAGAAGATAACATTATTGTTTTCTCAGCTCCAATTAATTTTGTATATATTTCTTCAGTAACAAAAGGCATAAATGGATGTAATAACTTTAATGATTGTGTCAAAACATGATTTAATGTAAATTCAGCCTCAAGTCTTGTTGGATGATTTAAATCATATAATCTTGGTTTTACCATTTCAATATACCAATCGCAGAACTCATCCCAGATAAAGTTATATATTTTTTCTAATGCAACACCCAAATCATAGTTATTTATATTTTCTGTTACTTCAGAAATAAGTCTATTTAACTTACCTAAAATCCACTTATCTTCTACTGCAAGTTTATTAATATCGTAATTAAATATTTCCTCGTCTTTTGTTAAGTTCATTAAAACAAACTTTGCAGCATTCCAAATCTTATTACCGAAATTAGCAGCTGATTCTAATTTTTCAGGTAAGTATCTTAAATCATTTCCTGGAGACGTATTTTGAACTAGTGAAAATCTTAAAGCATCAGTTCCGTATTTATCAATAACTTCAATAGGATCAATTCCATTTCCTAAAGATTTAGACATCTTACGTCCCTGACTATCTCTTACTATACCATGAATAAATACTGTATTAAATGGTGTTTCTCCCATATGCTCTATACCTGAGAAAATCATTCTTGCAACCCAGAAGAAAATTATATCGTATCCTGTTACTAATGTTGAAGTAGGATAGAAATATTTTAAATCTTCTGTTTCTTCTGGATAACCCAAAGTTGAGAATGGCCATAATGCAGAGCTAAACCATGTATCTAGCGTTCCTTCATCTTGAGTAAAATGAGTATCTCCACATTTAGGACATTTATCTGGCATACTTTCTTTTACTACAATTTCGCCACATTTATCGCAGTAATATGCTGGTATTCTGTGGCCCCACCAAATTTGTCTAGAAATACACCAGTCTTGAATGTTTTCCATCCAGTTATAATAAGTCTTTGCAAATCTATCTGGAACGAATTTAGTTTTTCCTTCTTTTACTGCTTTTATAGCAGGTTCAGCAAGTGGTTTCATTTTTACGAACCATTGTTCAGATGGCTTTGGTTCTATCGATGTATGACATCTATAGCATTTTCCAACGTTATGAGTATAATCTTCAACCTTTACTAAAACTCCTAATTTTTCTAAATCTTTAACGATTTCTTCTCTTGCAGTTAAGGTATCCATTCCTTGGTATTTAGGAACAATATCTAGCATTTTTGCTTCATCGTCAAATACATCTATTATCTCTAAATCATGTCTTAAAGCAGTTGCATAGTCGTTTGGATCATGTGCCGGTGTAATTTTAACAGCACCTGTTCCAAATTCTTTTTCAACGAAATCATCTGCAACTATTGGAATCTCTTTATTAACTAGTGGTAAAACTACTGTTTTTCCTACTAAGTCTTTATATCTTTCATCGTCTGGGTGAACTGCAACAGCAGTATCTCCAAGCATTGTTTCAGGTCTTGTTGTTGCAACAATTACACTGTATTTTCCATCTTTTGATGAATACCTTATATGCCATAAATGACTTGCCTCTTCTTCAAACTCAACCTCAGCATCTGAAATTGCAGTTTTACAACAAGGGCACCAATTAGTCATTCTCTTTCCTTTATAAATTAAGCCTTTATCATATAATTTTACAAAAACTTTAAGTACAGCTTTAGACAAGCCCTCATCCATTGTAAATCTTTCTCTATCCCAATCACATGAACAACCAATTTTTCTAAGTTGTCTTACAATAGTTCCACCATATTCTTTTTTCCATTCCCATGCACGTTCTAAGAATTTTTCTCTTCCTAAATCATCCTTAGAAACTCCTTCTTTTTTTAGGGCTTCAACAATTTTTGCTTCAGTTGCAATAGCAGCGTGGTCTGTTCCAGGAACCCAAAGTGCGTTATATCCCATCATCCTTTTAAATCTTATTAAAATATCTTGAAGGGTATTATCTAGTGCATGACCCATATGTAGCTTTCCTGTTATATTTGGAGGAGGCATCACTATCGTAAAAGGCTCCTTACTTTTGTCTGGTTCAGCTTTAAAATATCCCTTACTTTCCCATTCGTTATAAAGTTTTTCTTCAAAATCTTTTGGAGTGTACTTATTTTCTAATTCTCCCTTACTCATCTTAATCACATCCCTTTCTAACTGTAAAACAAAAAACGTCATCCTAAAAAGGACGACGTTGTCGTGGTACCACCTTAATTCGTAATAAACATATTACCTCAAAATATTTAACGCATATTACACGGCATACTCTACTCAATTTCAAATATGCAACTCCCAAGCTACCTTCAATTGTTAAAATTAAGAAAAGCTCTCAGCCGGTGACTTTTCATTTCTGTTAATTTGTTGCAATTTACTCCTCTTGTTCACAGTTTTTCAATATGCAAATAATATACCAAAAAAGCAAAAATTTGTCAATATGTAAAAAAGAAAGAGCGAAAAACTATATTTCAAGTTTTTCGCTCTAAGTTTTTAATAATCCCAATTTTGAATTGTCGTGCTCAAGCATCGCGTGATTTTTTCTAGCCCACGATATTTCAGGATCTGAACATTGCCTCTTGACATTCCCAACTTATGGGCAACCTCCACTTCAGTAGAAGCTGGTCCACCTGGAGTAAAAAGTTCATACAACACTTCATATTCTTTCGGCGTCAATAAAGCTTTGAACCGCTTAAAAATATAATATGCTGTACTTGACCAACATGCCATCTCATGAGCTTCCTCAATCCCACCGTCAGTAGGGATAACTCCAACCTCATCTAAAGGAATTATAACGTACTCGTTTCTGCCTCTTTTCTCAACTAGATTACGCTTTATTGCGCCTTGTATACAAAGCACAACGTAATCATTAAACCCGCCCAGTGAAGGTTCATAAGCTCTTATTGCTTTTAACGCTCCAAGATACGCCGCACTCTCGAAGTCATCCAAATCCAGGATGTCTCTTCGACTACCTTCGTATGCCTCGTAAGACAATAGGGCAGTCCTCTTGATTAACCTTTTTAATCGCAATATTACTTCTGTTTCCCACTTCTCATCTCTTTCCTCCTTTGGGACTGATAAAAAATAGGAGACCTCATGCTTCCTCAACGTCCTTCCTGCCATTGTGCAATGCACTCCTTCCTATTTAACGTCCTATGATTTCACAATATCATATATCCCCCTATTAATTTCCGAATAGATTATATCAAATTATGTCAACGAGGTCAAGAAAATATTTCCTATCATTTCATAATTCTATTGACTTTTTTCAATCAAGAAAAAATCTTCCATTGTTTTATAATTCTATTGACTTTTTCCAATTGAAATATTATCATGTATAAGATGAAAGATATGCTTGGTCAAAATTTAAACTTCATTTTTTGCGCATGAAAACCAATGTGTATCTGTTTTTTAATATTATTTTTTCATTTTTTGGCGAAATTTGTCAAAATGAAGAGGAGGGGTTTTAATGAATTATGAATTACTTGCACCAATTGGTTCAGCTATCGCCCTACTTTTTGCTGTTTATTTAGCATTAAAAGTATTGCGTGCTCCTGAAGGAAACGACACAATGAAAAAGATTTCAAGCCATATTCGTAAAGGTGCAAATGCCTACTTAAAACGCCAATATAGCATAGTTGGAATATTCTTTGCAGTTATGACTGTAGTACTTGCTATAATGGCTGTATTTGGTTATGTTACACCATTCGTTCCATTTGCCTTTTTAACCGGTGGTTTCTTCTCTGGTTTATCTGGTTTTATCGGAATGAAGATTGCTACTGCTGCTAACGCAAGAACAGCAAATGGTGCTAATGAGAGTCTTAATAAAGGCCTAAGAATTGCTTTCTCAGCTGGTGGCGTAATGGGATTTACTGTTGTAGGTCTTGGATTATTAGATATTTCAATCTGGTTCTTCTTCCTAAAATGGTGGTATTCAAATCCTGAACTTGCTTTAACTGCTGCAGAACAAATTGAAAAAATTACTTCTGCTATGTTAACATTCGGTATGGGTGCTTCTTCTATGGCTCTTTTCGCAAGAGTTGGTGGTGGTATCTTTACTAAAGCAGCCGATGTTGGTGCTGACTTAGTAGGAAAAGTTGAAGCTGGTATTCCTGAAGATGATGTTCGTAACCCTGCTACAATAGCTGATAATGTTGGAGATAACGTTGGAGACGTTGCAGGTATGGGTGCTGACTTATATGAATCATATGTTGGTTCAATTATTTCTACTAGTGCTTTAGCTGTTGCTGCTGGATACGGATTTGCAGGAGTTTCAATCCCTATGGCTATGGCTGCTATTGGTATTTTAGCTTCTATTATAGGTACTTTCTTAGTTAGAACTAAAGAAAATGCCGATCAAAAATATTTATTAAATGCACTTAGAAAAGGTACTTGGGTTAGTGGTATAATAATTGCAGTTGCTTCTTTCTTCTTAATTAAAACTGTATTTCCTGATAAAATTGGTATTTGGGGTTCTGTTATAACAGGTCTTGTTGCTGGAATATTAATTGGATTCTTTACCGAGTACTATACTTCAGATACATATAAACCTACTAAAAAGTTAGCTGGAATGGCTGAAACTGGTTCCGCTACTGTTATAATTGGTGGTTTATCTTTAGGTATGTTATCTACTGTTATCCCTGTTTTAATAATTGGTATAGCAATATTAATAAGTTATTGGTTATCTGGCGGAATGGAAGTTTATACTCACGGATTATATGGTATAGGACTTTCTGCAGTAGGTATGTTATCTACTTTAGGTATTACATTAGCTACTGATGCTTATGGTCCTGTTGCAGATAACGCTGGTGGTATTGCTCAAATGTCTGGTCTTGATGAAGAAGTTCGTCGTAGAACTGATGCTCTTGATTCTTTAGGTAATACTACTGCTGCTACTGGAAAAGGATTTGCAATTGGTTCTGCAGCTTTAACTGCACTTGCACTTTTAACTTCATATATTGAAAGAATTAAGATTATAGATCCAGAATTTAATTTTGATTTAAGTATAACAAACCCTACTGTATTAATTGGTTTATTTGTTGGTGCTATGTTAACATTCTGGTTCGCATCAATGACAATGAGCGCTGTTGGTAATGCCGCAAAGAGTATTGTTATTGAAGTAAGACGTCAATTCAAAGAAATTAAAGGAATCATGGAAAACAAAGCAGAACCTGATTATGCAAAATGCGTAAATCTTTGCACAAAGGCTGCTCAAAAAGAAATGATTTCTCCAGCATTAATCGCAATTGTTGCTCCTATCGTTACAGGTCTTATCTTGGGCGTAAACGGTGTTACAGGATTACTTGCTGGTGCTACAGTAACTGGATTTATCTTAGCTATTATGATGGCTAACTCTGGAGGAGCTTGGGATAATTCTAAGAAATATATTGAAGCTGGAAACTTTGGTGGAAAAGGATCTGATCCTCACAAAGCAGCTGTTGTTGGAGATACAGTAGGAGATCCATTCAAGGATACTTCTGGTCCTTCAATAAATATATTAATTAAACTTTTATCTATGGTTTCAATCGTATTTGCAGCTCTAATTGTTGCATTCCATATATTCTAATAATAGATAATAAAAAGTCGCACTTTAAAGTGCGACTTTTTTTAATGTATTTTATTGGAGCTCATAACCGGAGTCGAACCGGTGACCTCTTCATTACCAATGAAGTGCTCTGCCTGCTGAGCTATATGAGCATACGTACAAAAGATATATTACAATGTTAAAAGGTTATTGTCAATAACCTTTTAATTATTTTAGCCAAAAAAAGAAAACGTAGCAAATTCTACGTTTTCTTTTTTCATATTTTTACTTTTTAGCTTTTTTATTACCTGAATTAGTAACTCTTCTCCAATCATACCACAAGTTACTTGCCAAGCAAAGTGAAGTATATGTTCCTATTATCATTCCAACCATTAATGGCAATGCAAAACGTTGCATTGAAGTAACCTTATACCAAGCGCTAAATCCAAAGATTAAAGCTAACGCAACTGTTACAGAAACACTAGTAAAGATTGTTCTTCTTACACTTTGAGATATACTCATACTAATTAATTCTTTATCTTCCATTTTTCTATGTAACAATTGATTTTCTCTTATTCTATCATAAACAACAACCGTATCGTTTACAGAGTATCCTAAAATAGTAAGTAAAGCTGCAACGAAAGTTGTATTAAGTGGGAATCCACATAAAGAATAAACTGCACACATAATTATTAAGTCATGAACCAATGCTAAAGCAGCTGTTATTCCAGCAGAAAAACCACCTGCTTTTCTAAATGCGAAACCAATATATAATATAATTGCGATTATAGCAATTATTGTAGCACGTACTGCTCTACTTTTCATTTCATCTCCAAAAGTAGGTTTTACAGTTCTAAATGTTGCTAATTCGCCAATATTTTCTATACTATATGTTTCACCTATTTTATTGATTATATCATCTTTTTCACTTTCTTCTAAAGCATTTGCACTAATAGATATACCAGAAGAAATTACATTCCCTTCCTCATCTCTTCTTTCAGATTTTTGAACTCTAGGCTCTGAATTTGGTGCAAATTCTTTTACAATTCCTTCAATAATAACATTATCCACATCAACTGGTAATGTCATATCTATCACTGTACCACCGCTAAATTCTATATCTTGTTGGAACCCTTTAACTGCAAAGGATATAACAGATAATACAATTAAAATAGCGGAAAAAATGTAAAACCATTTTCTATTTTCTACAAAATTAAATTTCATCTGTCATCCCTCCTTTATATTCCATATACATGTTTGTTAGGTTTATCTACCACTTGAGAAGTCCATCTCATCATAAAGCGTAACACTAACATTGAAACTATAAAGCTCAAAACCGTACCTACAACTAATGCTATTGCAAAGCCTTTTACAGGGCCGGTTCCAAAATACCAAAGTATGCAACCAGAAATAACTGTTGTAAGGTTTGAATCACGAACTGCTGAAAATGCTCTATTAAAAGACAAATCTACAGCTGTTTTTAAGGTCTTACCAGATTTAATTTCTTCTCTAAACCTCTCATAAATAATTACACTAGCATCAACCGCCATTGCAACAGTAAGAATTATACCTGCAATTCCAGGCAATGTAATTGTAATACTAGCCCATTCATGAACTAATAAGAATAAGCTACCAAATAGAACTAATGCAATAATTGTGAGTAAACCAGGTAATCTATAAATAATTAACAACAATAATACTACAACTATAAATGCTGCAATTCCGGCTCTTACAGTTACGGTAAATGCTTCTTGTCCAATTGTAGGTCCAATATATTCTTCGTTTTCAACTTTTAATGTGAATGGTAATGCACCAGAAGAAATTAATTCAGCCATTTCACGAGCTTCTTTTGCAGTATATTCACCCGTAATTATAGGGTTCGCTGTTTCAATTCTTTCATGAACAGTTGGTGCCATTAACATCTCATCATCTAAGTAAATATATATTATATTTCCAATTGCTCTTTCTGTTGCATCTGCGAATTTAGTAACAGCTTCGTCAGAAAGTTGTAATTGAATATAGTATGAATTTTGACCTAAAGCATCATTTTTTACATTACCATATTCTGCTTTTGCTCCAACTATATCTGCACCTTCCATTATTACAGATAAAACTTCTTGTTCGTTTCCTTCTTCGTCTGTAACGGTTTGAGATTCAAGGAATTGCAATTTAGCAGTCTTTCCTAAGAAATCACTAGCTTCTTTTGGATCTGTAAAACCAGGAATCTCAACAACAAGCATACGATTATCTGAATTTGTATCATCAATTGTAACTGTGGCTTCATTTAAGCCCTTTACATCTAAACGGTTTCTTAATACCATTTGAGCGACATTCAACCCCTCGGTTGTAATCTCCTCTCCTTCTGGCTTGTAAACAAGTCTTACACCACCAGCAATATCTAATCCCATTCTTAATTGACTTACTCCAGGCATTATTTGGGTGTCTTTAACTTTAAAACCATAATAAGCGCCTAAAGCTAGTCCTACTGTAATTAAGAGAACTAGGATAAGACAAATCGAACTTTTTACTTTCATTATTTTTGCCTCCCTTTTTTGTTTTCCGTCCGTAAATTCTAATTCAAATATTGTTACTTAATTGAAAAAGAAACATACAAACACGAAAAAAGTATATTTTAATTTTTGTCAAAAGTCAACAGAAAAAATTTTCTTACAAGGTTTTATAATCTCATTAGAAATAGTACAAATTCCATATAATTTTTTGTCTATATACACCCTATATAGCCCATCTTCTAAGCCTTCTTTTTTCAATCTAATTCCATTTATATACTGTTTTTCTTCTTTTTCGTCTAACTCTATAATTTGGAACTTTTCTAAAACACTCTCTAAATCTATAATATACTTTCCAGGGCTCTCCTTAATATCTTCTAGTTTTACTGAAGTTGAACTCGAAAAACTTCCTGCTTTTATTCTTTCTAGTTTTGACATAGTTGCTCCGCAACCTATTTTCTCACCTATATCTCTGCACAACGTCCTAATATATGTTCCTTTAGAGCAATGTACCGTAAAAGAAATTTTATCTTCTTCCATTTTAATATTATATATATCAAATATCTCTATTTCTCGACCTTTTCTTTCTATCTCTTGCCCAACTCTCGCTAACTCATAAAGCTTTTTCCCATTAACTTTTAGCGCTGAATACATTGGTGGTACTTGAATTTGTTTTCCTATAAAAGACTTTATTACTTCACTAATTTTTTCAAAATTTAAATCATAATCTTTTAAATCATTTTCTTTTAAAACATTGCCCCATATATCTTCTGTATCCGTTTCTATACCTAATTTTAGCTCTGCATTATATATTTTATCATCATTTTCCATATACTCAATTACTTTTGTAGCTCTCCCCACTGCAACCACTAAAACTCCAGTAGCATTAGGGTCTAGTGTACCAGAATGACCAACTGACTTAGTATTAGTGATTTTTCTTATTTTAGAAACAACGTCAAAAGAAGTCATCCCCGCTTCTTTATATATATTAAATAGTCCATCCATAATTTTTTCCCTTTCTTAAGTCTTCACTCCATTTTCTCACAAATACGACAATATGTAAATAATTATATTTTTTGCTATTTACATTTTTTGGAATTTGTGATATATTTCCAGCGAGGTGAATTTTTTAATGAATTTTTATATGCTTTGGCTTACAAAAGTATTTAATGTAAGCAATGTTAAACTAATGGAATTTAGCTCTATAATTCCACCCAATGTAGCGTATAACTCAACTAAAGAGGATTTTGAAGAATTAAATATTCCAGAAAATTTAATCGAGAAACTACTTTCTACAAAAATAAAAGACGAAGCAAAACGTGACTTCGAATTTTGCGAAAAAGAAAATATAAAAATAATAGATATAACATCTAATGAATATCCTTTTAACTTATTTAATATACCATCTCCCCCTCCAATACTATATTGTAAAGGGACTCTTTTACCACAAGATGAAATATCTATTTCAATAGTAGGCTCAAGGAAATATAGCGAATATGGAATGTTATGCACAAAAAAGTTTGCATATGAATTAGCTAAATGTGGAATAAGTATAATAAGTGGTATGGCAAGTGGAATAGACTCCTTTGCCCATAAATATGCATTAGAAGCAAAAGGCAGAACTATTGCCGTTCTTGGGAATAGTGTAAATATTATATATCCTGAAGAAAACAAAAAATTATATTATGATATTATCCAAAATGGCGCGATAATTTCTGAATTTCCATTAAATACTGCTCCTCTTCCTAAAAATTTCCCTGTAAGAAATAGAATTGTTGCTGGAATGTCGCTTGGAACACTTGTAATAGAGGCAAATAAAAAAAGTGGAACAATGATAACTGCTCGTCTTGCAGCTGAAGCTGGAAGAAATGTATATGCTGTGCCTGGTTCAATATTTTCTCAGAGTTCACTTGGCACAAGCTCTTTAATAAAAGATGGTGCAAAAATAACTACATCTACTGAAGATATTATAGAAGACATATTTTTCGAAATTTCAAAAAAACTTCCAAGGTCAGAACAAATTTCATTATTTGATACACCAAAACTTTCCGATAAAGAAAATGTGATTTATAAAAAACTGTCGCTGATGCCTACAACTATTGATAATTTAGTTTGTGATACAAAACTTCCAATAAGTGAATTAATTTCAATTTTATCCATGCTCGAAATTAACGGATATATAAAATCTCTTCCAGGAAGACAGTATGTTATAAACGCAAAATAATTGTTGCATATTTTTTTTTAATGTTGTAAACTCTATATGAGTTTTGAACTTAGAACGGAGGATAAAATGGCTAATTATTTGATTATTGTTGAGTCTCCTGCTAAATCAAAAACTATAAAAAAGTTTTTGGGAAACAATTATAAAGTAGTAGCTTCAATGGGACACATAAGAGATTTGCCTAAAAGTCAATTAGGTGTAGATATTGAAAACGACTTTGAACCTAAATATATAAATATACGTGGTAAAGCTGCGTTAATAAACGAATTGAAAAAAGAAGCAAAAGCCGCAAAAAAAGTATATCTTGCAACGGACCCTGATCGTGAAGGAGAAGCGATTTCTTGGCACCTTGCATATCTACTAGATATTCCAAGTAAAAAAATACAAAGAATTACTTTTAACGAAATTACTGAATCAGCTGTAAAAAGTGCAATTGAAAATCCACGTGAAATAGATATGAATCTTGTAGATGCTCAACAAGCTAGACGTGTTTTAGATAGAATTGTTGGATACAAAATAAGTCCTCTACTTTGGAAAAATGTAAAAAAAGGACTTAGTGCTGGACGTGTTCAATCTGTAGCGCTTGAAATGGTTGTTAAACGTGAAGAAGAAATAGAAAAGTTTGTGCCAGAAGAGTACTGGTCAATTATCGCAAAACTATCCGATGCTAAATCTAAAAAAACATTTGATGCTAAATTTTATGGGACTTTAGAAAAGAAACTAGATATTACATCAAAAGCTCAAGCAGATAAAATTTTAAAAGATATAAAAGATGCTAAATATACTGTGACTTCTATAAACCCTGGTGAGAAAAAACGCAATCCTGCACCGCCTTTTATAACAAGTACTTTGCAACAAGAAGCATCTAGAAAATATGGCTTTGGCACATCAAAAACAATGATGATTGCTCAACAATTATACGAAGGTCTTGAAGTTAATGGGCACGGAACTATTGGTTTAATTACCTATATGAGAACTGACTCTACACGTATCGCTACCGAAGCTCAAGAAGAAGCCAAGAAAATAATAGTAAAAGAATACGGAAAAGATTTTTATCCAGATACTCCTAACGTTTATAAATCAAAAAAAGGTTCTCAAGATGCTCACGAAGCGATTCGTCCATCTTATATATCTATAAAACCTGACGAAATAAAATCTTCCGTAACTCCGGAACAATATAAATTATATAAATTAATTTGGGAAAGATTTATGGCTAGCCAAATGACACCTGCAATATATAAAACAATGACAGTAGATATTGCTGCAAATGACTATTTATTTAAGGCAACTGGCTCTCAAATTAAATTCCCTGGTTTTATGACTCTATATATTGAATCAACAGATGATAATTCAACTAACGATAAAGACGTATTACTTCCTGAATTAAAGGAAAAACAAGTGTTAAAACTAGATGAATTATTACCTGCTCAACATTTCACAGAACCACCTGCAAGATATTCAGAAGCTGGCCTTGTAAGAGCTTTAGAAGAAAAAGGAATAGGTCGTCCTAGTACTTATGCTCCTACGATTTCAACTATAATTGCACGCGGATATGTAGATCGTGAGAAAAAAATTCTTTATCCAACTGAACTTGGAACGATAGTTTCTAATTTATTGGAAGAACATTTTAAAGATATTATGGATTTAACCTTTACCGCCTCTATGGAATCTGATTTAGATAGCGTAGAAGAGGGCGAAAAAAGATGGAAAAGCGTAATACGTGAATTTTATTCTAAATTTGCAAAGACTTTAGAACTCGCAGAAGAGCATATTGGCAAGGTTGAACTAAAATATGAAGAAAGTAATGTGCCTTGTGAAAAATGCGGAAGAATGATGGTTATAAAGCAAGGGAAATACGGGAAATTTTTAGCATGTCCTGGTTTTCCTGAATGTAGAAATGCAAAACCTATTGTTGAAGAAACTAAATATTTATGCCCTGTTTGTGGCGGAAAAATATTAATTAAAAAATCTAAACGTGGTAAGAAATATTATGCATGTGAGAATAGTGCTAATTGTAAATTTATGATATGGGAAGCACCTACTGATGAAAAATGCCCTAAATGCGGAACTTTCTTGTGTAAAAAAGGTAAAAAACTTGTATGTGCCAACCCAAAATGTGAATTTGAAAAGTAAAAATTAAAACTTAACAAAAACATGATTAGTTGTGTTTTTTGTTAAGTTTTTTTTTTGGTTGCCGATACTAAATTGTACTTAAATATAATTGGAGGATAGAATTTTATGGATATATTGAGTGTTGGTGGATTAGTTTTAGCTTTTACAATGTTTATAGTCGCATTCTTTATGGAAGGTGGAACTTTTGAATCATTATTGCAGCCAACTTCAGCTATGATAGTTTTTGGTGGTACGTTTGGTACAATAATGGTTTCCTTCCCTATGACTGAACTTAAAAAACTGGGAAAGTGTATGAAAATAGTATTCTTCAATGCACCAGTTGATCGTCTTGCAATAATAGATAAGTTAGCTGAATTAGGAGATAAAGCTAGACGTTCTGGAATATTAAGCCTTGAAGAAGAAATTCCAAAACAAGACAATATGTTAATAAAAAAAGGACTTGAATTAATCATGAGCGGTCTTGATAAAGACCTTGTTTATGATGCATTATCTCGTCAAGCCGAAATAGATGAAAAAGATTTAGACGCTTGTGCGGCTATATTTGAGGCTGCCGGTGGTTACTCCCCTACTATGGGTATTATCGGTACAGTTATGGGTATGATAAGCGTTCTTAGTAATATAAGTGGAGGAGCTGAGGAACTTGGTCACTCCATAGCCGTTGCATTCGTTGCTACGTTGTACGGTGTTTGTTTTGCAAACGTTGTTTACCTTGCATTCGGAAGAAAAATTAAAACTGTTATGAAAAACCAAATGGCTGCATCTGAATTAGTTGTAGAAGGTATTGTTGCTATACAAGCAGGAGAAAACCCTAAAGTTATGAAAGATAAACTAGGCTATGAAACAATTGCAGAATTAGAGGGAGTTAACTTAGAAGCTAGAGCTGCTGCTGCTAAAGCAGCTAAACAAAATGCACAATAGTAAGGAGTGAAAGTATATGCCAAAGAAAGCTAAATTGCCTCCTGAAGAACACGAAAATTCTGAACGTTGGACCGTTACATATTCCGACTTGATGAATTTGTTGCTAGTATTTTTTATAGTTTTATATTCTACTGCTAACCAAGATACAGAAAGAGCAAAAGAAGTTTTAAGTGCTATTGCCGGTGCTATGAGTGGTACAGAGTTTATATTAGATGGTAGCGGAGATAGTATTCTAGATAGTTATTCTGGCGGAGAATTAACTAACGAAGCAATCGAAGCTAGAAATATGGAAGCCGTTAAAGAAGCTGTTGAACAAATGTCTGAAGCGATGGGAATGGCTGAAGGTTCTATAGAAGTTGCAATCGATGAAGTGGGGGTTCATATAAAAATAAAAGATGCCGTATTGTTTAATAGTGGAAGTGCTGCAATAAATGCAAATGCTCAACCCGTAATGATAAAACTCGGCGAAATATTAAAAAATCTTCCTAACAACTATATTCAAGTTGAAGGACATACAGATAATATTCCTATGGGTGGGAATCCTAATATTCCTACTAACTGGGAACTAGGAAGTTTAAGAGCAGTAAATGTGCTTAGAATACTAGTCGAAAAAGCCGCACTTAATCCTGCTTACTTAAACGCTACATCTTATGGTGAATTTAGACCAATCGATACAAATAGTACACCTGAAGGGCGTGCAAATAATCGTCGAGTAGAGATTACAATTTTAAGAAATTATGCTGTTTCAGAAATGTAAATTGGATATAAAAAATGAGGATTGCGATCCTCATTTTTTTGTACCACCAATTAATTCAATTCTCTATTAACTAAATTCCTATTGTATATGGAACATCTGATGTTCCGCTTCCACCTACTATCTTTATTCTGGATTTTAATGTTATTACAGGTCTTAAACCATATGTACCACTTGCATCAGCCGTACTATTATCGTTATATGCTCTATATAAAGCAGCCCAATCCGCTGTACTACCGTTTTTATACATCCTACAAGCATTGAAAACAGAACATCCATTCCCTGGTTGAAGGAATCTTGAAGCAACCCAAACATACCCTGTACTATGTTTTAATGCTGAATTACTTTGTATTATTGTTTGGTCACTCGTATAATATGTATCATGATATGGGAATATTCTTTCTCTTGCTGCTGCAAATGTTAATGGATACTGGCTCGTATCTACCTGATCTAAACTACTACTCGTTGCACCTAAACATCTACCTTTACTTGCATATTTGCTATTTACATACGCTTTACATTCATCATTCAATATTTTTACATAATTTATATAAGCATCTGCCCCGCTTAAAGTTAAATCTCCTACACTTTCTTTACTTATTATCTCTATTGTGCCCCCATTATTTCTCAATACTACCCACTTGCCTGTATAACTTCCTCCTGTATAATCTATATAACTTCCAACTGCCACATCACTATTTTCCATTATAGCAACTATACTACTATCCTCTTCTTCCGTTAAGCCCTCTATTGTTTGGGCTGTTGAAAATATCTGATTATTTTCTTTTATAAATTCCTTTATTTCCTTTTCTTCGCTCCAAGCCCAACCTGCATGATTTCTATTTCTATATACACTATTAGATATTTCTTGACCATCTTTACCTATTCCAACTATTATCTTTTTACCTGTTTGAGTTTGAATTGCAGTAACTATATATGTTCCATCTGGCATTGATTGAGGAATTAACCCTTTTTTAACATAGTGTTCTACCTCTTCTAAATCATCATATCTTACTACTGTTGGATATAAAGCTATTCCTTTTGATTTATCTAAATCAGCCTCTCGCACAGTTAAAGCCTTGCCTATTTCTGCACAAGTTGCTTTGTCTGACCTTACCTTCACTCCTTCTTGTATTGCACCATAAGCAACAGTTCCTATAAGTATTATAATTGCTATTATCGCTATCACTATTACTAGCTCAACCAATGAAAACCCGTTATTTAATTTTTTATTCTTCACCATAAAATATCACCCACTAGAATATCGTCACTTTGAAATTATTTCATTACTATTTAATGATTTTATATACTAAAATAATATTGCATTTATAAAGATTTTAAATTATACTCTTTTCGGTGATAAAAATGAATTGTAATCTTTGCCCTAAAAATTGCAATATAAATAGAGAGTCAAAAACAGGTGCTTGTGGTGTAACAAATACACTAAAAATTGCTCGTGCTTCTCTTCACTTTTGGGAAGAGCCTTGTATTTCCGGCGAAAATGGTTCTGGCACGGTTTTCTTTTCTGGCTGCCCTCTAAAATGTGTATTTTGTCAAAATTATGATTTAAGCCATAAAAATAGTGGAAAAGAAATTTCTATCGAAAAACTTGCAGATATATTTTTAACTCTTCAAGATAAAAATGCTCACAATATAAACCTTGTAACCCCTACTCACTTCGTTCCTCAAATAATATCTGCGTTAAAAATCGCAAAAGAAAGTGGTTTAACTATTCCAATAGTATATAACTCAAGTGGCTACGAAAATGTCGATACTCTTAAGTTGTTAGATGGCTATATTGATGTATATTTGCCTGATTTTAAATACTTTTCTAATGCTCTTGCTAAAAAATATTCTAATGTATCTAATTATTTTGAATTTACAACCAACGCATTACAAGAAATGTTTAGGCAAGTTGGTGAGTTCTCTTTAGACGAAGCTGGAATTATAAAAAGAGGAATGATTGTTAGACATCTTATACTCCCTGGACTATTAGACGACTCTAAAGACGTAATATCTCATGTTTATGATTTATTTAGAGATAAAATATATATTAGCATAATGAATCAATATACTCCTCTTCCCCATGTTTCCAAATACCCGGAAATAAATAGAAAAGTTACTAACGAAGAGTATGATGAAGTTATTGATTTTGCGCTTTCTCTTGGTATAGAAAATGCGTTTATTCAAGAAGGCGATACTGCAAAAGAAAGTTTTATTCCGGATTTTTCTCCTGAAACTAATATTTTCTAAGAAGCTATTGACAAATTTTAACTCTCGTGATAATATATTTGAAGTAAAGAAGAAGTTATCCACTTCTCACCTACCGAATTTCGTTTTGGTTGGTTAAAAATAACTGTGTTTATTTGTTGTGGATTAACTTCTAAAAGTTAGTCCATTATTTTTTAGGGAGGGATTTGCTATAAAAGAAGAAACCAAAATCAACGAGGAAATCAAATGTAAAGAAATTAGAGTAATTGGTCCAAATGGGGATATGCTAGGCGTTATGGAGCCTTCTGAAGCTTTAAAAATTGCTGATGAAAATGAGTTAGATTTAGTTATGATTGCTCCTACTGCTGTACCACCTGTTTGTAAAGTTATGGACTATGGGAAGTACAAATTCGAAGAAATGAAAAGAGAGAAAGAAGCTAAGAAAAAACAAAAAACTATAGAAATTAAAGAAATTAGAATTTCTCCTAATATCGACCAGCACGACTTCGAATTTAAAGCGAAAAATGCTATTTCATTCTTAAAAGCTGGTAATAAAGTAAAAATTACTTTGCGTTTTAAAGGTAGAGAAGCAAGTTATTCTGAACTAGGAGAAAAAGTTTTACTAAGATTTAAAGACGCTCTAGAAGATTACGGAGTTGTTGAAAAAGAACCTAAACTTGAAGGAAGAAATATGACAATGCTTGTAGTGCCTAAAGTTGGTTAATAATAATTTTTAATTATTAATATAAATACGACAATATTTTGAAACTAGTAATTTCTTGTGTTGTTAAATAGTAAAGATAGGGGGATTTAAAATGCCAAAAATTAAAACTCGCAGAAGTGCTGCAAAGAGATTTTCATTTACAAAAACAGGCTTGGTTAAAAGAGCTAAAGCAAATAGAAGACATTTATTAAATGGTAAACCTTCTAAGAGAATGAGATCTTTAAGGAAAATGGGATATGCTGATGAAACAAACATCGATGCTATCAAGAAAATGTTACCATATGCATAATTTAGTAAATTGTTAGGAGGAATATAAAATGGCAAGAGTTAAAACAGGAATGATTACTCGTTCCAGACATAAAAAAGTTTTAAAAGCTGCTAAAGGCTACTTTGGCGCAAAAAGTGTAAGATTTAGAATGGCCAACCAAGCTGTAATGAAATCATTAAACTATGCTTACGTTGGAAGAAGATTAAAGAAGAGAGATTTTAGACAACTTTGGATAGCTAGAATCAATGCTGCAACTAGAATGAATGGAATGTCTTACAGCAAATTTATTTCAGGTCTTAAAAAAGCTGGAGTTGATATAAACAGAAAAATGTTATCTGAAATAGCTATTAGTGATGCTGAAGGCTTCAAGAAATTAGTTGAAATTGCAAAAGGAAACTAAAAAATATAAATGACTTAAGGTAAAATCCTTAAGTCATTTTTTTGTCTTATGTATTATTCTAATGTAACTTTGCGATTATTTTTTTGAATCTCTTCTATTACTTTTTTTGTACTTTCTGTTGAGCCTTCTGTTAAAATTTTTATTTTTCTAATCATACCTAGCCTACTTAACTGATTTACTATACTTTGAATAGAATCTTCTTTGGTATTAGCATCTAAAATCACATCGAATATTTCCTCTTTATTGGCATTATTAAAACTATCTAAAATATTGTATATAAGCGACCATAAACCAAATAATGCTAAAACCCATAAAACAATATATTCCATAACCATCACCTATTATCATAGTATGATTATGTAAATATTTTTGACACAAAAAAATTCCCGCCTATGCCGTTTATTAGAGCTATTTCCGAGCCTGCGTAAGCAGGTGGGTTTCGTCTTATATATTTCACGTTTCCCATTCCGTTTTTCAACGAGGGCCTACAATCGATATATAAAGTTAAGAATCCCATATAAATTGTGTTGGTTCGAAATAACCCTATCACACGTACATCGCAGGAATTTATTTTCCTATTAATATAATTTTATCATAAATATCGCATGATTTCAAGGAAAAAAGCCATTTAAAACACTTTATCTATTACCTTTTTGTACAAATTTATGTAATGTTTCGATACATTTTTCCATGAAAAATCTTGACTCATACCACGCTTTGCAATATCTTCCCAAACATCTGGCATATTTTTATAAACCGATACAGCTCTAACCAATGTTTTCATAAGAGTTCTAGCATTATATGGTTTAAATGAGAAACCATTTCCCACCTCTTCTTCTACCTTAAAGTCTTCTACCGTGTCTGCAAGACCTCCGGTTTGCCTTACTATAGGTACGGTTCCATATCTAAAAGCTATTAATTGGCCTAAACCACAAGGCTCAAATTTAGATGGCATTAAGAACATATCTGAACCGGCATAAATTTTATGAGCTAATGTATCGTTAAATTCAATATTAGCAGAGAATTTATTAGGATATTGTTTAGCATAATCTTTAAATAAATTCTCATAATATGGATCCCCTAGACCCAATACAACAAATTGGATATCTGTGCTAAGTAAGTCTGGTAATATTTGAGCTATAAGTTCAAAACCTTTTTGATCACAAATTCTTGTTACCATGCTTATTATTGGAGCATTAGCCGTAGGTAATCCTAAATCCAATTGTAATTCTCTCTTATTTATAGATTTATTATGGAACGTATTAACGTCAAATTTCTTGTATATTCTATCGTCTGATGCAGGGTCATATAATTTGACATCTATACCATTTACAATTCCGTATAGGTCGGTTTTTGTTCTAAGGAGACCCTCCATTCTTTCTCCATATTCTTCTGTTTTTATTTCTTCAACATAAGTCCTACTAACTGTGTTTACTACTTCAGAATATAGAATACCTGACTTCATAAAATTTACTTGCCCATAAAACTCTAATTTATCTGATGCAAAATATTCGTCTCCTAATCCCATTACCGGTAAAACTCCCTTACCAAAATTTCCTTGGTATTGAAGATTATGAATTGTATACAAAGTTCCTATTTGATTATAAAAGGCATCTTCATTATATAAATCTCTTAAATATAGTGGTATAGGACCAGTTTGCCAGTCATTGCAATGAATTACATCAGGTCTAAAACCAATCTTAGGAAGCATTTTTAAGACTGCTTTATCAAAGAAACAAAATCTATCTGCATCATCTCCATAACAATATATGTTAGGTCTATCAAAATAATGATAGCTATCTACAAAATAAACTGGAATAGAATATGCCTCTCCATCTTCATCAAAATTAAGAGAACCTTCACGAACAATCGCAGTTTCTTCATGACCTAGCATATCTACTGAAAAATCAGTTAAATAACTCATTTTTGCAGATATACATTGATATCTCGGCATAACTATTCTAACATCATGTCCCATTGCCTTTAATGCTTTGGGTAAAGAGCCTGCAACATCTGCTAGCCCTCCTGTCTTTGCAAAAGGTTCAACCTCTGCTGAAACCATCAAAATCTTGAGCTGTTCCATTTTACCACCATACCCTTTTAACTTTTTCTATAGTGTAATTTCACTAAACTTTGAGTTTACTTTATCAAATAAACTCTTATAATTTATATCATCTCTCCTATTTGAGAAAATATCTTTTGCCACTTTAGAAGTTTCTTCTAAAACCAAATTATCTGCAAATATATTTGCAATTTTAAACTCTGGTAATCCGTGTTGGCGCACTCCCAAAAACTCTCCCGGCCCACGAATTTCCAAATCTTTTTCGGCAATTTTAAAACCATCATTCGTCTTAGTCATTATATTCATTCTCTCTTTAGTATTATCACTAAATGAATAACATTTTAATATGCAATAAGACTTTTCATCTCCACGCCCTACTCTACCTCTTAATTGGTGAAGTGCTGCTAAACCAAATCTTTCAGCATTTTCTATAATCATCAAAGTTGCATTTGGTACATTAACACCTACTTCAATAACAGTAGTAGATACCAAAATATCTATTTCATGATTTTTAAACTTAAGCATTATCTCATCTTTTTGAGACTGCTTCATTTGTCCATGTAGAAACTCTATCTTATAATTTGGAAAAACTTTTTTGTATTCTTCTGCTACTTCCATGACAGTTTTTAGTTTAGGTTTATCCTGAAGATCTATTTTTTCTTCATCTTCCTCTATTAAAGGACAAACTACATAAACCTGCCTACCTGCGTCAATTTCCTTGCTAACAAAAGAATTTAACCTATCTTGCAATTTCTCGCCTATTAAAAAGGTCTCTACCGGCTTCCTATTAGGTGGCAATTCGTCTATTATTGAAATATCTAAATCACCATATAATATTAAAGCAAGTGTTCTTGGGATTGGCGTTGCAGTCATTACCAAAGTATCAGGATTTTCTCCTTTCTCGGTAAGTTTACTACGTTGCTTAACCCCAAATCGATGCTGTTCGTCAGTGACTATAAAGCCAAGATTTTTAAACACAACATCATCTTCAAGTAATGCATGAGTACCAATAACAATATTAGCCTCTCCAGAACTAATACGTTCCTTGGCAAGTTTCTTTTGCTTTGCTGTCATTCCTCCAGATAACAATTCAACGTTTATATTGTATTCACTAAAAAGCTCTTTAAAACTATTAAAATGTTGCTCCGCAAGAATCCCAGTCGGTGCCATCATTACAGCTTGATACCCATTTTTAACAGCATTAAACATAGCTATCGCTGCAACAATTGTCTTACCACTACCTACATCTCCTTGAACCAACCTATTCATAGGTTTTGTGCTTTGCATATCTTCAAGAATCGTCTCAACAACTTTATTTTGAGCATTGGTAAGTTTAAATGGCAAATTATTTATAAATTTATTTACTTCGTCCGAGACAAAAAATTTTATTCCAACTTTATTATAATCTTTACTATATTTGAGTTGCATAAGTCCTAGTTGTAGTAAAAGTAGTTCATCAAAAACCAACCTTCTTCTTGCCTCAATATAACTTTCCTCATCATCAGGAAAGTGTATATAATACAAGGCATTATTTATATCGACTAAATTGTTATTTAATCTTATACTTTCTGGCAAAAACTCATCAAATTTATCTCCTAAACTATTAAATGTCTCTTGCATAACACTTCTAATCGTATTTTGCGTTAACCCGGAAGTTGAAGGATATATAGCCAATATTTTACCTGTATTTTTATCACTCCCACATTCCTCAAAAACCGGATTTATCATTTCTATCTTGTTGACATTCCTCTTTACCTGCCCAAAAAAAGTATACGTTCTACCGGGTTTTAAAGCACTTTTCACATAAATTGCATTAAACCAGGTCAAGCTAACCGACCCAGTTGAATCTACAACTGTGGTTTTTAACATTTTCATATTTCCCCTAATAGAAACTATGGAAACATTCCCATTAACAGTCGCATCAAATGCTACTCTCTCTCCATCAAGCAGTTCAATAATCTGTTTCTTTTTAGTCCTATCTTCATAGTCTCGTGGGAAATAATATATTAAATCATTTAATGTATATACCCCCAAAGTATTAAATAGCTTTTCCTTTTGAGGGCCTACTCCTTTTACATATCTTATTGGCTCAGTAAGAGAAAATTTCATATCTAATATCTCCTCGTAAATTCTAATGGAAGATTATTTCTAGCTAATGAATTATTTCTATATCTCTCATCTTCTGTAACTTCTTTTATTACCCAGCTTGGTGCAACAAATCTATCCGCTTCCTCTTTAGAAGGGAACTCTACTTCAAGACAAGCAAGGCCTTTCAAATCTCCATCAAAAATATCTATTTCATACTTATTGTTACCTTCATTAACAAGATATCTATCTTTTTGGATTTTTTGAATATCCTTTCTTGCCATTAGTTTTGAATATGCTTCCTTAGAAATCTTAAACTCAAGCTCTTTTCTAACAGTTGCGTCATCAGTATTTGCTTTTATAGTCATAACATAATCTTCACCAGAAATGGAACGCACTCTAATCTCAGGTTTATATATAATATATCCCTGCTCAATAGTCTTTTTAGCCAATTTTGAGAAATCATATGGGATATTATTAATATCCAATAGAAACTTCCTTTCAATTTCAGTATCTTTCATCTTTATCACGTTCCTTTCTAAAATTTAAAATCTCAAACCAGTTTTTCTTATAGAAATACCAAGTAATATTCCAAGTGACACCATATTTGTAAGCATTGAACTTCCGCCATAACTTACAAATGGCAACGGAATACCAGTAATTGGTGCTAAACCCATGGTCATTCCAACATTAATAAATATATGAAATGCGAACATAGTCGCAAGCCCTACCGCAATTAATCTTCCCTCTTCATCTCTAGCATCTTTCGCTATCATAAGCGAATTAATTACCAATAAAATTAATAAAACAATTAATATAGTTGCTACAATAAATCCCATTTCTTCAGCAATTGCTGCAAAAATAAAGTCTGTAGTCTGGGCAAACAAATAGCCACGTTGAGTTTGTATTCCATTATATAACCCCATTCCAGAGAATCCACCAGCTCCTACCGCAAGTTTTGACTGAATAACATGATACCCCGCTCCTTGTGGATCCAAATCTGGATTAAAAAACACGTTTATTCTGTTCTTTTGAACAGGTGATAAAAAAACAAAATATGTAAGTGGTGCTATAATTAAAGCTGCTATAATACCATAGCGTATATATTTATAATCAATTCCCCAAACAAATACCATTGCAACTAATGCTGCCACAATAACCATTGCCGTACCAAAATCCGGTTGCTTTAATATTAGGAAAATAGGAACAGCCATAACTCCAGCGATAACCATCACTCTTATAAAAGTGTCTTTTGCACTTAATACATTCTTTTTTAAATCTGTAAGCATTTCTGCCATAGCCAATATTAAAACTATTTTTGTTATTTCTGATGGTTGAAACGCAATTCTTCCATTGAAAAATTGGAACCAACTTCGCGCATTATTCCTAGCTTCAGTAAACAAAACTAGAACAAGCATTACTAAACAAACAGCATAAAACACATACCAAAATTTAGAATACAATTCATAATCTATACTAAGCGCTATTCCGCAAGCTATAGTACCAATAATAACCGCAATTATCTGTTTTTTAATATTTGAATAATTCAAATCAGATAAATACGAGGCGCTCCCAAGTTCAATTAGCCCAATAACAAGAATTAATAAAACGACCAATATTATCTTAAATTCTCTACTCTTTATAACCTTCCAAAATTTCATTCTTTACTCCTTTATCTAAAAAGCACAAAAGGATATCCTATTTATAAAGAATATCCCTTCAATTTACATTATTTTTTTACCGGCTTTTTAGGTATAGCTTTTTTAGGTTTTTCAACCTTCTCATCTTTCTCGCTACTTACCTCTACTTTTTCTTCCTTTTTCTCTTCTTCGGTATTAACCTTTATCTTTTCAACATCAGTTGATTTTACATTTATAATAGGGATATTCGCAACAAGTTGAGGAACAATCCTATCACCTTCATCGCTCTTGACTTTAGTAAGCTGAATATCTAAAGCCTCCTCATCTATTTCCATGTACTTCTTTATAACCTTTATTATCTCACCTTTAACCATCTCTAAAAACTGAGGTGAAACATTCGCTTTATCATGTATTAAAACTAATTTTAATCTTTCTTTAGCTAAATCTTTTGATTTCTCTTCTTTTCTAAAAAATTTAAAAATACTGTCAAACACAAGATACACTCCCTTCAATTTAAGCATTGCAGGATTTACGGCATGACAACTTAGTCATCCCATTCCACTAATTTTCTTCTTTCTTTTTCGTTAGTAATGATTTTATCTTTTCAAAAATACTCTTTTTCTTACCGTCATCAAAAGGTACATCTTCACCCATAATTCTTCTTACAATATTTCTATATGCGTGCCCTGCGTTAGACTTATTATCTGTAACAGCTGGCTCTCCTTTGTTAGTAGCAACAATTATGCTTTGATCATCTGGTACAACACCAATTAAATCAATAGCTAATATTTCAAGCACATCTTCAGTACTCATCATATCGCCACGTTTTACCATATCGTCTCTTACTCTATTTAGTAAAAGTTTAGGTTCTCTAAGCTCGTTAGCTTCAAGTAACCCTATAATTCTATCTGCATCCCTTACAGCAGAAACTTCAGGTGTTGTTACAACTATAGCTCTATCTGCTCCAGAAATTGCATTTTTGAAACCTTGCTCAATACCAGCTGGGCAATCTACAATTATATAGTCAAAATCTTTTTTTAGCTCTTTACAAAGCTTTTTCATTTGTTCAGGCTTAACAGCATTCTTGTCCTTTGTTTGAGCAGCAGGCAATAAATATAGTCCTTCATAACGTTTATCTTTAATTAATGCCTGTTTTATTTTACAAGTTCCTTCTACAACATCAACTAAATCATAAACTATCCTGTTTTCTAGACCCATTACAACATCAAGGTTTCTAAGTCCAATATCTGTGTCAAGCAATGCTACTTTTTTACCTTTTAATGCTAAACCGGTACCAATATTAGCAGTAGATGTAGTTTTACCAACTCCACCTTTACCGGATGTAATAACAATTACCTCTCCCATTTATTAACCTCCTAATTTTTTGTTGAAAACAAAAAGTAATAATTCCAATATGTATAACACAATAAATATATAATTTTATTTTCAAAATGTCAATTGCATATTTAATTGTTAATAAGAATAAAATGTAGACGAAATGAGAGGTGGCGATTAAATGAAAAAATTTTTATTCATATTTTTAGGGATTTTCTTAATATATGCATTATACAAGGAGATCCCGGGAAATATATCTAGTAATAATTCTAAAAAAATTTTTATGACGGTTTCAAAAACAAATGATATCGTTGAGCTCGACTTAGAAGAATATTTAAAAGGAGTACTACTCGCAGAAATGCCTATGAGCTTTTCTTTAGAAGCATTAAAAGCCCAAGCTGTTGCCTCAAGGACATATACAATAAAAAAACTTGAAAATGGAGATGCTATATGTGATAACTCTGCTCATTGCCAAGCGTGGGTAGATCCGACTGGCTCAGAATATTATGAAAAGATTTCGGAGGCAGTAGAAGAAACCTGCGGCGAAGAATTAACTTATTTAGGGGAGCCGATTGAAGCCTTTTTTCATTCGGCTAGTGGAGGAGCTACAGAAAATTCAGAAAACGTATGGGCAACCAAAAAGCCATATCTTGTATCCGTAGAAAGCCCAGGTGAAGAAGAAATAATGCAAAATTTCTATAGTACATTAGAAATTACATATGAAGATCTTATAAAAAAAATAAATGCCTATAAAGGCACTCAACTAATAACAACTTCTAAATTAAAAGATAAAATAAAAATACTTTCAAGGACTAATGGGAAACATGTAAAGGAAATAAAAATACAAAATTCGACATTTTCTGGCACAGAAATAAGAAATATACTTGAATTACGTTCAACAAATTTTAATATTGAGCTCACAAATAACTCAATTATATTTAATGTCTCTGGGTATGGCCATGGTGTCGGCATGAGCCAATATGGTGCCGAAGCCATGGCTAAAAGTGGAAGTACATACAAAGAAATACTATCTCACTACTACCCAGGAACATCACTTAAAAAATATAACTCTATTTAATAATAATCTTTTTATAGTTTTTCTTACCACGTCTTACTATTATTCCGTCGCCTTCTAGTTCCTTTTTAGTAAACGTCAATTTAGTATCTGTTATTTTATCATTGTTTACACTAACTCCGCCTTGCTCTATTGCACGTCTACCTTCGCCTCTTGATGGAACTAACTCACTTTTCTGAAGAATAGCTAAGATATCTATTACCCCATCAGTTAAATCTTCGTCTGTAAGTTCTACTGTTGGCATACCTGCAGAATCCCCTGCACTAAATATAGATCTTGCACTCTCCATAGCACGATTTGCCTCTTCTTCCCCATGAACAAGCTTTGTAAGTTCAAATGCGAGAATTTCTTTAGCTTTATTAAGTTCAGAGCCTTCCCAACTCTCCATTTTCTTAATTTCTTCAATAGGTAAAAATGTAAGCATTTTTAAGCATTTAATAACATCATCATCTGCTACATTTCTCCAGTATTGGAAAAACTCAAATGGAGAAGTCTTATTTGGATCAAGCCAAACTGCTCCACTTTCAGTTTTACCCATCTTTTTTCCTTGAGAATTAAGTAATAAATTAATTGTCATAGCATAAGCATCTTTACCAAGTTTACGACGAATAAGTTCAGTCCCTCCAAGCATATTACTCCATTGGTCGTCTCCACCAAATTGCATATTGCAACCATATTTTTGGAATAAAACATAGAAATCATAGCTTTGCATTATCATGTAATTAAATTCAAGGAAAGTTAAACCTCTTTCCATCCTTTGTTTGTAACATTCAGCTGTAAGCATTCTATTTACAGAAAAATGAGGCCCTATCTCCCTAAGCATTTCAACATAATTTAAGTCTAAAAGCCAATCTGCATTATTTACAATAAGAGCCTTCCCATCTGAAAAATCAATGAATTTGCTCATTTGTTTCTTAAAGCATTCACAATTGTGAGCAATATCTTCCTTTGTAAGCATTTTACGCATATCTGTTTTCCCAGAAGGATCGCCTATCATACCAGTTCCTCCGCCAACTAAGGCTATAGGTTTATTACCAGCCATTTGAAGTCTCTTCATAAGGCACAAAGCCATGAAATGACCAACATGTAGACTATCTGCTGTAGGGTCAAAACCAATATAAAAAGTTGCCTTACCATTATTAATTAATTCTTTAATTTCTTCCTCATCAGTAAGTTGAGCAAGCAATCCTCTTTCTTTTAATTCATCAAAAATTGTCATAAAAATTCCTCCTTTTACTTCTTTTCAAAAAAATAACTCTCGTCCTAGAAAGGACGAGAGAAAATCTCGTGATACCACCTTAATTCGTAAATAACTCGCATTATCTACCTCATAAAGTACAGCCAAAAGCGATACTTTTGCGTTATAACGTACGCCCACGTTCAAGCCTACTAAAATTTCAGCCGAAAGCTCAAAGATGTATTCATAATTAACTTTTCTTGCACCTCTCACCAACCGGTAACTCTCTTTTAGCATTATTAATTACTACTTCTTCTTATCAACGCCTCTTATTTAATTATTATTAGTTTACCCCCTCTTTCAAATTTTGTCAATAGGTAAAAAAATTTCTTATTTGTGCATATCTTTCGACAAAATCCGCATTTTGGATGTGATATATTCGCCCCATGGTAGCTACCAAATATTCACAGAAAGGAGGTAAAAATATGAATAAACTTGTTAAAATTATATTCTTGATTATACTTTTTTACATACTTCTTATTGAGGTATGTTATTAAAGTTAGTCAAGAGAAAAAGCGAGGGTACGACCTCGCTTTTTCTTTTTAAATGAATAAACTTGTTTTTGAGCTTTCGCTCTATGTAGTGATTATACACCACATTGTATACTCCTGTCAATCTTTTATCCCCCATTGTATAAATAAAAGAAATTAGGCAATAATTATATTTGGGAGGAATTATTATGAAAAAATTATTCTTTATAACAGCTTTAAGCATACTTATCTTTATATTTGTTGCATTTTTTTCAATACAACTTACTAACCAAAAATCTGCACCATATGAAGAAAATATAAAGGAAAATATAACAAAAGTAACCACGACGGAACCAGATATTAAAATTTTAACGCAAACATTTGATGTTACCGAGGCAGCTGAAATGGAAAACGACGCGCCACTTGTATTTTCATATCCCGTATCTGGAGAAATAGGACTTTCCCATTCTCCAGACACACTTATTTATTCTAAAACACTAAAAGAATGGACAACCCACAACGGCATAGATATTCAAGCAAAACGTGGCACTCCAGTTTTTGCAGCCGAAGCTGGCACAATAAATTCAATTACCGAAACTCCAGGTATGGGAATAGAAATTGTTATTTCGCATAAAGATGGCTATAAAACTATATATTCCAATCTTTCAACTAAAGAAATGGTAAAAGTCGGGCAAAGAGTAGAAAAAGGGCAAGTAATAAGTGGTATAGGTAATACCTCCTCTTTTGAATACTATGAACCGGAGCATTTGCATTTTGAAATATATAAAGATAACAAACCATTAGATCCTCAAAAAATATTAGTTGGGGATTAAAAATTTACATTTTTTTCTTAGAATAATAAAAATATTTTTACACACAATAACACCATAAGGGTTTGCAATGGTTGAGCCAAGAGGGGTTTTTTCTACCCTTCGGTCAAAGGTCATTAGATACAATTCTTCTCTGGCCGGCGAGCAGAGCTTATATGATGGCGGCAGGTGTAGTTTTAATATATGGTTTACCTCTTATTTTACAATTTGTTTTTAATAAAGGTCCCTATATCGTAAGCTATCATATATGTTCGAGCTAAGACTGATATTTGTGCCGCAGGTATAATTGCTAAAGAGGGAGCACTCTCCCTCTTCAGCAAGCTCTTAAAATTTGTTAAGAGTTAACTAACGAGTCATTGATTCGTAAAGGTGCATATATCAGTCGAACAAAGGTCTTCCCGTGTGGTGTATCGTGAAGTTTTTAACTTTGCGTGTAATTGCTAGGCAGGGCTGTAGTGTAGATTATTGCAGGCCCTTAATTGTTTATTTAAAAACTTTCTAATACACCTCTTGCAATAGCACGTCCAGCTTTTTCTAAAAAAGTATCATTTTTTAATTTTTGCAAATCACTCCAGTTAGTCATATACGCTACCTCTACTATAACTGCTGGCATATTTGTTTTATTTAATACATATAAATTATTTCTATTTATTACACCCTTGTTATATGTCCCCGCTTCTGTACTTACAACTTGTTGTAACTTTTGTGCCAAACTATATGCAGTAATTCCATTTTTTACTATACTACTTGTAGGATATAAAACTTCTGTACCTTTTATAGAAGTTTTGTTAGGCATTGCATTATTATGCACGCTAACAAACAAATCTGCATTCAAATAATTCGCTAAAGTAGTTCTTGAAGCTAAAGTAGTCGTAACGTCTTCAGTCCTTGTCATATAAACTCTAACTCCATTCTTTTCTAACTCATCTTTTACATACTTTGCAATTTTTAAATTAATATTTTTTTCATAAATTCCACCATAAGTTGCACCAACTTCTGTTCCCCCATGTCCTGCATCAACTACAACTATCTTATTTACTGCTTTAGGATATTTACTCCTTCTATCATAACTTCTACTAACATTTTGTGCTCTTTCCATGATTGCATCATCTTCAATTACAATATTAACAATCTCCGTATCTTGATACCACTCTATCTTAGCATCTATATAATCTTCCAAAAATTTAATTGGTACCATAGTTGTAGAATTTTTTAATACCGGAAACGTATCAATTTCTTCCTCTACTTCATTAACAATAACCTTATTCGAGTTCAGTGTTAAAACTATATTATCTTCTCCATTATCTACAGTAACAATACCATTCGGATCCCATCCCACATTGCAATCAAATATCTCTGCTATAATTCTAAGCGGAAGTAAAGTCCTATTATTTACAATTATAGGTTCTTCCGGCATATTAATTTTACTAAAATTAACCCTAACATCAACTGCACTGGCTGTTGAAAACAATAAAAAAATAACAAACAAAAAACTTATATAGATTTTTTTCATATGTACTACACCTCTATATAAGTTTTCAATTTGATATCTATTTAGCCTTTATGTAAATCTCGGTAATATAGGAATATTAAGCCATTTTCATATAATTTATGCTTCACCCTATAAAAAATAAAAGGTAAAGACCTAGATCTCTACCTTTTGACTTTACAGCTCCCACTCATTGATAGGGTTCACCTGATTTTGCTGTAAATAAATATTATACCCCGCCAGCTTTCCCAACAAGAATAAGACCTGAAATAAGAAGTATAATGAATCTTATAACAACAAACACTACTATTCCAATTATTAAATATAACGCATCTTTTAATTCTTTTTTTCGTTGATTTTCCAATTTAACCTTTTTTTCTTCATTCTTAGTAATCTTAATCATTAAGGTTAAAATCAAAACCCATATTAAAATAAGCACCTCTATTAGTCCCAGAATTATCGGCACATAGACCAACACCCCAGCTAATATAATTAAAAGTGGGTTATTAAGCGGATTACTCATAAATATTCCTCCTCTATTGTTTATTCTACGAGATTATTTTTACAAAATATTTGCCAAAAGTCAATATGCATTTTTTTATAAGTACAATAATAAGCCAACAAAAAAGTGGTTACCTTAACTTAATTAGTAACCACTTTTTATTATTTTTTGCTAGTTCTTTGTCACAATATGTATATTCTCCGCACTTGCACCTGATTCTCTCATAACAATATTTTGAATTTGAGCAACCTCTGCAATTCCAAGCTCCTCCATCGATTTCACCACAACATTAACACTATCGTCGTTTATAATAGCAACCGTATCATCAAAACCCTTTGCCTTAAGTAAAGTTTCTATACTCATTTCTTTATTCAAATTATTAGAAATATGATTTATTTGCTCTTGAGCAATTTTCTTCATATTATCATCAGATTTCTCGTTATATAAAATATTTTCTTGAATTTCAATCTGTTCCCCATAAGTCCTATCTCTCTCAAGCTTTGCAGAAACAAAATACGCGTCTCCAATATTACTAGGACTAGTCACCTCCAAGTTTCCAACCACTTCGGAAACAGACGACGCCTCCCCAGTATTCGGAACAATATCTCCACTTACCTCTATCCCAGGTTGATTTCCATAATTAATTATCCCAGCTGTAACTAATGCTACCCCTAGGACTCCAGCCAAAATATGTTTTTTTCTTACCAAAAGCATCACCTTCACCTCATTTAAATCTATTTATTCTTTTTAGGAAAAACCTGCACTTTATCTGCTGAAATTCCAGTTATAACCGTAACTGCTTTAATCATATTAGCTCTAACCGTCTCATCACCTCCGCCATCGCAAGTAACAATAACCCCTTCCACAACAGGCATAATAGTTTTAGAAATATATGGTATCTTATTTCCACTTTTTTCTTGATTAAAAATAATACTAGTTTCAACACTACTTTGCTCCGTTTTTCTAACTCTTCCTGTATCATTTTCCTCCGTAACAGTATTACTATCCTTCGTATCTGAAAGTGGAACCGTTTCTATACCGGTATGGTACGAAACCATAACCTTAACATTTCCTGCTCCCTTTATCTCCGAAAGAATTTTAGCAAGCTTATTTTCAAATAATTCTGCATCAAAAATATTATTAGTACTACTCTCTACTACCTTTTTATCTTCATTGTTTCCAAAAATATAACTTCCAGTAATAATTACTATGACAACTCCCACCAAAAATATAACCAAATTCTCAATATTTTTTCTCCTACAGTTTGGACTAAAAAACTTGTCCTTCAAATTAATAAAAACTGTTCTCATCTTTACCCCACCTTTACCTTTTCATTATCCACTTCACAAATATCTGCCACTCGCTTCTTTAAGAGTGCCATATCTTGTACTTTTCCATGAGTTTTTACCGCCACTTCTTTAACTTCAATGATTTTCCCGTTCTCATCATGTGAAAATAATATTTTACATTCCTCAATTTGCATATCTTTATACATTCCATTAAATTTATCCACCACATTTTTTGAAAAAACCTCTTCTAAAATCTCATTTTGCCTGTCTACCGCTGCTCTTAAAGTATCTATGTAATAAAAACTTTCTTCCGGTATGTCTATATCAAAAATCTCATCAAGCGAAAAGTCACTTGCAAAAAGCTTAATAATTGGAGTTGAAATAATTATACTTAATATCACCCCAGTAATTAAAAATACAAATTTCTTTATTTCCCCCTCTGGCACAATAACCTCAATTAAGCCAATTAAAACAACTCCTGCCAATATACAACTTATCCAATTATTTATTAAATCCATAGTCAACCTCCGTATCACCTATACATAGCAACCGAATTAGTAATCTTAAGCAACATTACAGTTCCAATAACAAACATAACTAGAACTGTGACCAACATTCCTAAAATAATACCTCCAGCATCTTTCATGCTATTTAAACACTTACAAATTCGACTATCTGCAAATGGCTCTATAACCGCACCTGTAACAAAATATACAAGGACAACAGTTAAAACTTTTATAATCGGGACTAAAGCTAGGCCAAAAATGACTGTAATTCCCACAAATCCAATAGCATCTTTCATTATTAGAGTGCTACCTAAAATAGTATCCACAGAATCTCCAAGTAATTTCCCAACTACCGGAATTCCTCCTGAAAACAAAAATTTTGCAGTCTTTACCGTTACCCCATCTACGGTAGAGGCCACCGTTCCCTCTAAAGATACTATTCCAACAAACAGTGTTAAAATTATACCTAAAGCCCAAATAGATAAAGACTTCAAAAAGCCTTCTACCTTAGAAACTGAAACTCTTTTAGAAATATTATTTACTATTCCAAGTGCAAAACATATCATTGAAACTGGTAATAAAACCTTACTCACAAATAATGTTATAAACTGAGAAAAGAATGCAATAACTGGATATATTAATGAAGTTGTTGCAATTCCTCCAGTAGAAGCTATTAGCCCTACAATAATAGGAGTTAAAACGTTCATAAACTTGCTTATCTCTTCAATAAAATCTTTTGCAATATTATATATATTTGTAAAGCTCGCCAAAAGTAAGGTTATTAGTAAAACGTAGCAGACATAAAATGCAATTTGGCTTACCCCTTCGGATGAAAAGGAAGATTTTAAATTATCTAAAAGCCCTATAATTAGTGCTATTAAAATAACTTGTATTGCTAAGCCAATATTACTTCTTAATTCTTTAATCAAGAACTTTCCCACATTTCCAAAAATCTTTTTATAGTCAAACTTAAAATTT